>JAZPZN010000106.1:0-55407 GCA_045544715.1 Oscillospiraceae bacterium | reverse complement strand
CCCCGCCCCAAACTGCGACCACCCTATCACCGTGGTGAATGCAAACAGCGTCACCGCCACCGACAGCAGCATCCCCGCCGCCCCGCCAAACGTCTGCGTAAACGCATACGATGCCAGCCCCACACCGCTTACTGCTGATATCTCAGCGGCTTCGATCAGCGGAATTCCGCTGCGATATATGGGGTCGCCGTTGCGGTCGGTGGACTGTATCCCCGTAATGCACATCAGATTTGAAAAGGTGACATCGCCCTCGTGCAGATATAGGGTGAGCTCAGTGCCGTATACGGTGCGGCAATCCACCGCCTCGCCGCTGCCCGATATCAACAGCGGAGCACCCGATGTGATAAGGCTTTGCTGCTGCGTAAGCCGAAAATACTGCGGCTCTGTCGAGATATCGTTGATGCACTCCTCAAGGGTGGGAGCGTTGCAGGGACAGCACAGCAGCACAAAAGCCGTCACCGAGCACATTATTATGGTATCGAAAAACACCTCAAATATGCTCCACATACCCTGCACGCAGGGCTCCTTCACATCTGAGGAGGTGTGTGCTGCCACCGATGTGCCGAGCCCCGCCTCGTTTGAAAACACTCCTCGCCTTAGCCCCATCGACACCGCCTGCTTCACCACATATCCGCTGATGCCGCCTGCCACGCTGCCGATACCGAAAGCCCCCTCAAATATGCTGCACAGCACATCGGGCAGCCGCCCGATATTGGCTGCGAGGATATACACCGCCCCCGCAATATAAAACACCGACATCAGCGGCACTATCTTCTCCGTAAAGCCTGCAATGCGACCCATGCCGCCGAAGATCACCGCCGCTGCCGCAGCAGCCAGCACCACTCCGCTGATAACGGGGCTTATGCCGAAGCCCATCTTCAGCGACTGGGCGGCGGTGTTCATCTGCGCCATGTTTCCCATGCCGAAGGCAGTCAGCGCACACAGCACCGCAAACACCGCCGCCAATGGCTTTGCGATGCGCTTCAGCCTCGGCATCTCGCCCAAGCCTCGGCTTATGTAGCCCATTGCGCCGCCCTGCCAATTGCCGTTGATGCGGCGGCGGTAGCAGATGCCAAGCACATTCTCGGCATAGCCAGTCATCATCCCAAGCATGGATGACAGCCACATCCACAGCACCGCACCTGCCCCACCCAATGCCACTGCCGTCGACACTCCTGCAATGTTGCCCGTACCGAGGGTCGCCGCCAGTGCAGAGGTCATCGCTTGAAACGGAGATATGCTGCCCTCGCCGCCCTGCCTGCAATCGGCGGCAAGCACTGTCTCCCTCATACACCGCCCGAAGTGCCGCAGCTGAAAAAACCCCGTCCTTACCGAGAAATATCCGCCCGTAAACAGGAACAATGCCAGCGTAGGCACGCCCCACACGATATTGTCATTTATCCATCTGATGATATCCATAGCCGCCTCCTGCGCATATACTTGTACAGTATATTTCGCCTGTACCGCTAAAATTCGCATACAGCGCAAAAACACCCCGATGTATACACATCGGGGCGCAGTATATCTCAGCCGTCAAAAGCGGAAATCTCTCCTGTTTGAGGACTTGATATCCTCGATATTTTTAGCGGCGATGGCCTTCACCTTTTCGTTGGGCACTTTTTCAAGCTCTCTCTCGATAAGCTTAAAGCCTGTCTGCTTAGTCTTGTCGGAGGCATAGTCCACAAGGTACTCCGTCAGCGTCATCAGCGCATTGGGGTGGCAGCAGTTGAGTATCTGCCCGTTTTTGCAAAAGGTCATAAAGCGGTCGCCCGTCCTGCCCTCTCTGTAGCACGCCGTGCAGAACGAGGGGATATGGTCGTTCTCCATCAGCCAGTGCACCACCTCGTCGAGGGTGCGCTGGTCGGACACGTCGAACTGCTCGCTGTCGTGGGGACGCTCCTCCTCGGTGTAGCCGCCCACGGATGTGCGTGAGCCGCCGCTTATCTGCGAGATACCGAGGCGCAGCACCTTCCTGCGCACCTCCTCGGTCTCACGGGTGGAGATTATCATGCCCGTATAGGGAACCGCAATGCGTATGCAGGCGATTATCTTTTCAAACATCTCGTCGGGGATGGAGTTGTCGAACACATCGGGGTCGATGTCATCTGCGTGCTTTACTCTCGGCACGCTGATGGTGTGGGGGCCAACGCCGTGCACCGCCTCAAGATGCTCTGCGTGCATCAGCAGCCCTGCGAACTCGTACTTATACAGCTCCAGCCCGAACAGCACACCGAGGCCCACATCATCGATGCCGCCCTCCATCGCCCTGTCCATAGCCTCGGTATGGTAGGCATAGTCGTGCTTAGGGCCTGTTGGGTGTAGCGTTTCATAGCTCTCCTTGTGGTAGGTCTCTTGAAACAGTATGTACGTGCCGATGCCTGCATCCTTCAGCTTGCGGTAGTTTTCAACGGTGGTGGCGGCGATGTTGACATTCACCCTGCGGATGGCTCCGTTTTTGTGGTTGATGCTGTAGATGGTCTTGATGGACTCAAGAATGTACTCGATGGGGTTGTTTACGGGGTCTTCGCCCGCCTCGATGGCAAGACGCTTGTGACCCATATCCTGCAGGGCGATTACCTCCTGCTTTATCTCCTCCTGCGTCAGCTTTTTGCGTGCGATGTGCTTGTTTTTGAGGTGATACGGGCAGTACAGGCAGCCGTTGACGCAGTAGTTTGACAGGTACAGCGGCGCAAACATCACGATGCGGTTGCCGTAAAATGCAAGCTTTATCTCCTCTGCGATGCGGTACATCTCCTGCACCTTTTCGGGAATGTCGCAGGCAAGCAGCACCGAAGCCTCACGATGAGTGAGGCCTGCGCAGGTGCAGCCGTTACCGTTCTTTTTAGGGCGTGCCTTTTCCAGCAGGCTGTCGATAAGCTCAACATTATGCTTGTTAGCCTCGGCATATTCGAGGGTTGCGAGGATCTCCTCATTGTTGATGAACTCCTCGGCTTTCAGCGATCTGGGGTCGTAAATTGCCATAGTTGTGTATTCCTTTCTTTCGGGTCAGTATTCTTCCCCGTTAGTAACAAATGGATGTAATATTGCGCTGCCCTCATCGGCGAGGGTCGGCGCAGCTGCTATTCATGCAGGTCGATATGGTCGCCACGGTCAACAGCCACCTCATAGCCTATCTCACTCAGACGGGCGCACAGGTCGTTGATGCTTTCCGCCGCCTCATAGCCTGTATGCGCCTTGTTGTCGTATAGGGTGTATTTTTCCCTCACCGATATGGGTGAAAGATTAGGCATGATGACGTTTGCGCCCGATAGTATACCAAACTCTCTGCCGTTTTCGTATATCGTGCTGAGGGCAGTGGTGGCGGGCAGCAGCACCGCAGGGTCGATCAGACGGATGATGGAAAGCAGATAGCAGGTGAGCTCCGCACTGCCTGCAGGATGGGATGCAAACTCGGTATCCTTCTGCGGAATAAACGGGCCGATACCGCACATCTGGGGCTTGAACTCCTCCACAAATTTGAGGTCTTTAGCGAGGTCAGCCGCCGTCTGATAAGGCGATCCCACCATAAAGCCGCAGCCCGTCTGATAGCCGATATCCTTAAGATCTCTAAGGCAGCGCAGCCTGTTTTCAAAGCTCATGTCGCTTGGATGCAGTAGGTCGTAGTGGCGCTTGTCGGCGGTCTCGTGGCGCAGCAGATATCGGTCTGCGCCTGCGTCGTAAAGCCGCTGATAGCTCTCTCTGCTGCGCTCGCCGAGGGAGAGGGTAACTGCGCAATCGGGGAACTCGGTCTTTATCCTATGTACGATGCTGTACAGCACATCATCGGTGAAATAGGGATCCTCGCCGCCCTGCAACACAAAGGTGCGCAGCCCGAGGCGATAGCCCTCTCTACAGCAGCCGAATATATCCTCGACTCTGAGCCTGTAGCGGCTGCAATTAGAGTTCGCCGCCCTGATGCCGCAATAGCGGCAGTTGTTTTTGCAGATATTGCTGATCTCGATCAGCCCACGGAAGAACACCTTGTTACCGTAGACGCTGCGCCTTGCGGCGGTAGCCCTTCCTGCGAGGTACTCAGCAGCCTCGGTAGATCTGTTCAGTATCAGCTCCTCATACTCAGCCAGCGTGAGCGAACGCTGCTGCTCCAGCTTGTCGATAAGTGCGTGCATGGAACTACTCATGGCTTATCACCTGCGAGTAAGCGGTCTTTACGCTGACGCCGTTCAGCTTACCTATCCTCCCCGACATGGTGGAGATGACATCCTGCGGCGCATCCACCGCCACGCTCATGACGCTGATGCTTTTTTCACGATAGGGCACGCCCATCCTGCCGATGATATATCTGCCGTACTCATGCAGGATGCTGTTGATGCGCTCAGCCGATGCCGTATCCTCAACGATGATCGCCATTACTGCAACTCTTGTTTCCATAATCTCCTCCAAACAAAATAAAAGCACCCGAAAACGACTTCGGGTGCGCAGTAACACAAACAGCAGGGCAAAACTGCTCTGCAACATCTATAAACGCACCTTTCAGTCAGATGATCTTTATGTCAGGTAATTATTTTCTGATTATATTATACATACATTTCGCAAAATTGTCAATAGCGATGAATATTTATTTGCCGCCCGCATAAAATATATCACGAAGCCCATTGCGAAGCGGTCTCAGGGCATCTGAAAAAAATTTGAGATAGGGGCTTGACAAATCGCTTCGGTTGTGTTATAATAATTAAGCGTTGTGATGACGCACACAAATATCGCGGGATGGAGCAGTTGGCAGCTCGTCGGGCTCATAACCCGAAGGTCGTTGGTTCGAATCCAGCTCCCGCAACCAAACAAAAAGAGGACTCCGATGGGAGTCCTTTTTGTTTAGAAACGTGATTTTTTATTTTCTTCTTCCGCCGCAACGCAGCGGCGGATCTCGCTCAGCGAAAACCGAAAATGACGCAACCAATATGAAACCGCTTGACTGCTAAGGTCGGGCGGTTTTTTCGTTTTCGTGATGGTTCTGCAATGCGCTCAAAAAACAGCGGCTCAATGGGCCGCTGTTCTTACTTATCGATCATGATCTCTGAACCAATCTCTCATGAACCTGCCGTTCTCGGTGAGGTCATTGTCGCCCCAGCCGCCCGAAACGCTTGCGCCCGAACGCAGGATGGATGCCGCCTCGTTTTTGTCGCACAGCGACCAGTTCATGTAGCTTATGTTGAGGCTGTCCAGCAGCTGCAACCACTTTTCCGCTTGGGCGAGGTCGTTGTTGCCGTTGCCCGATGCGTCGCAGTTGCCGAACTCCGACACGATTATCGGAAGCCCGCTGTTGTAGCAATTTCTGAGCCTGTCACGCAGCCAGTCGGTGTGGGTGGCTGCGTAGTAATGCAGCGCATACATCACATTGTCGTATTTAAGGGGGTCAGCCAGTGCCTTGTCGATATCCTGACTCCAGGTGGGAGTGCCAACGATAACGATGCTGTCGGGGGCGTTTTTGCGGATGACGGGGATCACCTCCTCGGCGTAGGGCTTTACATCGCCGCCCCAGCTTGCATAGCCGTTAGGCTCGTTGCATATCTCGTAGATGACGTTGGGATAGTCGGCATACTTTGCGCTCATATACTCAAAAAAGCGCAGTGCGTCAGCCTTTCGCACCTGCGGCGACTGATCCTGCAACACGTGCCAGTCAACGATCACGTACATATCCAGCTCGATGCAGGCATCCACCGCATCCTGCACGGTCTGCTCAATGCCTGCCTTTGTGCTGTCGGTGTAGCCCTCGCCTGCGCCCGAGTACATCGCAAGACGGATCACGTTGATGTGCCACTCGTCACGCAGATGTCTGAACGCATCCTTGTTTGCAAACTGCGGAAACCACTGTATACCGTGGGTGGAAACTCCCCTCAGCTGCATAGGCTCGCCGTGCTGATCTACGAGGTCTGCGCCCCTGACGGACAGCCGCCCGTGCTCAGATACCAGCCCTGCCCTGTTGGTGTGCTCTATCTCGCCGATATCGGGCTGCGACGGAGCGGTAGTCTGCTCTGGCTGAGAGGTAATCTGCTCGGGCTGAGCCGAGGTCTGCTCACCTCCGCCGAAGCCTGCCGTAGTGCCGACAGCCTCGCCCTCAGCGGTCACCGCCACGTCCCCGATAACGGAAGCCGTCTTTACAATGATGCCGAAGGTCACCTCTGCGCCGCCCTGTATCTCGGCGTTGTAGTCAACGTTTGCAGCCCTTATGACCGCTCCGCTGCCTTCGATCGAGGCGTTCCAGCTCTGCATCACCTCGGTATCCTGCCCGAAGTCAAGGGATATCTCCCAGCCGTCCACCGCCTCTGCCGAGCTGTTTTTTACAGCGATATCCAGCTGCGTGCAGAACATTCCGCCCTCCTGCCAGGAGTTGGTGTTGGTGCAGGTGACAGAAAGCGTGCTCTCCGCAGGCTCTGAAGGCTCCGAGGGCTCTGCATCCTCGTCATCCTCTGAGCCATCCGCAGTGGTGCTGAAGCCACCTGTCTCCCCGTCGGCGGGGTTGCTGTCCTCAGCGGAGGTGTCCTCTGCGATGTCCTCGGTCACTGCAGATACGGTGGTATCTGCGGCGCTGCTGCCCTCTGCGGTGTCGGCAGCGCAGCCTGCCATACATATCATTGCCGCTGCCAGCAGCGCAGCCAGCAGCTTTTTAGGTCTGTACATATCGCTGCTCCTTTACGAATTTTTGAACTTTTTGTTGTAGTAATAAACTCCGAAGCCGAGACCCACAAGTCCGCCGACGATGTGACCCAGCTGAGAGATGTTGTCATTTGCGAATATCGCAGTGACCTCACGTCCGAGGTACAGCACGCTCACGATGATGAGGGTAACGGGCACCCTGCCCTTTTTCATATTGGTAAAGGCACTGAGGATTATCAGCATAAACACAACGCCGCTTGCGCCGATTATGCCAGTATCCAGCAGCAGTGCGTTGATGACAGCGGTCACCACCGCATTGCAAACTATCATCACTGCGAGGTTAAAGCTGCCGTAACGCTCCTCCACAACGGGGCCGACCAGCATCATAAGTATCATATTGTTGAACAGGTGCGACCAGTCGGCGTGCCCCACCACGTGCAGCACCGAGCGCAGGTATGTGAGGGGGTCTAAAAGGCTTGGGTTGCCCCTGCTGATAAGCAACGTATCGTTTATCCAGCCGCCCGTCAGATAGTTTGCGGCAAGCAGCACCACGCAGATTATCGCAAAGGTGAGTATCACGGGGGAGTTGTAGTCGAGCTTGTTGACAGTGGTCTTGATGTTGTTTTTGATATCCATGACATTGCCTCCTTTTTATGGTATTGTACCACAATACCACCCCCCTGTCAAGCCGAAAAATTGTGACAAATGAGCATTGAATTATGCGCCCCACGATGCTATAATATCTGAGGTCTGCTGAGTGCAGCGTGACAAATTATGCCTAGCTTAAAGCAAAAAAGCTATAGACTTTTAAGGCTTAAAATACTACAATGGATACTAGAAAAAAAGCATCCACGGAGGTATGTATGAAGCTATCGATAGACGCTGCTACCCTCGCCCTTGCGAAAAACACCCGCTACAGGGGCATCGGCATGGTAAGCGCAAACAACTCATCCCGTCTGCTGCTTGACTACAAGGCGCAGCATCCAAAGCGTTACAACGAGCTGCTTGAGCACATGTTTGGCAGGGATGGATTAAACACCGCCCACCTCAAGATAGAGATGGGCTCTGACATCAACTCATCCTCGGGCACCGAGCCCTGCGTTATGCGCCACGCAGACGAAGCCCCCGATGTGACAAGGGGCGCAGGATTTCAGCTATGCGCCGATGCCAAAAAGGTGAACCCCGACCTCACCATCGATATGCTATGGTGGAGCGAGCCCCGCTGGGTCACCGATGCCGCAGATGTGCACGCTGCCCGCTACAGATGGTATCGTGAAAGCCTCGTTGCGGCTTATGACACCTACGGTCTTGAGTTCGATTACGTCAGCGCAAACCGCAACGAGCGTGCCGTTGACGGGGAGTGGATAAAGTACCTATCCAAAGCCCTCAAAAGCGACACCGCCGCCCCCTACGACTTTTCAAAGATAAAGATAGTCGCCGCCGACGAGTGCGGCACATGGAGCGTTGCCGATGATATGCTGCGTGACCCCGCACTGCTTGCAGCCGTTGACGTTGTGGGCAGCCACTACACTAGCCATGCCACCCCTGCGGTGTTTGAGCTATGCGAGCATCACGGCAAGGAGATATGGTTCGCCGAGGCAAGCGCACCCATGAGCTATCCAAAGGGCACGCACCGCTACGACGGCAACGGCAGCGGTCTTGGCGGCATAAACGGAGTGCTTGATATCGCCACACGCTTTGTGACGATGTACTCGGGCGGCAGGATGACCCTGCACGAGTTTCAGCCCGTTGTATCCTCCTACTACGACGGAGTTACCTACTGCCACAAGCACCTCATACGTGCCGACGAGCCGTGGAGCGGCAATTACGTGCTCGACTGCGGCTATTGGATGTGCCTGCATTTTTCAAGGTTTTTCAAAAAGGGATGGGCTTTTGTTAACTCCGCCTGCATGGGCGACGGCAAGGCAGGCGGCGACGGGCACGCAATCGTTGATGCAGTGCACAGCTGCCTCACCGCCGCCGACCCCGATACGGGCGACTACAGCTGCGTTATAACCAACACCACCGCAGCCCCCATCACCTACGATATCAGCATTGCAGGGCTGAGCGATGCCCCCGTTTTCCTGTGGGAAACAAAAGGCCCCACTGGGGGAGCGCATGACGAAAACTATTTTAAAAAGATATGCACCATCATCCCCTCAAGGCAGGACAAATGCGGCAGATACTCCGTCACCCTTGCCCCCTACTCGATGATAACGCTGTCCACCCTCGATATGGCAGAGCCATGCCGCACCTCAGACACCGTCAGCGAGGTGATGCAGCTGCCCTACTGCGACGACTTCCGCTATTTGGATAAGGCAGAGGATTTCTTAAAAAGCCGAGGCTCTGCGCCGCTATACACCACCGACCAGGGCGGAGCATTTGAGGTTGCAACGCTCCCCGATGGAGAGCCTGCCCTCATGCAGATGATAACCCCCTGCACCCTTGCAGAGGAGTGGGGCTGGACACCGAAGCCCACCACAAGCCTCGGCGATGACCGATGGTACAACTACTCCGTCACTGCCGATGTGCTGCTTGCCGAGGGCAGCAGCGACGAGCACTGGGCAGGCATCGGCGTGCGCTACTGCGGCAGAAGCGGATGGTGGCTGCGGCTCTACAGCGACCGATGGCAGCTTATGCAGCACGACCGGCCCATCGACAGCGGCAGCGTGACAACAAGCGGCTGGACTAACATAAAGGTATCCGCCGAGGGCAACAGGGTATCGGCATTTGTAAACGGCAAAAGGGTCACCTGCATCGACACGGTCGAGCTGGGTGTTGCGCTGCAATCGGCAGGCAGGGCGGCTATCTACAGCGGCCTCACCCAAAGCTGCTACAGAGACCTAAAGATAGAGCCACTGGGTCAGCATCCCTACATCGCACGCTTTGATGACACCGACGAGGTATTCAGCTATCACGGCGAGTGGCAGCACATCACTATGGGCAGCTTCAACAGCTACAGGCGCACCCTTGCAAAGGCAGCCGAGGGCGCATCGGTGACCCTCAGCTTCAGCGGCAGCGGAGCCCTGCTTACAGGCAGCAACACCGCAGGGACTGAGATAAGTATCTCCCTCGACGGCGAGCTTATCGAGGAACGCTACACCCTCCCCGAGACCGCCGACCGAGAGGGCTTTTACAGCATCGCAGGGCTTGCGGAGGGCTTACATTATATAGATATAACGGTGCTCAGCGGAGCATTGACGCTTGATGCAGCGGAAATAAACGTGTAGAACGGCTTTCAGCCGAGAGGAGAACAACATGGCATACATCAGAAAAATGACCGAGGGCAGCGAGCTTTCGCACATCCTGCGCTTTACGCTGCCGCTGCTTGTGGGCAACCTGTTTCAGCAGCTTTACAACATCGTGGACTCTGCGATAGTGGGACGCTTTCTCGGCGGCGAGGCATTGGCGGCGGTGGGCGCAACAGGCTCGATGACCTACCTGTTTTACACCCTCTGCATAGGGCTTGCAACTGGCGCAGGAATACTGATAGCGCAGCGTTTCGGCGCAGGCGACACCGATGCGGTCAAAAGGCTTATCGCAAACTCCGCCTATGCGCTGGGCGCACTGGGTATCATCATCAGCGTGGTGTCGGTGATATGCGCAGAGCCGCTGCTGATGCTGCTTGACACCCCCGCCGAAGTCATCGGCAGGGCGGTGGGATATATGCAGATATCCTGCGCAGGCACTGTCGCAGTTGCCGCCTACAACTGGATAAACTCGGTGATGCGCTCCCTCGGCGACAGCAAAACTCCGCTGATATTTTTAGGCGTTGCAAGCGTGCTTAATGCGGCGCTTGATGTGCTGTTCGTAGTGGGGCTGGGCATGGATGTAAACGGCGCAGCACTGGCTACCGTAATAGCGCAGGGAGTATCTGCGGCAGGCAGCATAGTGTTCGCATTCCGCAAAAATCCCTGCTTCAAGCTGACAGTGCAACAGGCGAGGTTCGATGGGGCGATATTCATACGCTGCATCACAACGGGAGTTCCCATTGCCCTGCAAAATGCACTGGTATCGGTGTCGATGGTGTTTTTACAGCGCACCGCAAACGGCTTCGGGCCTGTTGTTATGGCGGCTTACACCGCCTCGATGCGTGTTGAGCAGCTCGTGCAGCAGCCCTTTGCCTCCCTCAATGTGGCGATATCCACCTTCGCAGGGCAAAACATCGGCGCAGGCAAGACCGACAGGGCAGTTACAGGCTTCCGCAAGACGGTGCTTACGGGACTGGTGTTCTCAGTGGTGATGCTGGTGCTGTTTATGCTGTTCAGCGGGGCTATCATGGGAGTGTTCATCGACAAGGGCGAGGATCCCGAGGTGCTCGCAATAGGCGAGCAGGCGCTGAAGCTGTCATCCCTGTTCTACTTTCCTCTGGGGCTTATCCACATCACCCGAGGTATGCTTAACGGCGCAGGAGATGTGGGCTTTGCCCTCATCAACGGAGTTGCCGAGGTTGCAGGCAGGATAGGCTTTGCGCTGATACTCGTCAACCTGTTCCCCGTTGTGGGGCACTGGGCGGTGTGGGGAACCACCTGCCTTACATGGGTGCTTACCGCCCTTATGAGCCTGATACGCTATTTCAGCGGAGTGTGGCGCAAAAGGTGCATCGAAAGCCCCCAGCGATCGACATAAAATAAAGAGAGGGCCTTTACAGACCCTCTCTTCTGGCTTTCGCCTTGATATCAATTCACCGCCTTGCCGGTGAGTATGCTTATAAAACCCGCTATAAAGCAGGGTGGGTAAGATCGCCTTTCGTTTTCACGCTCCCTTATCTTCCCGGAGTGCGGGGAGGTCTGCAATCCGCCGAAAGAGACGAAATCCCTTTTAAGTCGCGTTGGATTATAGTGGCATACCTGATCGAACATCTGAGCCGAAGCCCCGATATTACAAGGCAGTTTATTAACTTTTTTTAAGCAGCGCCAGCTGCAATATTATTATATTCCCGCTATCAAAGATCGATGCACGGAAAATTGAGGAAATTTTTTATTCCTCGTCGTCGTAGCCTGCCATATCGGCAAAGCGATCCATAAAGATATCGCCGACGGTCTCATACTCTTCATCGCTGTCAACGGTGGCAAGCATCTCCTCGCCGTTTACGAGCATCGTCTTGAGCACCACAAAGTTGTCAGCGCCCTCCTCGTTGTCCATTGCAGCCTCGGGGATAAGTGCGTAGTATGTGGACTTTTCGCCCTGCCACTCGTACTCTATCGCATCGATGAAAACAAAACGCTCAACAGTGCCATCCTCGCCCTCAAGTTCGATGATGCCCTCTTCCTCGTCGAGCTCTGCATTAAGGTTTTCCATATTGTCAGCCATGATATCATGTCCTTTCTTTATCACTGATAAACGCAGCGGCTGAGCTGTCGGCTCATCACTACCTCTCTATTGTACAACATTTTTTCCGCCTTGTCAATACGGATATCACAAAAATCCCCCCACAAAGCCGTTCAAACGCAGTTTTTCAGAGTTTTGCATAAAACAGGGCGAAAAATGTTGTACAATATATTATTTGTAATGTTCAAAAAATATATTGACTTTTCACAAAAGATATGGTAATATAATATCAAGGAAAGGGAAGCTAAAAAGAGCACCCAAAACCAAACCACAGAAGGGAGTAAGTCCGATGGGTAGATAAGTTGCAAGGCTGAGTAACAACATCCACAAAGCACACAGTTTTGGAAAGGATAAGTGATTACCGATGCACCGCAGAACTTCTACAAGCCTCACATGAGGGGCGACGATACCAAACCACAGAAAGGAGCGAGTCCAATGCACGACGTAACAATTGAATCCCAGATGTCATCTGCGGCTCGCCGCAAAGCTGAGGTCTGAATCATCGGTGAAGGCAATGCGCCCACCCAACTCGGGGCAGTTAGCCCATTAAAAGACGCACAGCTCCAAAGCACCGCAGATGAGTTTTCCGCAAAAGCGTTTACATAGATAGCACAAGGATATGATAAGTCAGCTTTTGATAAGTCAAGGTGATCGAGGATGCACAAGATTTCGATACTTAGGTACAACGAAGCTATGAAAGGATAGAGTCCGATGCACCGTAATATCTGTACTGAGATAAAATCTTGAAAAGGCGGTAAACTCCGATGTAATACTAAAAAATTACAATTGAATATAGGGATCCACCCTGCGGGGTGGATCTTGTTTTTTGATGTTGCTATTGCAAATCCTGCGGTTTTGTGGTATTATATAAACAGACTATATTATAAAGGTGATATGATGAATTATTCTCTCGACATCGGTGAGTGGAACAGCATATTCGCAGTGCCCACCTCCATCGTGGATAGGTATATAAAGCTGGCGGACGGCAATGCACTCAAGCTTATGCTGTATCTGCTGCGCAACGGCGGCAAAACGTTCTCCGAGCGTGAGCTGACTGAGCAGCTAGGCTTGCGCAGCGAGGGTGAGCTTGAGGATGCCGCAGAGTTCTGGCTACAGCGTGGCATCATCAAAGCCGTCGAGGGAGGGCTTTATCCCTCGGGCGAGGCACTGCAGGAGAGCATCATCTCCCCCACACCCGTAGCCCCTGCGCCCTCCACCAGTGCGAGGAAGGTGGCAAAGGGCGAGGGCCCGATGATATACACCGCCGCCGAGATAGCAGGCCGCATCAAGGAGGATCCTGCGGTCAACTTCCTGTTCGACGAGGCACAGCGGCTGTACAACCGCCCCCTCAAGCAGACGGAAAACCGCATGGTGCTGTCGCTTATCGACCACTACGGGCTCCCAGCCGAGGTCGCCGCACTGCTGCTTAGCTACTGCGTGGCGATCAACAAGGCGACCCCCAGCTACATACAAACCATCGCAAAAAGCTGGGCGGATGACGGAATAATCACCTTTGAAGCCGCCAATGCTGAGATAAAGATACTGGAAAACCGCAACACAATCGTTGAGCAGCTGCGCCGTGCACTGGATGTAAAGACCTCCTTCTCGCAGAACCAGATAAGCCTCATCAAAACATGGACAGAGGACTGGAAATTTACCCTTGAGATGGTGCTGCTGGCGCACGAATACACTCTCAACAACACGGGCAACATGAGCTTCCCCTACACCAACAAGATACTGGAAAACTGGAAGGATGAGGGCATCCGCACAAAGGAAGCCGCCGAGCAGCGCAGCAACGACCACCGCAGCAAAAAGCCGAAGAAGATAAATACCGAGAGCTCGCTGGATGTTGACGACATCGATATGCAGGCACTCAGCAAATATAAGAAGGTGAAAAACTGATGAGCATGAACGAACAGCATTTTAACTACGCATACGACAAGCTGACGCAGCGCAGAAACCAAAACAAGCAGGAGCATCAAAAGCGCACCCGCCACGTACACGACACCATACCCGAGTACGCCGCACTGGAGGAGCAGCTTGCCGATACCGCACACCGCCTCATCATGCTGATGATGGATCCCGACGAGGACGTTGCGACCCCCATCAAGGAGCTTGAGCACCGCAACGTGACCCTGCAACAAAGGATGCGAGAGCTGCTTAAGGCAAAAGGCTTCGATGAAAGCTATCTCTCCCCCATCTACACCTGCCCACGCTGCCTTGACGAGGGCTCGGTGGAGGGCAAGTGGTGCGAGTGCTTCAACAAGCTGATACTGGAGGCGGCAGCTAACGACCTCAATGCGGTGTCACCGTTGGAGCTATGCCGCTTCGAGGATTTTAAGCTCAGCTACTACTCCACCGAGGAGGTGGCAAAGTTCGGCGCAAGCCCCCGTGACATCATGGAGCAAAATCTTGAGTTCTGCAAAAGCTACGCAGCGAGCTTCTCCGCTTCTTCCGACAGCATACTGATGCAGGGCGGCACGGGACTGGGAAAAACTCACCTCTCCCTCTCCATCGCAAACGAGGTGATGAAAAACAACCATCATGCGGTATATGCCTCCTGCCCCGAGCTGTTAAGACAGCTTGAAAAGGAGCACTTCGGCAGGGCTGACAGCGACACAATGGAGATCGTTACAAAATGCGACCTGCTGATACTCGATGACATCGGTGCGGAGTCGGAAAAAAAGCTGTACCCCTCCCTGCTGTACGAGATAATAAACACAAGGATGTGCAAGGGGCTGCCCGTCATCGCAAGCACCAACCTGTCCACAAAAGACCTACAGGATCGCTACGAGGACAGGATAGCCTCACGCCTAACAAGCTACGAGATGCTGTTATTCTGCGGCAGCGATGTGCGCAGGATAGCTAAATAAAAGATACACTGCAGAAAAGAGGTAAAATTTTATGGGAAAGCTAAAGATCGGTATCCTTACAAGCGGCGGCGACTGCCCCGGACTGAACGCCACCATCAGAGGCGTTGCAAAGGCGACCTACGAGGCATTTGGCGAGGATAAGGTGGAGATAATCGGTATCCAGGACGGCTACCACGGACTTATCCACGGCGACTACAAGGAGATGAAGCCCTCCGACTTTTCGGGCATACTGACGCAGGGCGGCACGATCCTCGGCACTAAGCGCACCCCCTTCAAGATGATGCAGATAATCGAGGATGACAAGGTGGACAAGGTCAAGGAGATGAAGCAGACCTACAAGGATCTCAAGCTCGATTGCCTGTTCACCCTCGGCGGCAACGGCACTCACAAGACCGCCAATATGCTCTCCGAGGAGGGGCTCAACGTCATCGGTCTGCCAAAGACCATCGACAACGACATATACGGCACGGATGTGACATTTGGCTTCCACTCAGCCGTTGACATCGGCACCGAGGTCATCGACCGCATCCACACCACCGCAAACTCCCACAGCCGCATCATGGTGATAGAGATAATGGGCAACAAGGCAGGCTGGCTGACGCTGTACAGCGGACTTGCAGGAGGCGCAGACATCATACTCCTGCCCGAGATACCCTACGACATCGAAAAGGTAGCAAAGGCTTGCCAAAAGCGTGCAGACGCAGGCAAGGACTTTTCCATCCTCGCCGTGGCAGAGGGCTGCTTCGACAAGGCTGAGGCAAAGCTGAAGAAAAAAGAGCGTGCAAAGCTGCGTGCAGAGCAGGGCATCACCACCGCCACCGCAAGGATAGCAAAGGATATCCAGACAATGACAGGGCTTGAAACAAGGACTGTCGTACCTGGTCACATCCTCAGAGGCGGCAGCCCCTCGGCTTACGACCGCATACTTGCAACACAGTTCGGTGCCCATGCGGCAGAGCTGTTAAAGCAGGAGAAGTTCGGCTACACCGTTGCGATGGTTGACGGAAGGATAACCGAAAATCCCCTTGCCGACGTGGCGATGAAAACAAAGTTCGTGCCCGTTGACAGCAAGATGGTGATCACCGCAAGGGATATCGGCATCTCCTTCGGCGATTGATGATGAAGCCAAAATTAATGCTTGCAATGAGCGGCGGAGTTGACAGCTCCGCTGCCCTTGCACTGTTACAGGAAAAATACGAGGTCATCGGCGCAACGCTGCAGCTGTTCGAGGGCTCGCCGCAGGATGTGGCAGATGCAAAAGCGGTGGCAGAAAGGTTCGGGGTTGAGCACCACGTATTCGGGATGGCAGACCTGTTCAAAGAGCGTGTGCTGGATGATTTTGTCGGCACATACCTCAGCGGAGGCACTCCCAACCCCTGCATACAGTGCAACAAATATATCAAGTTTGGTGCGCTGCTTGACGAGGCACTGCGGCACGGCTGCGAATACTACGCAACAGGGCACTACGCAAGGGTGGAGTATGACGAAAGCAGACAACGCTACCTACTAAAAAAAGCCCTGCTGTCAAACGGCGAGATAAGCCCCAAAGACCAGTCCTACGTGCTGTACAACCTCACGCAGCAGCAGCTGAAGCACATCGTGCTGCCCCTCGGCTATATGGAAAAGGGGCAGGTGCGCAAGGTGGCTGAAAACGCAGGACTTATAAACTCGCACAAGCCCGACAGTCAGGATATCTGCTTCGTGCCCGACGGGGATTATGCGGCTTTCATCGAGAGAT
This sequence comes from Oscillospiraceae bacterium, assembly GCA_045544715.1. Taxonomy (GTDB): domain Bacteria; phylum Bacillota; class Clostridia; order Oscillospirales; family Ruminococcaceae; genus CAG-115. The sequence continues at coordinate 38,853 of JAZPZN010000106.1, read as the reverse complement.
ACACAGGCACGCTCCCCGAAAAGGGCGACTTTGTCAGCGATAACGGCGAGATCCTCGGCTGCCACAAGGGCATCATCCATTACACCATCGGTCAGCGCAAGGGACTGGGATTATCCTTCGGCAAGCCGATGTTCGTAATCGGCAAAAATGCGGCGGACAACACCGTCATCCTCGGCGAGAGCGAGCAGCTTATGCGCAGCATCCTCACGGCGAGGGATGTAAACTTCATCGCCATCGACAGCCTAAACGGGCCCCTCAGCTGCAAGGCAAAGACCCGCTACACCCAGACCGAGCAGCCCTGCACAATCACCCCCCTTGAAAACGGCAGGGTGCTTGTGGAGTTCGGCGCACCGCAGCGTGCCATAACAAAGGGGCAATCCGTAGTGTTCTACGACGGGGACATCGTCGTGGGCGGCGGTATTATCGAATAAACGTTCCCACTACAGGACAAAAGACATCAGGAGGTAACTATGTTCAACATAGCTATTGCACAATCAGGCGGCCCCACCGCCGCAATCAACGCTTCCCTTACGGGAGTATTCAACGGTGCCGAGGCTTGTCCCGACATCGATGAGATCTACGGCGCAGAAAACGGCATCGAGGGCATCCTCAACGACCGCCTGCTCAACCTGCGCAACATCCTCATGGATGACCACGACAAGCAGCTGCTGATGAAAACTCCCTCCACGATACTCGGCTCCTGCCGCTTCAAGCTGAAGGATTTCGAGCAGGACGAGGAGAGCTATCTAAAGATACTCGACACCTTCAACAGGCACAACATCAAGGCGTTTTTCTACATCGGCGGCAACGACTCCATGGATACCGTAATGAAGCTCGACCGCTATTTCAAGGCGCAGGGCATCGACATCAAGGTGGTGGGCGTGCCCAAGACCATCGACAACGACGTCACCGAGACCGACCATACCCCCGGCTTCGGCTCGGCGGCAAAGTATGTTGCCACTTCGCTGCAGGAGATAATCCGTGACAGCCGTGTGTACTCCATCCCCTCCGTCACCATCGTTGAGATAATGGGACGTGATGCAGGCTGGCTTGCAGCCTCCTCCTGCGTGCTGCGTGCAAACGGAGAGCCTGCCCCCCACATGATATACCTGCCCGAGGGCGACTTCTCCCCCGAGAAGTTTTTAGAGGACATCAAGCAGGCGCAGCTTAGATACAAGGCGGTGATAATCGCCATCTCCGAGGGTGTGCAGCTTGCGTCTGAGACCAACTCCGATGCGGCGGTAGACGCATTTGGTCATGCGATGCTTGGCGGCATCGGCAAGCAGCTTGAAAAATTCGTATCCTCCCACATCGGCTGCAAGGTACGCTCTATCGAGCTCAACGTCATGCAGCGATGCAGCTCGCACATTGCCTCCCTCACCGACATTGTCGAGGCTGAGCGCATAGGCAGAGAGGCGGTAGCCGCTGCGCTGGAGCGTGGCGAAAGCGGAGTGATGATGTGCTTCAAACGCATCAGCAACAACCCCTACCGCTGCGAGATAGTCACCGCAGACATCTCGAAGATAGCAAATCAGGAGAAAAAGTTCCCCCGTGAGTGGATAAATCCCGAGGGCAACAACGTAACGATAGATGCGCTGAACTATTTTCTCCCCCTCATACAGGGCGAGCCCGAGATAGAATACCGCAACGGCATCCCCGTACATTTTAGGCTCAATCAGTAATTCAGCGATATATAATAAAGCTCCCGAAACGCATTTTCGGGAGCTTTTTGTTGTTATTGTGCACAATTATGGCAGTGAAAATTAGGTCAGCACGACAAATTTGGTTTTTTTATACCTTAAGGTATTGACAAACCAAAACGCTTTTTGGTATAATTAAACCATAATGTGATAACTATCGTTATCTGCATCACAAACACACTATCGGAGGAATGATCCTATGAAAAGCTCTATCATCACTGACTATTCAACCATGATCTCAAAGAAGGGCGAAATGATGTTGCTGCTGTTTATCGATCACCTTGACGGCAAGGAGGTAGTCAACAAGCAGCTTGTCGGCATCACTGAGGCTGAGGCACTGCAGATGACGGATCTCCGCAAGACCTTCAGGCTCTTAGACGAGGATGTGGATTTCACCCCCGCCGACTACTGCTATCCCACCTCTGAATTCATGCACGACAATTTCAACAGCATACTTGGCTCACACATCCGCAGGATGTATAAGCTTGAAAGGCTGACAAAGCAGCAGTATATCGATTTCTGCGTTGCCCACCTCAAGGAGTATTACTACAGCACGTACAACAACCCCAACTGCATACTGCGAAGCTTTTTCAACAATTACGTCCCCGACGAGATACGTGAAAAATACGACGATTGCTTTGCAATGCTGACAGCCCACGAAGCCGATATCGCCGCCAGCGACGCAAAGTTTGAATGGAAGAAGATACCCGGTAAGGTCATAGGCTTCTACCACGACAGCTACTATGACAAGACCCGCCCCATCACATCAAGGGTAGACTACATCAAGGAATACTCCTGCTGTGACCGTTTGAGGATATGTCTGGAGATGGAGCTGACCGATAACATCAACCAATGACAGCCAATGCTCGGCACATCTCAGCCGTTACTCGCCCTGCCCCTCCGTCAGATACTGCTTTGCAAGCTTTGAAGCGGACTGCGCAAGCATTTCACGCAGTGACTGGGGCTCAAGCACCTCGCAGCTGTCGCCGTATTCCAGTGCCCACAGCTTAACGCCCGATGCGGACACATCGTACAGGGTGATATCCAGCTCGCCGTTATCCAGCTTTTTGACGGGAAACTCAAAGCCGAAGGTGTCGATGGCATTGTTCATCAGATAATCCTTGATGCGTATCACTACCTTTGGCAGCATATCTCCCGTGTGCATGACGGGGTGGGAGTATTTGTATTTTCCCACCGAGAAGCCGCTGTCATCGATGCGCTTGGTCTCCTCCACAAGCTTCGGGTCTAGCCGCTTGCCCTCGGTGCCGTCCATTTTGGTGTTGTACACCGTCGCCTCACGCTTCACGAGGTGCTTGCTTAGCGGCTCTGCGTCCTCCTTCGTGCACTTCACATCCCTCATGCGGTCGATGCGATAGTTGATGTAGTTCAGCTTTCCATCTGCATCTATGTAAAAAGCCACAAGGTAATAGTAGCCGTTTGCCCACATTACCTTTACAGGGTCAACGATGCGCCTTACGCTGCCGTCGCTGCGGGGCATATCCTCAAGCTCCTTTTTGTGGTTGTAGCGGCAGTATGTAAAGCTCACTTTTTTGATCCTCTGCTGGGGTCTTTTTGTCTGCATCCAGCCAACGCTGCCATCCGCAGGGGCGGTGTCAAAGGCTTTAAGTATCTCCTTGAGGTTTTGATAATAGCTGCCACGGAACTTGTCCGCATACACCACCTCGGGTGAGTACGGTATCCTGTTGCGCACATTCGTCAGCCTGTTTAGCCCCTCAACGATCTTGCGTGTCTTGATATGCTCGGCATAGGGGAATACGCTGATGGCGTCACGCAGCAGCACGATATCACTGTCGGAAAACGGCACCGAGGCATAATAGCACGCATCCTTCGAGCTTTGTACCTCTCCCTCTTTCCTAGATGATCTTATCGCAATGCCAAGCACAAGCTTTTTATCGAGGTACGCTTCAAGCACACGCTTAAGCTGCAGGCGCACGCTTTCGTTAATGTTTAGCTTTGTATCGGGTCTGATGGCGCTGAGGGCTTCCGCCTTTTGCTTTTTTGTAAGCTGATGGAAGTCCTTTTTATGCTTTGCGGCTTCATCCGTAAGGGCGGTGAAATACACTGTCATCTCGTTGACGGATGCCTTTCTCGCAGGGCTGCTGTACTTGATGAGATAATCAAGCACGTCAGAGTATCCGATATTAAGGCTGTCGCCTTTTACCTTTTTGGCGACGGGCTTTGCATCCTTAGCCGAGCCCTTTGCCGCAGGGCTGTTCGCCGCCGAATTCTGCACATCCGCAGGGCTCTTCGCCGCCGCCGAGCCTACAGATGCATCGGGCGCAGGTGCTTTTTTTCTGACGGGTCTTGATGCTATCGACTTGCCAACTTTTTCAGACATTCAACTTACCTCCGATATACTGTCATCTGTGCAGCCAATGCTGCCCATCTGTGCGCAATTTTGCCCATCTTAGCAAAAAAGCTGCTCATCTAAGCGCAGCGAACCGCATTGTTATGCGGTTTACGGGTAATGCCCGATTTAAGGTGGTCACAAATTACGCACATTTTTTTCATTAATTACATGATACCACATTTGATGCGGTCTGTCAACGCACCCAAAAATAAAAGCATACATTTTTGTATTGGACAGGTCTTACCGCCGAGTTATAATATGATCAACAAACATCGAAAGGCGGTAATGATATGGCAGCAATAACGATACCAACCATCATCTTTGAAAGGGCAAAACGCTCCAACACAAACTACCTGGACACCCGCAACTATGACGATACTGACGTGCTCGATGCAGTGAGGGACAGAAGCAGGTTCAGCAGCCTCAACGGGCTGCTGAATAGGATCTCCGACATCCCCGACAACAAGTTCAGAGAGCTGTTCACGCCCCACTTTTTCATCAGCTCAAAGCACAAAAACGATGCCTACATCGCAATGCTTGCTATCTATTACACCATCCTGCAAAAGGTAGATTACATCGGGGATATCATCGTCAGCGGCACCATGCACAACTCGGTGGATCTCGGCTTTGGCGGCTTCGGCGGCTTTCAGCCGCAGGATCTCGACATCGATGATGACGATAACGACTACGAGCTGCGACGCAAGGGCAATCCCCGTGTGCTTGACGAGTTCGCAGGGGGCTACACAAGTATCGAGGATCTCTCCGCCTCCGACCCCAACGGCACCGATGTGCTGTTTTACATCAGCAACAACGCCCCCCGCTTCGGCTTTGCATACGGGCAGGACGACTCCGACGAGGACGACAGTATGCAGGAAAAGCTCGCCAACGACAACAACTTCATCTATGTATCCATGGGCTCCGACAGCAAGGACGAGATATCCGCAATGCTGTCCGAGCTGCTGGTTAAAAAGGGCTTTGACATATCAAAGGTGGAAAGCAGGCTTACAAAGCTGATAGATGACACCGACAAGCTTGACGAGTATACCATCAACAGCTACGCACGCAGCATCTTCAACGCTCACCTGCTTAACGACCCCGACAACGACACGCTGTCCCCCAAGGATTTCCAGAAGATAGCGGTGAAAAAGAAGCTGCAACAGCCCGTTGTTGAGCTGCAGGGCAAGGATCACAAGATAGTGGGACTTGAGGCTGAGCGCAGCAAGATAGGCGGCATCGTGCAGATGCTTGATTTTGAGAAAAAGCGCAGAGAAAAGGGATTGTGCGGCAGCTTCAACGGCTGCAACATGGTGTTTGCGGGGCCTCCTGGCACGGCAAAGACCACCCTCGCCCGTGAGTTTGCGCTAAAGCTTGAAAAGCTGGGGCTTATCACCAGCGCAGCAAACTTCACCGAGTGCAAAAAGTCCGATATCGTGGGGGCGTATGTGGGCTGGACGGCAATGCAGGTGGACAGGATGTTTACAACCCTTGCAAACAGCGGCGGCGGAGTTATCTTCTTCGATGAGATATACACCCTGTCCGAAAAGCAGAGCACCTGCTACGACACCGAGGCAGTCACCTGCATCGTGCAGAACATGGAAAACTACCGTGACAAGGTGTTCTGCATATTTGCAGGATATGAAAACAAGATGGACGAGTTTCTCTCCGCTAACCCTGGCATCCGCTCAAGGATACACTTCAATGTAAAGTTCAGCCACTACAACAACCGCATCCTTTCCGAGGTCTTCAAAAGCATCGCAGAGGGCAGCGGATATCACGTGCCCGAGGGCTGCGGCAGCAGCCTTGACCGCTACTTCGACAGGCTGAAGCTGATGCGTGGAGCCCAGTTCGGCAACGGCAGAGAGGCACGCAACCTGTTCTCCAACGCCGTGCAAAAGATGGCAGTGCGCCTCAGCAGCGCAAAGAGGCTCAGCAAGCGCAGCCTCACCCACTTCACCGCCGAGGATATCGAGCTCGCCATCGAGGATATCCTCAGCTCCGAGATAGCTGTGGGCAGCGCAGGCACGGGCAACCACATAGGCTTCTGACATACATATCATCTAAAGGAGGCTAAAATGCTCGACCACAAGACCTACCGTGACATCGTACACATCAACGATGATATCGCCCTCGATTTTGAAAAGGGCTGCCACATCATCGTGCAGGAAAAGCTCGACGGGGCAAACGCAAGCTTTCAGTATGACAGCGAGGACGACTGCATCGTGGCGTTCTCCCATCATCAGCTGCTGTCGCAGGATAACGGTCTGCGGGGCTTTTGGGAGTTCACCCAATGCCTCGACAAAACCCTCGTCAAAGAGGTGCTGGGGCATCATCTGCGGCTATTCGGAGAGTGGCTGGTTCCCCACACCGTAAAGTATCCCGATGAGTGCTACAACAAGCTGTACTGCTTTGACATATTCGACACCGCAAACGGGCGGTACCTTGCGCAGGACGAGTGCCGCATACTCGCCGAAAGGCTGGGGCTGCCCTACGTGCCCACCTTTTACGAGGGCTTTTTTACAGATTGGAAGTCGCTTATGCCCCTTGTTGGCAACACCCACATGGGCGGCGAGTACGGCGAGGGCATCGTTGTGAAGGATATGACAAACGGCTACTACACAAAGATAGTGTGTGAGCGGTTTAGAGAAAAGCACGGCGGCAACAGACCCGACGGCAGGAGCAGGGCACTACGTGAAAAGCGTGCCGCCAACGACCCCAACCGCAGCCTAGCAGCCACCATCATCACAAGGGCGAGGGTGGAAAAGCTGCTGCACAAGCTAGTGGATGACGGCACCCTCCCCGAGGACTGGGGCACAGCCCATATCAAGCTCATCTCGGGCAAGCTGCCAAAGCTAGTATACCTCGACTGCGTGAAGGAGGAAAACGACATCGTGCAGCAGACGGAGTGCTTCGGAAAATATGCGGCAGCCATCTCGATGGAGCTTACAAAGGATATCATCCGTGAAAAGCTCGGACTTGACCCCGCAGCAGCCACCCCCACTGAGGATTGAAACAAAAAATCGGCAGCGTAACAGCTGCCGATATTTTTATGATGCCATATCTGCGCAAAGCTGCACTATATAAGGCTTAGTCGAGGTCGAGCTTGTCAAGCTGCGCCACTATCTCCTGCTGACGCTCAAAGAACAGCAGATCCTTGTTGTGCTTGAAATACTCCTCGCAGCCGTACTTGCTGATAAACTTTGCACTGTAGTAGTTAGCGGTAAGCTCTGTAACGATGACCAGCATCTCGTGGCCCTCGGAGAATACCTCCTCGCTGAACTTAAACATATTGCTGAGCTTCTTGCTTGCGGTCTCGGCGTTCTTCTTGAGGGTCTTTACGCTCTCGTTAAAGCGTTCCCTTACATCTGCAAAGGCAGCGTCGCCGTCGGTGATGCCCTTTGATGCAACATCATCCGCAAGGCTGTCCAGGGTAGCCGCAAGGCGCATCAGCTTTGTGCGCACATCGTGATCCATGCTGCCCGATCGCTTGCCGTTTTCAGCCTCGGTGCGCTTATCCTGCGCATAGTTTCTCAGCCTCTGCTGAGGAGGCACGTCGGTGTTGAGGCTGTCTACCTTGAACTTCTTCAGCACGTTCATAAGGTCGAGGATAACAGCATCCATACCTATCACCTCATGGATATCGCTGTTGACACCGTCAAGCATAAGACCGATGAGGGAGATACGCTCGTCAAAGTGCGCATTCTTCGCACGCTCCTTGATGGTGGCGTCCGCCTTGCCTGCAAGTATCTCGTCGATCTGATAGTCGCTCTTGTATTTTCTGAACAGGTCGTAATATGCCGCAAAGTCAGTGGAGATCTTAGGGTTCTGCAGGTACTGGGATATCAGCTTCTTGTCAACGGTGATGCCGCACTTTTCGTAAACGGTGATGATCCTGCTGAGGTCATCCCAGCCACGGGCGGTGACGAACCTCTTGCCGTCAACGGTGGACTCTACCTTGTAGAAGTTGTCCTTCTTTATCTCGAGATAGGTGAGTATCGCAGGGTGAACCGAAGCCTTGTAAGCATACTCCTTCCAGCAGTCGAACTCGGGATCGATGTCGATGCGCTTAAGTCTGTCCCATGTAACGATGTCGAACTCACGCACGGAGTTGTTGTACTCTGGGGGATTACCTGCCGTTACAACGATCCAGCCATCGGGAACTCTATGCCTGCCGAACACCTTGTACTGCAAAAACTGTAACATTACAGGCGACAACGTCTCAGACACGCAGTTGATCTCATCGAGGAAGAGGATGCCCTCCTTGATACCTGTGTTCTCCATAAGGTCGTACACGGAGGAGATTATCTCGCTCATGGTATACTCGGACACGTCGCACTCCATATCGCCGTACTGCTTATGCACGATGAAGGGCAGACCCAGCGCACTCTGACGGGTGTGATGGGTCATGGAGTAGGACAGCAGACCCACGCCCATCTCGGATGCCACCTGCTCCATGATCGCAGTCTTACCTACACCTGGAGGGCCCATCAAAAATACGGGACGCTGCTTCTCGATGGGCAACAGATAGCCGCCCAGATCATCCTTTGTGAAATATGCGGTCATCGCATTCTTGATCTGTTCCTTTGCTTCTTTGATGTTCATACTATTACCTCGTTTCCTGATTATTTATATCAAAGCTCGTAGTTATCCCAGTCAAAGGTCTCGAGCTGTGTTTTCGTAAAGCTGTTGCGATAGTCGAGCAGCAGTGCTGTAAGCTCTGTATTGCCCTGCGCCGCATTCATGCAACGCTCCGTATCCTCGGGGTCGAGCATACAGTGCTGCGTGAGATATCGGATAAAATAGATATCATCCATCGCATTTGCACACATCTTCTTGCGCTGCGATCTTATATAGCGGTGGTTTTTTTCTACCACCTCTTCATCAAACACCACACCGTCGGCGATGCCCTTCGCAAAGCCCCTGGCAACGCTCAGCTTATACTTTTTGTGCCAGTCCTTGATGCAGATATGCGGCGATATGATCCTCACATTGCTGCCCATCGCATCAGCGTCGAAAAACGTGTGCACCCCGTCAACAAACACCTCGCTGAGCTTTTCACACATCAAAAATGCGCCTATCGCCACGTGGTTTACGCTTGATGGCATCCCAAGCTGCTCCAATGCGCAGTTTTGGAAAGCCTTGCTTTCAACGATGTTGACCTTCCTGCCAAAGCGTACATTCACAAGGCTGAGGCACTCGCAAAATGCAAACTTCCTTATGCGGGTCACCGTATCGGGTATCTCCACATTTATAAGCGAGCAGCAGCGTGCAAACGCAAACTCATCTATCTCCTTCAACCCATCGGGAAGCCTCAACCGCACAAGGCCGTAGCAGCCGATAAAGCAGCTATAGCCGATCTCGCCAACACTGTCGGGGAGGATGACCTCCTTGAGGGTCTGGCACTCGGAAAATGCCATTGCGCCTATCTTCACCAGCGTATCGGGAAAGCTTACGCTTTCAAGGCTTCGGCAGCCCTGAAATGCGCATTTTTCTATCTCCTCAACGCCCTCGGGTATCACTATCTCCGCAAGGCTCTCGCAGCCTGCAAAAACGTTGTGCTCCAGCTGCTTAAGCCCCTTCGGCAGCCTCACCTTTTTTAGGGCGACGCAGCCCTCAAAGGCATAGCATCCGATGCTTTTAACGCTGTCGGGAATATAAACGCTCTCGATATAGTCGCAGTCCTTAAAACCGAGCTCGCTGATACCGTCGGTGCCGTCGGGGATGACGATATTCTTTTCATCCTCCGCAAAACAGTAGCTGTCAATCAACCCAATTCCCCCTTTTAATCCAAGCTGTAGCTTTCATCGTCAAGCTGAGGGTAATTTGCCCTCTGATACTCCAGCAGCTTTGCAATAATGTCCACCCTGTCACTATACATCTCAAACAGTGTCTCAAAATCCGTTGACAGTATCGCTTTGTCATCAAGCAGGCACTGCAACAGATACTCATCCTTGTCAAACCGATGAAAATAATATTCCCTGCGGTGCTCCACCATGTAGCTTCTATTCTCCTGCGCTACCCTTTCTGAAAACTCGTATCCGTTGTATCTGCCCCAAGCATAGCCGTGGGCAACCATAAAGGCGGCTTTTTTACCCTTCCACTCCGCTGCGCTGTGCTTAGTGGATATCAGCCGTATGTGGGATATATCGCCCTGCGCATTGCCTAAGCTCGGCACGCTGTTTGCCACTATCTCGGTGAGCTTTCTGCAGCTTTGCAGATTGCTGAAGCCCATATATTGCAGCCCCTCGGGGAGGACTAGCTTTTTAAGATACCTGCACTCGCCGAATGAGCTGTCGCTTATCTTCGTCACGCTGTCGGGAACTATGTACACCTCGCCCTCACGGGAGGAGGGATACTTGCGCAGCTTTGTCTTTGCAGCGTTGAACAGCACCCCGTCGATATCGCAGAGGTGCACATTGCCCTCTTGCACCTTTATCTCCGTAAGGCCGCTGCAGCAGCTGAGTGCGCCCGCATCAAGGCTGACAAGCCCCTTCGGCAGGGTTATAGTCCGCAGGCTGCGGCACTTGTGGAATGCGTTGTACTCTATCCTCTCCACATTTTCGGGGATGGATATCTCCTCCAGCATACTGCAATTTGCAAAGGTGCTTTGACGTATCACCGTCACCGCCTTCGGGATGTTTATCCTACGCAGGTTTGCGTAGGTGGAAAAAGCGCACTGGGCTATCTCGCTGATGCTTTCGGGAAGCGTTATCTCCTCGATGCTCATCTGCTGCTTCAGCCACTGCATACACATCCCCGAGTAGCCGAAGGCGACCACCCTCCTGCCAAAGATATACTCGGGCACGGTTATGGATGTCTCCGTGCCGAGATAAGCCTCCACCTCCACGCCTGTATCACACACACGATACTGCCACAGGGCATCCTCAGCGGAAAATCGCTTCGATTTAGCAAGCACCTCACGCTCGCAGGGGCACTCGATAAAGGCATCCTCGCCCATACTGTCAACGCTGTCGGGTACATCTATCTTCCGCAGGGAATAGCATTTTTCAAATGCGAAATCGTGTATCGCAGTCACGCTGCACGGTATCACCACGTTGTTGAGGTTTGCGCAGCTTGAAAACGCCATTCTGCCTATCTCAGTCACCGTATCGGGGATATCGATGTGCTGCATCGCCCAGCACTCGGCAAAAGCCATATAGCTTATCGAGCGCACACCTCTCGGTATCGATATCTTCTTTATAAGATAGCAGTAGTAAAAAGCCTTTTTGCCGATCTCCGCCATCTCGCAGGGCAGCTTTACCGTTTCAAGAGCCCTACAGCCATCGAAGGCGGAATCGCCAATGCTTTCAACGCCCTCGGGCACTGCCATGTGCACAAGGCTGCTGCAATTGCGATAGGTGTTAGCCGCCACCGCCTTCAGCCCCTTCGGAATGTTCGTTCTGACAAGGCTACAGCAGTCCTCAAATGCGCCGCTGCCAATCTCGGTGACGCTCTTAGGGATATCCATATACTTCAGCGACCTGCATCCCTTAAATGCCCCCTCGCCGATGCTTTGCAGATTTTCGGGAAGCTCCAGCTTCACAAGCTCGGTGCAATCCTGAAAAGCCAGCTTTTCAATCGCAGCAACGCTGCTTGGCAGCACCACCTGCTTTGCCCTGCTGCGGAAAAACGCACCCGTACCTATCGCACTGACCCCCTCGGGGACAGTGACGATATCCTCTTTGCCGTTGTATTTTTCAAGCCTGCCGCCGTTTATCTCAAATAACGGCGGAACATATTTTGGCGCAGGGGTACGGACAGATGCAGGCTCATCGCCGCCCAGAAGGATATTCAAAATATCCAGCAAGCCCATGCCCTCACCCCTTTCATCAATCTATCGAGTACATATCGTCTGCGCTGCCGTTATCCACCTCGGGAAATCTTCGCTTGCGGTATTCAAGCAGCAGGGCAGTAAGCTCCGCATTGCTGCGGCACATATCCAGCAGGTCGCCGATATCCTGCAGCAGGATAACATCCTCATCTATCATATAGCGCAGGATATATTCGTCAAACAGCTCGTTTCTGAAAAACTCTTTTTTGTTTACGGCGATAAACTGCCTGTTCGCCTCCTCCACATCGGGCTCGAACTTCATGCCGCAATACGATCCCTTTACAAAGCCACGTGCCACCATATAGCTGATAACTCCGTCTTTCCACTCGCCTGCGCTGTGTCTTGCCGAAAAAACTCTGAAGCCATTCTCGCACGAGCGCAGCGTGTTAAGCTGAGTGTCGCCCAGCAGCACAATCTCATCCAGCTCCTCGCCCACCTTGAAGTTCATCATGTAAAAATACTTCACCTTTTCATGCAGCACGAGCCGCTTGAGCTTCTGCACGCCCAAAAACACATCGTGCCTGAGCTCCGTCACGCTGTCGGGCAGGCGATACTCCTCATCGACACGGCCTGCGGGATAAGCCTCTATCTCCGTACCGTCCTTGTTGAACAGCACGCCGTCGATATCACAGAATGACCGATTGCCCTGCTGCACCCTTATCTCTTGCAGGGATGAGCAGAATATAAAGCTCATATTGCTGACATCCATCACCCGTTTCGGGAGGTATATGCTTTTAAGTGCCGTGCAGTTTTGGAAAGCCGCATACGCTATCAGCTTTATCCTATGGGGGATGTTGATCTCCTCAAGGGAAACGCAGTTCATAAATGTGGAGCGATCGAGCCTTGTCACCCTGTGCGGAATATTGATATGCCTCAGCGAGCGGCAGTCGCAAAACGCCGCCGAGCCTATCCTGAAGATACTGTCGGGCAGCTGCACGCTGACAAGATGCTTGTTGTTTTCAAAAGCGTTTTTGCCTATCCCCGTAACGGGTATGCCGTCTATTTCGGCGGGAATTACAAGGTCGCTTTCGCTGCCGCTGTAGCCCTTTATGGTTATGCCCCAATCATCCGCATCAAAGGTAAAGTCGCCGTATACCGCATCGCTCAGCATGACGGGAGTAAACACCGACACCTTATCGCAGCAGGGACAGCCGTCAAAGGCTTCGTCTGCGATCTTCATCACGCTGTCGGGCAGATGTGGCTCAGCCAGGCTCTTGCAGCCCTTAAATGCCGCATGGCCTATGCTGTATACGCTGTCGGGGATGACGATGTGCTTAAGGCTCTTGCAATCGCAAAACACCATGCTGTTTATCTTATCGATGTTGTCATGCAGCACCACATTATCGAGGCTCGTGCAGCCCTTGAAAGCCGCCTCATCTATACTGGTTATCTCCTCGGGAAGCACAACGCTCCTCAGCCCTGTGCAGCGATGGAATAGATTTTTTTGTATAAACGTTACCCCGTCGGGTATCACTATATCGGTGAGGCTTACGCAGTCCTGAAAAGCCCCCAGCCCTATCCCTATCACCCCTTCGGGGATGACGAGCCCTGTAAGGCTCTTGCAGCCGTCAAAGGCACTGGATTCTATCTTTTTCAAACCACTGCCGAGCCTGATATGCGTCAACGCCCTACAATTGCGGAAAATAGCGTGCTCCGCCGTCATTACATTCTTCGGCAGGGCTGCACTGACAAGGCTTTCGCAGTTTTCAAATGCGCCGATGCCTATCTCGCTAACGCCCTCGGGAATATCGATGCTTTTAAGGGCACGGCATCCCCTGAATGTTAGCGTGCCTATCTTTACAACGCTATCGGGCAGCACTATGCTTTCAAGCGCAGTGCAGCCATCAAATGCGATGTTGCCTATCACGGTCACTGCGCTGCCCATCGTCACACGCTTCACCTTCGTGTTTTTGGCAAAAGCAGCCTCGCCTATCACGGTGACCTCGTCGGGAATTGCAACCTCAGCGGCGATGCCGTTGTATTTCAGCAGCACTCCGTCGTCGATCTCAAACACCGCAGGGAGCTCGTTATCCAATGCGGCAGAGCCTAGCAGCCCTCCCACCGATTTTCTGAATTGCTCCATAAAGCTCATATAACTGCTCCCTTCCAGTGTCAGTCAAGGTTGTAGATATCGTCGATGCGCCTGTCGGGAAAATTGATGCGACTATACTCCAGCAGCTGGGCAGTCAGCTGGGTATCATCCGTCGCCAGCTTCAGCAGCAGCGGTATATCCTCAGCCTTTACAAACCTTGCCTCCAGCAGCAGGTAAAACACCTCAGTGTCGTTATCCACGTCGCAGTATATCATCTCACGGTTTTCGTCGATGTAGCGCAGATAGCTTTCATCCACAAGGGGGTCGAATACTATGCCCTCTTTCCTGCCGATGAGATAGCCCTTTATCGCCCTTATATACACCTTCATGCCATGCCTGCGGCTCCTGCCGAAATAGCTGAGCGGCACGTTGGTGCAGATGATGCTCATATCCGACCTTGTATCAAAGGTGTTGTACGTGTACCTTACAGGGCTGTTGACGACGAGCCGTTTTATCGACTTGCAATCAAAAAACACCATGCTGTCAAGCTCCGTCACGCTCTCGGTAAGCTCCAGCGTTTTTACGCCGTTGCAGAACACAAACGAAGAGTCCCGTATCGTCTTTGTGGCAGGATCGGTCACCAACACCTCATGCGGATAGTGTTCGGGGCAGCGCATCAGCACTGTCCTGTCCTTGCTGTACAGCACGCCATCCACCGAGCACATATAGTTGTTGTCGGGATGCACCTCTATCCTCTCCAGTGCCCTGCACATCCTAAAAACACTTCCCTCTATCAGCCGCAGAAAGCGTGGCAGAAATATCTCTTTTAGGCTTGTACATTCCATCATCGGGTCTTTGCCCAGCGTCGTCAGCCTTTCGGGCAATATTATCTCCTCTAGGGAGTAGCAGGCTCCAAATGCGAAGTTGCCTATCGTATTTACCATATCGGGAATACGTATGCGCTTCAGCTTTTCGCATAATCCAAAAGCCTCTGCGCCGATCTCTGTAAGGCTCTCGGGGAGCTTTATGTCAGCAAGCTCTGCGCAGGCTGCGCCGTTGTCCGCCTTCGCCTTTGAAAACGCTTGATAGCCTATCGCTGTCACCTTCACTCCGCCGATATATCGGGGCACCACCACATCGGTATCCTCGCCGATGTAGCCCGTTATGCAGATAGTGCCATTCTTTTGATAGTCGTAGCACCAGCATTTTTGAGCCTGCTCGACGGATAGGTTGTTGGTGGTAAACTCCTCGGGCATCTCAAACACCAGCTCACCGCCGAAGCCGTTGAAAGCGTCCTTGTGCTGGTTTGGCAGCACATCGTGTATCACCACCCTGCCCATGCAGGATGTAAAGGCAAAGTTGCCTATCTCGGTCACGCTTTCGGGGATATGCAGCTCCTCAAAGGCGATGCAGGATGCAAAGCAGCCTGAGCTGATGGTCGTCAGTCCCTCGTGCAGGATTATCTCCCGCAGGGAGGTGCAGCCCTCAAAGGCGGAGTCGCCCAGCAGCGTCACCCTTGACGGAACCTCGATGCGGCGCAGATATATGCACTTTTTGAAGGTATCGGACAGCACCATCTTCAAGCTCTTCGGCAGGGCAATATCCTGCAAAGAAATGCAGCCCTGAAACGCAAAATTGCCGATATGCTCGACCCTGTCGGAGATAAGCACCCTGCTCAGCTTTCTGCATCCGCAAAAAGCCCCGTTGCCTATCGTCTTTATCCTGCCGCCCACCTCAATGCTTCTAAGGCCCGAGCAGCCTCTGAAGGTGCTGTCACCGATGAACGTGATATTATCGGGCAGCGTCATCTCCTCAAGGCTGACGCAGTCGGAAAAGCAGGCTACACCCAGCTCTGAAAGCGTTTTCGGCAGCGAGATGCTTTTAAGTGCGATGCAGGTTGCAAAGGCACGAGCGCCTATCGTCCTTACGCTGTCGGGGATCACAACTCTCTCCAGCTTCCTACAGTTGCAAAAAGCCTCTGCGCCGATGCAGGTCACGCCCTCGGGGATGATCACGCTGCGCAGATCATCGCAGCCCAAAAAGGCAGAGTTGCCTATTCTCACAACTCCGTTTGGTATCTCCACATCGGTGATACCGCAGTTTCTATCGAACTGCACCAGCACACCGTCGTCAATATCAAAGGCGAACGAGGGATCGTTATCCTCGATCGCACCCTTTATCCAGTCAACAATACCCATCAGATCTCGTCCTTCTGAAGCACCAGCTTGATCGCCCATACAGGCACATCGGGGTTGTTATAATTATCATCGATGAACACGAATGCCGTGTTGTAATCGGGCTGATTTGCAGGAAAATCACCGTAGCCGTCGGTAAAGTATATCAAGCCCTTGAGATTTGTGAACTCTCTTGCCTCCACCAGCGCATTAACATAGCTGAACACGGGTCTGAAATCCGTACCGCCGAAGCCCTTGAGCGTCATGTTTTTGATATACTCGTCGAACTCCTCCTGACAGGTGATCTTCACATCCTCCTGTATTGCAGCGTCACACTGAATTATGTGCAGGTTTATCTTTGTAAAAAAGCTCTCCTGCTGCTTGAGGATGTTGTAGGTCTTCTGCACGAACTTTTGCACCAGCTCGCCATGCACCGAGCCCGAGGTATCTATCGCAACCACGAACTCCTTCACACGCTTTACTTCCTTGTACTCCAGCGGCTCGATTAGGGGCATATCGTCATACAGCTTCATGCCGTAGGTGTAGAAGATATAGTCGAACTCGTCGTTGTTTATCTTCATCGCCTCGCCCATTACCGAAAACTTTTTGAGGAACTCGGTATAGTCATATCGCTCACGGTTAAGCTCGGTGAGGTTTTGCATCATCGTGCCTGCCCTGTCTCCTTGCATCTTTGAGAAGGTTTCAAGGTCAAGCTGCAACTTCTCGGCGATATCCTTCCAGTTGTTTGCAAGCATCTCACGGGAAAACAACAGTGAATCCTCACCGCTGTTATCGCCGCTGCCGCCGCTGCCCTTGCCATCGCCATCCTCGTCGCCGCTTTTGCCGCCGTTGCCATCGCCTGCCTCAACAAAATTGTACCACATCTTATGGTCGTCAGCCGCAAACAGCTCACGCATCTGCTTCAGCTGGTCACTGGACAGCTTTTGCTCGATAAAATAGTGATAAAGCTTCTCGGCGGTGATGAGATCCAGCTGCGTCTTGAGGTGTGCGATAAACTCCTGCTGACGTGCCTGACGGCTTACATAGGTCTGACTGAGGCCAAGCTCGTTGATGATGCTCTCCACCGCAATATCGCAGGCAACATCCCAGCAATCCTGATCAATGAGATTGTTGATATACCAGTGACGGAACGTGCAGTGCAGCAGCACGTGCAGATATATCCTTACGGGATACTCCCTTGCCGTCTTGTATGCACGCAGTATGTAGGTGGGGTCGTAAAACATCTCTCTGCCGTCGGTGGCAACAGCCCCCTCGTAGGGAGTTGTTTTCATAAGGCTCACTGCGCTGTCCATAAAGCGCAGGTTGACCACCAGCGAGTTACGTGCCAGTTTGATTATCTCCTGCGCAAGCTTTTCCTTTTTCTCTTCGTTGTTATTGCTCATAATATCAGTTCCTCTGTAAAGTCTTTGTTGTTGAAGGTGCTGCTGTATTCCAGCAGCAGTGCCCTCATGTTGAGGTCGTTGTCACATATCCGCTCCATCAGTGCGCCGATATCCTCCTGAGGTATCAGCCGCTTCACCGTCATGTACCGCATCAGCCATATATCGCTCAGTGCGACATCGTACAGCATCCGATAATGCCAACATATATACTTCTCAAATTTTATGTTGTTTTTGCTGCCCGTCGTCCAGCCGTTAAGCCAAGCCTTTGCATAGCCACACACCAGTCTCTGCTTAAACAGGTAAAAATTCGGTTGGTTTATATCCGCCTCGGGGGCGATCACGTTTGTCACACAGCACACAATCAGCGGGATATTCGCCAAGCTGTTGCAGCCGATCAAGCGCACCTCATCGATGCTGTTGCTGAGATCCGCATAGTCCACAAACTCTGCCCCGTTAGGGCATGTAAGGCAGCGCAGATAGCTGCATCTTCTGAACGCATCGTGTATCTTCACAACGCCGTCGGGGATAACGTAATCTAAGCTGCTCTTTTTCTCGGGATATATCAGCAGCTCCTGCATATTTTTGGTGTAAAGCACGCCGTCAACGCTGCAAAAGTGGATGTTGTCCTCATGCACGCATATCTCCTGCAGACCGCTGTATTTAAACGCATCCTGCCCGATCTTCTGCACCCCCTGCGGAACAAACACCGATTTGAGGCTACTGCAATTTTTGAAAGCAAGGTCGCCTATGAACATCAATGCTGAGGGCAGCTGCACGCTTTCGAGGCTTGTGCAGTTTTCGAAAGCGTAGTTGCCTATGCTCATCAATGTTGAGGGCAGCTGCACGCTCACGATGCCAGTGCAGTTTGAAAAAGCGAACATACTGATATCCGTCACGCCCTCGGGAATTACCACATTGCCCGTCAGTGCGGCTTTGTCGCCCTTGTAATCCAGTGCGCCGTTAATGATTATATAGTCCACTGCCGCCCTCCTTTTCAAGGTCTGTCAGCACTATTGCCGATGCCGCAATAATGCCGCAATAAAAAATAGTGACATATAATAATGATACCATAAACTGCAGATAATGTCAAACAAAAATCGGGACAATTAAACAAAATCATCCACTTTTTGCATTTGGCTGATTTTGGGGTTTACAAAACGGCGGAATTCCTTTATACTTATAGTATCAGGCAGACGGAAAAGGAGAACGCTATGTACAACGGAAAATGGCGGCAAAAGCTGCATCTTGAGCCACCGACGGGCTGGATGAACGACCCAAACGGGCTATGCCGGTTCAACGGAAGATACCATGTATATTTTCAGTATTCGCCCGACAGCGCAGAGGGCGCAGGCGACCGTGGCTGGGGACATTATCAAAGCACTGATATGCTCAACTGGGAATTTACAGGCTACGTCATCCGCCCCGATACGCCTTCGGATATCAGCGGAGCGTACTCGGGCAGCGCAATTGTGTGGGATAACACGCTGCACATTTTTTACACAGGCAACGTGCTTGAGGAGGGTGCGCACGACTACATCCGCACAGGAAGAGGCGCAAACGTGATAACGCTGACCTCCCGCAACGGCACCGATTTCAGCGAAAAGCAGGTGCTGCTGCGAAACTGCGACTATCCATCCTTTTGCTCCTGCCACGTGCGTGACCCGAAGGTGTGGCGAGAAAACGGAGAATTCAAAATGGTACTGGGCGCACGCACTCTGGAGGATGAGGGCTGCGTGCTTTACTACCGCTCGCAGGATATGCAGCACTGGGAGTATGCAGGCTGCGATACAGTGCCCCACTTCGGCTATATGTGGGAGTGTCCCGATCACTTCAGTGTAGACGGGCACCGCTATCTCTCGCTGTCACCGCAGGGGCTACCCACCGAGGCACTGAGATATCAAAATGTGCATCAATCGGGCTATTTCAAGGCGGATGAAGGCCTGCAGGATTTTGAAGAGTGGGACTACGGCTTTGATTTCTACGCTCCGCAGAGCTTTGAGGCTCCCGACGGGCGGCGCATCATATACGGGTGGATGGGCATAGGAGATATCCCCTACACCAACCCCACCGTAGCACTGGGATGGCAGCACTGCCTCACCCTTCCGAGAGAGGTGACGAGGGCCGCCGATGGCTCGCTGCTGCAAGCCCCCATAAGAGAGCTGAGCACGCTGCGTGGCGAAAAAACGCTGCTGCCAAACGGCGCAAAGACTACATCAGCCCTCCCCTGCGATATCTGCGCCGATACAGCGGGCAGCTTCAGCGTCACCATAGCAGGTGCTGCAAAGCTATGCTATGACGCAGCCGAGGGCATATTCACGCTGCGCTTTGAGGATAGCACGATAGGCGGCGGCAGGACGGTGCGCAGCACAAAGCTGCAGCATTGCAGCGATATCCGCATCATCGCCGATATGTCGAGCCTTGAGATATACCTCAACGGCGGCAGCAGAGTGCTTAGCAGCAGGTTTTATCCCGATGCAGAAAAGACCATGATAGAAATAAACGGTGCAGCAGCAGAGATATTCCCTCTCGCATGAATTAATTCCGCAAAGCTGGAAATTATATATCAGATACCAAAATTCAATGGGGTGATGCTATGACAAAATTTACAGGCAAGGGTGTTTACGGCGCAGTAGCCATAGGCAGGATAGCCGTTTTCAAACGGGGAGATATACAGGTGCGCAGGGTAAAGACCGATGACACCGCAGCCGAGCTGCAGCGTTTTGAGGCGGCAAGGGATGCCGCCATCGCACAGCTATCGGAGATATACGAAAAGGCGCTGACCGAGGTGGGCGTTGCCAACGCCCAGATATTCGATATCCATATAATGATGGCGCAGGACGAGGACTACAACGACTCCATCACCGAGATGATAAGCACGCAAAGCGTCAATGCGGAGTACGCCGTAGCGATGACCTCCGACAACTTTGCCGAGATGTTTGCCGCCATGGATGACAGCTATATGCAGGCACGCTCAGCGGATGTGAGGGATGTATCCAACAGGATAATCCGCTGCCTCACCAACAGCGATGCCGCCATCGCCGACGGCGGCGATGATATGATAATCTGCGCAGATGACCTCGCCCCCAGCGAGACCGTAGACCTTGACAAAAGCAGGGTACTCGCCTTTGCAACGGCGGGCGGCTCGCAAAATTCGCACACCGCCATCCTCGCACGCAGCATGAACATCCCTGCAATAATCGGGCTGGGCGAGGAGTTTTTGCAGCACCTGCACGACGGGGCTACAGCCATCGCAGATGGCTACACGGGCGAGCTGATACTCGACCCTGATGAGGATACCCTCGCCCGCTACAGGGCAAAGCAGCAGGAGGATGCCGACAAAAAAGCACTGCTGCAAAAGCTGAAGGGCAAGGAGAACATCACCCTCGACGGGCGCAGCATCAGCATCTTTGCAAACATCGGCAGTGCCGACAATATCGGTGATGTGCTGCTAAACGATGCAGGGGGAATAGGGCTGTTCCGCAGCGAGTTCATCTACCTCGGCAGGAGCGAGCTGCCCTCGGAGGAGGAGCAATGCCGCATCTACAAGCGTGTGCTGGAGAGCATGGCAGGCAAAAAGGTGGTCATCCGCACGCTTGACATCGGCGCAGACAAGCAGGTGGACTATCTCGGGATGAAAAAAGAGGAAAATCCTGCCCTCGGTATGCGTGCGATAAGGCTGTGTCTCAGCCGCCCCGAAATATTTAAGGTGCAGCTGAGGGCATTGTACAGGGCATCTGCCTACGGCAGGCTAAGCATCATGTTTCCGATGATAGCAAGCGAGTGGGAGGTAAAGGAGATACTGCGCCTGTGCGAGGAAACAAAAGCAGAGCTGTCAGCGGAGGGCGCAGCCTACAGCGACAATGTAGAGCTTGGCATCATGATAGAAACACCTGCCGCTGCGCTGATAAGCGACAAGCTGGCTGAGCTGGTGGACTTTTTCAGCGTTGGAACCAACGACCTTACCCAGTACACACTCGCCTGCGACAGACAAAACCCGACGCTTGAGCGGTACTGCGACCCCCACCACGAGGCAGTGCTGAAGCTTATCGAGCTATCCTGCGAAAGCGCACACCGCCACGGCGCATGGATAGGAATATGCGGCGAGCTTGCAGCCGACACCACGCTTACCGAGCGATTCATCCGCATGGGAATAGACGAGCTGTCGGTATCCCCCTCCTACGTGCTGAAGGTAAGGGACGCAGTGCGCAAGCTTGACCTGTCGGAGAAATAAAACGCTCCACATCCCATTCCGACATTAAACGGGAAAGCGGCGAAGGGGGCAAGGGACTGAAAACGCCCCTTCCCCCATCCTCTCCCATCGACATAAAGAAAGGTACTACATACTATGAAACGAATGAATTCCTTCAGTGCCCTTGACATCATCAAAAGGGTCATCGACGAAACGGTGCATGAGGGCGACATCTGCATAGATGCGACCGCAGGCAGGGGCAACGACACCCTGCACCTGTGCACACTGGTGGGTGACAGCGGACACGTCACCGCATTCGATATCCAGCAGGATGCGGTGGACAGCACAAAAGCGCTGCTTGAGCAGCATGGAGTGGCTCACCGTGCCGATGTGCGGCTGCAAAGCCACAGCGAGATGGACAGCCTGCACGAGGAGGGCAGCGTATCGCTGATAACGTTCAATTTCGGCTGGCTGCCGAAGGGCGACCACAACATATTCACCCATAAGGAGACCAGCATCGAGGCAATCGAAAAGGGGCTCAAGCTGCTTAAAAACGGCGGCATAATGACGCTTATCATCTACTACGGCAGAGAAACAGGCTATGAGGAGCGTGACGCACTGCTTGAATACCTCCCCACCCTCGACAGCAGAAAATACACCGTTGTCGAGATGCCCTTCGTCAACCGCCCCAACTGCCCACCGATACCCATCGTCATTATCAAGGACGACATATAAAACAAGGCTCTCCATTGCGGAGAGCCTTTTATATTATGCTGTTACTATCTTGCTTGCGTCGTGCAGGTCGAGATAATCCACCGCCCACTCACGCATCTTGTACTTGAGTATCTTTCCTGCCGCATTCATGGGGAAGCCCTCAACAAACGCAACATATCTTGGAACCTTGTGCTTTGCAAGTCTTGCAAGAGCGTATTCCTTCATCTCCTCAACGGTAGCCTCTTCACCCGGCTTCAGCACGATGCACGCCATTATCTCCTCGCCGTATGCCTTGTCGGGTACGCCGATGACCTGCACGTCTTTTACCTTAGGATGGGTGTAGAAAAACTCCTCGATCTCCTTGGGATAGATGTTCTCGCCGCCACGGATGATCATATCCTTGATGCGGCCTGTGATCTTGTAGTAGCCGTCGGGAGTGCGCCTTGCAAGGTCGCCCGAATGCAGCCAGCCATCGCTGTCGATAGCCGCCGCAGTAGCCTCGGGCATCTTGTAGTAGCCCTTCATGATGTTGTAGCCACGTGCGCAGAACTCGCCGTCAACGTTGTCGCCGAGATCCTCGCCTGTTTCGGGGTCAACGATCTTTGTCTCAACACCGAACAGGGATGCGCCTACGGTATTTACACGCACCTCGATGCTGTCGGTGGTCTTGCTCATTGTTGTTGCGGGGGATGCCTCTGTCTGACCGTATGTGATGCAGATCTCGGGCATGTGCATCTTCTCGATTACCTCCTGCATCGTCTTGATGGGGCAGGGAGAGCCGGCCATGATACCTGTTCTCATGTGGGAGAAATCGGTCTTGTCGAAGTCCTCGTGACCCAGCATAGCGATAAACATAGTGGGCACACCGTGGAAGCAGGTGATCTTCTCCTTGTTGATGCAGGCAAGACCCTTCCTCGGAGAGAATGCGGGGATGGGCGACATGGTAACACCGTGGGTGACGCTTGCCGTCATAGCCAGCACCATGCCGAAGCAGTGGAACATAGGCACCTGTATCATCATCCTGTCGTGTGTGGAGAGATCCATGCAGTCGCCGATAGCCTTACCGTTATTTACAACGTTGAAGTGTGTCAGCATTACGCCCTTGGGGAAGCCTGTAGTGCCCGAGGTGTACTGCATATTAACAACATCGTCCTTGTCGATCTTTGCACGCATCTCGTTTACACGCTCAACGGGAACGGTATCCGCAAGAGCCATAGCCTCATCCCATGTGAAGCAGCCATCCTGCTTTGAGTCGGTGGTGATGATGTTTTTGAGGAAAGGCAGACGGTCGCTGTTCAGCTCGCCCGGCTTGCAGGTCGCAAGCTCGGGGCACAGCTCCTTCATGATGCCGACATAATCGCTGTCCTTGAAGCCGTCAATCATGACGAGGGTGTGGGTATCGGACTGGTGCAGCAGGTACTCAGCCTCGTGGATCTTATATGCGGTGTTCACTGTAACGAGAACTGCGCCGATATATGTGCAAGCCCAGAATGTGATATACCACGCAGGCACGTTGGTCGCCCAGATAGCAACGTGGTCATCCTTCTTTACGCCCATAGCGATGAGCGCCCTCGCAAAGCGGAGCACGTCCTCACGGAACTCGGGATAGGTGCGGGTGTAGTCAAGCTCGGTGTATCTGAAAGCGTACTGCTCGGGGAACTCCTCGCAGATGCGGTCGAGAACATCGGGGAAAGTCTCATCGATGATGGTCTCCTTAGGCCAGGGATAGTAGCCTGTACCCCTTGCGTCTATCTGCAGCTTGCTCTTTTTGGCAAGCAGATAGGGCTTCATATAGCGTGCAAACTGGGGGAAGATGATGCCTGCCGCATACAGATCCCTCGACCATCTCTTTACCCACTCAAGGGAGATATAGCCGTCATAGCCGATCTTCTGCAGTGTGGAGAGCATCTCTCTTACGGGAACATCGCCCTCGCCCATCAGCTTGTATACCACCTTGCCGTCCATCATGACGGAGTCCTTGACGTGGATATACTTGATGTAGTTGCCGAGGTTGTCAACGGTGGTCTGCGCACTCTCGTCCATATAGCGGAAGGGGTGATGCACATCCCACAGCGCAGCGACAGACTTGTGACCAACATTGTCGAGCAGCTTTTTAAGACGGGCGGTGTCGGCATAAACGCCGTTTGTCTCCACCAGCAGGGTAACGCCCTTAGGCGCAGCTATCTCAGCCAGCTCCTTCAGTACGGCGCATACAACAGCGTCATCCACCTCTGTTGTGGGAGCGGGGTCAAGGTCGCCGAGTATTCTGATATAAGGGGTAGACAGCTTTTCAGCAAGGTTGATATACTGTGTTATCTCCTCGACTATCTCGTCATGCTTGTCAGCGAATTTCAGCGCACATCCGCTGGATAGGCAGGGTATCTCAAGTCCCAGCTTCTTCAGCTTTGCAGCGGTATCCGCAACGTTTTCATCTGTAAAGGGCTTAGCCTTTACAGCATATATCTCCTCGCCGAGACCTCTCACCTCGATACCGTCGAAGCCTAAGTCCTTAGCCATTGAGTAGATATCAGTCCATGAAAAATCAGGACAAGCGAGAGTTGAAAAACTGATCTTCATTATAATTTGAACCTCCTGGATCTGTACGAAAATATAATAAAATACATCTTATATTATACCAATACAAGCCCATCAAGTCAAGTGCAATGCCGTTCATTTTTACCATTTTACAAAAATAGTCGTAAAAATAGTGAAAAATTTGTATAATGCGAAAAAACCATAAAATCGTTATCATCCGCAACTAAATGCCATTTGCAGGCAAAACCGATCAAATATGCGACGATTGACATTTTAGAAACATCGTGATATAATTATCAATAGTATATCCTTTAATCTGCTGTAAAGGAGTGCGTTCTATGAAACGTAAGCTTATCGGCTGCATAATCTGCCGCCCTGAAAATACATATCAATCAAGGATACTTGACGGACTTATGTCCCGCTGCGAGCTGTACGGCTACAACCTTGCCGTTTTTTCGCCGCTGGTGGATGTCACCCATTACCACTCCGAGTATCTCAAAAGCGAGATGAACATCCTGCAGCTCGTCAACTACGATATGCTGGATGCGCTGATCGTCGTGACAGAGCCGTTCGTCACCGATGGCAACAACGACGGATATCTCAACGATATCCTGAAGGACATCGACGAAAAGTGCAGCTGCCCCGTCATCGCACTGGATCTGCCCATCTCCGACAAGTATGAGACCGTCGAGGTCGATGATATCACCGCCTTTGAGAGGATAACCGCCCATGTGCTGGACACACACGGCTGCCGCAAGGTATATTTCCTCAAGGGCTACCCCGATCACGGGATATCGGTAAAGAGGTTTACAGGCTTCAAAAACGAGATGGAGCGTCACTCCCTGCCCATAGATGAAAGCAACGTTTTCCCCGGAGATTTCTGGTACACCTCGGGCGAGCAGCTTGCCGACAAGATCATCTCGGGCGAGGTGGATATGCCGGAGGCTGTCATCTGCGCCAGCGATTTTATGGCGATGGGTCTTGTCAACCGCCTCGACCGCTCAGGCATCAAAGTGCCCGAGCAGGTCATAGTTACAGGCTTTGACGCATCGCAGGAGGCTGTCATCAACGATATCAGCATAACCTCCTACACACCCGAGGTAAAGCACATGGCTGAAAAAGCCATCAACCGCATACGTGAGCTTATCGAGCCCGATGCTGAGGTGATCCCTCTCCACGACATCGGTCACGACGGCCTGTATATCGGAGCGACCTGCGGCTGCGAGGAGGATATCAAGCATCAAAAGAGGCTGCTTGCAGATGCGCTTTACAGGGTCAACCGCAACTTCTTTGATACCGAGGTAAAAAACAACACCGACATCGGTCATCTGCACGAGAGCTATATGTTGGAGGATCTTACGCAGTCGCAGACACCGCTTGAGTGTCTCAAGCGTCTGTGCAGTCAGGTATATCTGCTGCGTCCCTACGGGCATTTTTACCTCTGCCTGCGTGAAAACTGGCTCGACACCGAGGTTCAGCAGACCGTCGGCTATCCCGATACCATGAGGTGCGTGATACACACCATCAACGACACCGCCTGCGATTACGGCAGGTATGAAGAGCATTGCCGCAACGACGACCGTGACGTGTTTGAAACAAAGCTGATGCTCCCCGAGCTGCTGGATGAGCGTGATGTGCCCTGCGTATTTTACTTCACCCCCTGCCACTTTCAGAGCGACACGCTGGGCTACGGCGTGCTGCAGTGCGAGCTGAAGGACAGCATCAAGCCCACCCTTGTATACCGCAGCTGGATGCGCAACGTCAACAATGCGCTGGAGATGAGCCGTGTGCAAAACAGCATGATAAGCAACGCCCTCATCGATATGATGACAAAGCTGTACAACCGCCGTGGCATGGATATCCGCATCGGCGACATGATGCACATCGCCGAGCCTGGGCACAAATTCCTTGCGATGGTCATCGACATGGACGGGCTCAAGTCCATCAACGACACCTACGGCCACAACGAGGGCGATTACGGCATAACCACGATATCCTCAGTGGTGCGCTGCATCACCGAGGGCGGCGAGATAGCGGTGCGTGCAGGCGGCGACGAGTTTTACATCCTCGGCATGAGCCACGACTACAGCGACGAAACGATACAAAAGCGCATAACCCGCTTCTACGAGATACTGTCGGAGCAAAACAAGATATCGCTGAAGCCCTATCAAGTGACCGCCAGCATCGGCTATTGCATAAAGGGCATCGACGAGGTGCACGGCATCAACGAGGTCATCAGCGTTGCGGATGCAAATATGTACACCAGCAAGGTGGAAAGAAAAGCAAACCGCAAAAAATAATCACAACATACCAAAAGGCGACCGCACATCACGGTCGCCTTTTATTATTCATGCTTCAGCTCGTATGCCTTTACATAGCGGTTCGCAGTGTCGATGAACCTTGCATATTTTGCATCCTCGCTGACGATCGCACCCTTGAAAAACTCATACACGATCTTGTTATCTATCTGCGCCACACGCTTTGATATGTACTCGTGGGTAGCGGAAAGCTCGGGATTGTCGAGTATCGCAAGGCCGAACTGCACAAAACGCTTCAGATCGTGGAACTGCAAAAAGTTGCAGGCGGTGACGATGCTGGTGTAGAAATTTGTGGATATCATCACCTGATCGTTGTACACCGTTTCTCCGTTCAGCAGTGCCTGCAGCTGCTCCTCGGACAGGCTCTCAACTGCGTAGGAGGACTCCACCATCTCGCAGTCGGGAAGCTGCTCGCACTTTTCGAGGATGTGGTGTGGCAGCGCATTGTTGCTGAGTGCCTTTCGGCGTATCTGGTTCACCTTTTTGACGAGCACGTCATAGCTCTTCGGCTTGCACTCAACTCTGGTGTTGATGATAAGCTTCAGCATATCCTTCGGGAACAGCTCCAGCGGTATCTTCACCGACGGGCTCCTGAAGCCTGTAATGCCCACCCTGTCCTTATCCTCCGCCACAGGCTTTGCTACAGGCGCAGCCTCAACGGGATTGCCGTTTTCATCGGTCTGGGCAGCCTCCTCGGCAGGCGCAGCAGTCGGCACGGGTGCCACAAAGGGTGCAGTGTAAGGCTCCGCCACACGCTCGATCACCATGCAGTTGAAGGGAAGCCCTGCCTCAGTGCAGCTAACTGCGCCGTGGTGACCCTTCAGCAATACAGAGTAAAGCCCCGAAAGGTGCAGTGCGATGCCCTGTATCCTTCGTGATCTGCAAGCAAGGTCGGTGGTGGATTTTATCTTTGGTAAAAAGGTGTTGAGATCAAGGCTGGGAACAAGGAAACACGGTCTGAACAGCTTGTCCTTGCCGAAGGTGCGGTTGTGCTCCGACGAGCCGTGTATCTCATGGGCGATGTTGTACGCCCCCCAGAAAAAGTTGCCGTTGCCGTCGGTGGGATAGTACTCCGACTGATAGAGGGTATACACGCCATCGGGCAGGGTGCACAGCACCGCATTGAGAGCCGCCGCAGGCGAGTCGCCCCTGTTAAGCTTAGCAAGTGCGTCGGTAAGCAGCTTGTGCAGCTCGGTATCGCCCGATACGGGGCCGCAAAGAGCCATCAACTTGTCGCTGCGCTTGTTGCCGTGGTTTGGGCAAAGCATATTGATGACAGGGTTGTTACCGATGTAGAATATCTTGTTGATCGCACCGCCGTTTGCCCTTTCACGGCTCTGCCCTGTGCTGCATACGCCAACGACGGGCACGCTGTTCCTTACAGCCACCAGCAGCACGCTCTGACCGTCAAGCTCAACATATTCGCTTTTTATTTCAACAGACACGTTCACCCCTCCTTACTTCTGCTCAAGGTGCAGGGCGATCATATCCGCAATGCCGCCGTAGTATTTTTTGTCGAATGCCTTTTTGGGGATATACACCGCCGCCTTGTTATCCTTGTAGAATATGAACATCTTGTTTGACTCGATAAAATAGTCCATCATGTTCCACGGGATGATATCCTGACAGTTGTATGTGCAGCTTTCGCACACTGCGAAGCCGTGCTGCGAGATGACGAAGGTTATCACCTCTTTTGAGGCTGCGTCAGAGGATGCCATGCTCTGATACTTGCCCCTTGCAGCCGCCTGACAGATAAGATAGATTATCAGCGTGATGATGCCGCCGCAGGCAGCGGAGATAGGTATAAAATACAGCAGATTGTCACGGGTAACACCCACAAAAAAGTGCAGTCCCGCAAATATCAGCAGCATGATAAGTATAGCTATCAGCCACAAAAACTTGACCAGCTTAAAGTTCAGCAACATGATGAAGGTGGAGGCGAACTCGGTCTCGTCAAGCTCGCACTGACCGATATATGCATCCTTACCGGGGCTGCACTCGATATAGCTGCTCTTAAGTGGCAGTATACGCTTTTCGTGGTTGTATACAAAATCGTTGCTTTGGCTTGCGTGCTCGATGATAGCGATAGCCCTGAAATAATCCTCGGGCACGATAAAGCTGCTTTTGTTGATGCTGCAGCTGAAGCCCTCAGCCTTTATGGTGATATGCTTTTTGCCCTCGGTGACAGAGTTCAGCATATCCCAGCTGAACACCATCGGCATATCCGAGCCGAACGGAAAAACAGCGAAAACATCACCGATGACGTATGTATAGCCCGATGCCTCGTCATACAATCTGACGGTATTAAGGTCGCAAAAAGCCATACTGTTCACACTCCCTGTACAAGTAATATGGTCGGCATTCCCTTGCCGCACTGCGCTGTGCCATACGCACAGTTATAATTATAATTATATTTATATTTATAACTATTATAGCACATTTTTTGCAAGAAATAAAGCCCCTTTTGACGGATTTTTACATTTTTATTAAAATTGTACGAAAATCTGCGCCCCGCAAAACCTTACACAAAGCATGCCCCTGCAGGCTGCACTGATAAATTGCCGTTAAACGGGCACAATATCCATAAAAACAGGAGGCAAAGATATGTGTACAACGATAGCGATGAACTGCGATTCACTGTATTTCGGCAGGAACATGGATCTTGAATACCATTTCGGCGAGAGGGTTGTGATCGTGCCACGCAACTATCCGTTGAGGAAAAGCGTCGGCGGAGAGCTTCGCAGCCACCATGCCTTTATCGGCATGGCGGCGGTGGCAGAGGGCTATCCGCTGCTCGCCGACGGCATGAACGAGCACGGGCTGTGCGCCGCCGCCCTTAACTTTCCGCAATATGCGGAGTATCCCGATGGCGGCGGGCTCTCCCCCTACGAGCTTACCGCCGCTGTACTCGCAAAATGCAGCAGCGTTGCCGAAGCAAGGGAGCTGATAGCCTCAACGGGGCTGAACTCCGTGCCCTTCAGCCAAAGCATCCCCCTCACCACGCTGCACTGGCACATCGCCGACAAACAAGGCTCGATAGTTGTGGAGAGCACCGCCGAGGGGCTGCAGATATACGACAACGCAGCAGGCGTGCTGACTAACAGCCCTCCCTTCCCCTATCATCTCAACGATCTTAAAAGGTGCTTAAATCTCACCGCAAGGTTCCCCCACGACCGCTTTTCAGAGGTGCTGAAGCTCGCCCCTACAGGCGGAGGCTTCGGCGCAATAGGGCTTGCAGGCGACCACACGTCCGAGTCTCGCTTTGTAAGGGCAGCATTTCTGCTGCACAACAGCCGCACCGATACGGATGAGGTAACGCAGTGCTTTCACATCCTCGGCGGCGTGGAGATGCAGGAGGGCGCAGTGCTCACCGCCGACGGAAAATATCAACGCACCCAGTACAGCTGCTGCATGGATACCGCAGGGCTGATATATCATTACACCACCTACACGAACCGCACAATAAGCGCAGTGAGCCTCGCGGCGGCAGATATGGACTGCTCTGCCCTCATGGAGCTTCCGATCAGCGACACTCAGCACATACAACGCATAAACTACTGAAAAACGGGAAATATAACTCAAAAAGGAGGCTATTTTATGAAAAAATTCAAATGCAAATGCGGCAGGGTCTACGACGTTGCCGAGGGCTTAGAGCCCATCTGCCCCGACTGCGGCTCGCAGAACAGCTCCGACCTTATCTCCGAAAGGCCGCTGAACTCGAAATACGCAGGCACCCAGACCGAAAAGAACCTCATGGCGGCATTCTCGGGCGAAAGTGAGGCAAGAAACAAATACACCTTCTTCGCCGAAAAGGCTCAGAAGGAGGGGTTCGAGCAGATCGCAGCCCTCTTCCGTGACACCGCCGCCAACGAGCGTGAGCACGCAAAGATGTGGTTCAGAGAGCTGGGCGGCATCGGAGAGACCGAGGACAACCTCAGCGCAGCCGCAGACGGCGAAAACTACGAATGGACGGATATGTACGAAAGCTTCGCAAAGACCGCCGAGGAGGAGGGCTTCCGTGAGCTAGCAGCGAAATTCCGCCTTGTGGCTGCTATCGAAAAATCCCACGAGGAGCGTTACCGTGCGCTGCTGCACAACGTAAAGGCGCAGCAGGTATTCGCCCGCAGCGAGGTCAAGGTGTGGGAGTGCCGCAACTGCGGCCACATCATCGTCGGCGTAAAGGCACCCGACAGCTGCCCCGTATGCGGCTATCCCAAGTCTTATTTTGAGCTGCGTGCCGAGAATTACTGACAGCACATCTCACCCCCGCAACAAAAAAACGACCCCTGCAAGGGTCGTTTTTCCACAACGAAAGGGCGGCTTATGCCGCCCCTTTTATCATGTGTTATGCTTTACTCTGTCGGCTTCCTCAGCACGCTTTGCGTCGTTGAAGCGGTCGAGAGTTCCCACAAGGTAGCCTGTGATGCGGCGGATACGCTCAAAGCGCACCTCGCCCTCCTTGCGGTGGCAGCAGGGGCACTCGTCATCGATGATGCCTGTATAGCCGCACTCGGGGTCACGGTCTACGGGGTGGTTGATGGAGCCGTAGCCTATGCCCTGCTCCTTCATGCAGCGTACTATCTGCTCAAAAGCGTCGAGGTTCTTGAGGGGGTCGCCGTCAAGCTCAACATAGCTGATGTGGCCTGCATTTGTGAGGGCATGATAGGGAGCCTCCAGCTTTATCTTCTTGAATGCGCTGATGGGATAGTAAACGGGCACATGGAACGAGTTTGTATAGTACTCTCTATCGGTGATGCCTGGGATAGTGCCGTACTTCTTCTTATCCATACGCACGAACCTTCCCGACAGTCCCTCTGCGGGAGTGCCAAGCAGCGAGAAGTTGAGCTTTGTGCGGCGGCTCTCCTCGTCAAGTCGCTCTCTCATGTGGGAGATTATCTCCATACCGAGCTTCTGAGCCTGCTCGCTCTCGCCGTGGTGCACACCGATAAGTGCCTTGAGGCACTCAGCAAGGCCGATAAAGCCGATGGACAGCGTGCCGTGCTTCAGCACCTCTGCGATGTTGTCGGTCTTATCAAGCTTTTCGCTGTCTATCCACACACCCTGTCCCATGAGGAAGGGGTAGTTTTTAACAAGCTTGTCGCACTGTATCTTAAATCTGAACAACAGCTGGTCGATGACCATCTCCATCATGTCGTCAAGACTGCGGTAAAATGCGTCGATATCGCCCTTTGCCTCGATACCCAGACGTGGCAGATTGATGGATGTAAAGCTGAGGTTACCTCTGCCCGTAACTATCTCTCTTGAAGGGTCGTACACGTTGCCGATAACTCTTGTGCGGCAGCCCATGTAAGCCACCTCTGTATTGTAGTCGCCCTCCTTGTAATACTGGAGGTTGAACGGAGCGTCGATGAACGAGAAGTTCGGGAACAGACGCTTTGCCGACACTCTGCACGCAAGCTTAAACAGGTCGTAGTTAGGCTCGCCCTCGTTGTAGTTCACGCCCTCCTTCACCTTGAAGATGTGGATGGGGAAAATGGGAGTTTCGCCGTTGCCGAGACCTGCCTCGGTGGCGAGCATCACATTGCGTGTTACCATCCTGCCCTCGGGAGAGATGTCTGTGCCGTAGTTGATGGAGCTGAACGGGTTCTGTGCGCCTGCACGGCTGTTCATGGTGTTGAGGTTGTGGATAAGTGCCTCCATCGCCTGATAGGTGGCACGGTCTGTCTCGCTCTCAGCAAGACGCTCTGCGGTATCCTGCAGCAGGGCGAAATCGCTGCCGTAGCGGTCAGCCACAAGCTCTGCCTCCTTAGCCTTGTAAGCGGAGTTGTTGCACAGCGCAGGAACTATACCAAACTGCTCCTCCACCATCTTTTTGAACATCTTCAGCTCGTTTGTCACCTGTGCAAAATCGTAATTGACTCTGCTGAAGCAAACTGCCTTTGCAAGGTTCTGTGTATACAGGCGGCGGAAGGTCTTTTTAACACCCTCAGCCATCGCATAATCGAAGTTGGGCACGCTCTGACCGCCGTGCTGATCGTTCTGGTTAGACTGGATAGCGATGCAGGCGAGTGCCGCATAGCTGCTGATATCGTTAGGCTCACGCAGATAGCCGTGGCCTGTAGAGAAGCCGCCCTCAAACAGCTTGAGCAGGTCTATCTGACAGCAGGTAGTGGTGAGGGTAAGGAAATCGAGGTCATGGATATGGATATCGCCGTTGACATGGGCACGGGTGTGCTCGGGTGCGAGAACATACATCTCATTGAACTGCTTTGCGCCCTCACTGCCGTATTTAAGCATAGTGCCCATAGCGGTATCGCCGTCGATGTTTGCGTTTTCACGCTTGATATCGCTCTCGCTGGCGGACTTGAAGGTGAGATCCTCGTATGTTTTCATCAGAGAGGAGTCCATCTCACGCACTCTCGTGCGCTCAGCACGGTAGAGGATGTACGCTTTGGCGGTCTTTGCGTGACCCTCCTCAACGAGCACCTTCTCCACCATATCCTGCACCTCCTCAACGGAGGGATTTCTGCCGATTATGGTCTCGCTCAGACGCTGGCAAACCTTGTCCGCAAGCTGCATTGCCTCGCTGTAGTCGTTACCGCCCACAACCTGCGCAGCCTTGAAGATAGCACCTGCGATCTTCTCTATATTGAACGGAACCTGCCTGCCGTCACGCTTTTTGATCATCGTAATCATTGACATCTTGTTTTCTCCTCTATATATCTTTCTTTAACGGTGGATGTGCCATAAAAGACCGTCTGTTAACAGCATCATCTTCTCAGCCGTCGGCGCAGACGACCCCCAACAGGGCGAAAAATGACGCACATCACCAATCGCAAAATGCGAAAACAGCGCCGCAAAGCGCATCGCCACAACATCAGCACTTAGTCTGCTGCATATATTTTATCTACAATATATTGTGTGAAACGACCGCATACATCTATTATATAGGCATTACAGCGTTTTGTCAAGGCAAATTATAGCATCTGTAATTTTTTACAAGGTACAAAAACAGATGTTAAATTTGTAGATAATCAACAAACAAGGCTTTACCAAACAAAAGCGGTGCTTTATAAAAGCACCGCTGTCATCCTCGCTCAAAGTCCTCTGTTTTTCAGCCCTGCCACCAGTCCCACATAGAACTCCAGCACGTCGAAGCCGCTGTAGTCCTCACGGTTGAGGTCGATGGTATCGCCGTGAGTTATGCCACGCTGCCCCTCGGGATAGAGTGCGATAAAATCCTCACCCCACCGCATCGAGCTGAGAGCCACCATGCCATCGTTCTCGCCGTCGTACTTTTTGACGACGGGATAGAAGATGTTAAGCGGAAACCTGCCGCCCCTTGCGCTCCTCGCTATCGAGCCTACGCTCTGATACAGCACGCCCTCGGCATCGGGAGTGTTGTCGTTAAAGTGCGCACACGCACCGTTTGTGAGGTCTTTCACCGCCGCAAGGAAGTCGGGCTCATCCTCGCCGAGGGCGGTGTATGCCTTGTTGTAGGCGTTCTCCACCTTCTGCACGAAGCCCTCTGGGCACCTGCCCAGCAGATACTCGGCGAACATACATCCCCTATGCGGCGTGCTGACGGTAGTCAGCGAGGCGACATACTGCGCAGCATCGTGATGCGTGATAGCGCAACGTGCATCAAGCCCTCCCTTTGAGTGGGCGATGATGTTGACCTTATCCGCACCTGTTTCGGCGCACACCTGCTTTATCCTCTCGGCTAGCTCTGCGCCGCTGCTGTAAACGCTGCGTGCCGACCTCTGATTGCCGTAGCATATCACCGCACCGTTTTGCTCCAGCTCCGATGGTATCCTGCCCCAGTAGTTCAGCAGCCTGTTGTCACGGAAAAACACCCCATGCACGAGGAGGATGGGATAGCGTGTGGCGCACACCTGCTGCGCTGCCCTTTTCTCGTTGCGCTCGAAGCGTCTTGTTGCCGCATCGCACTCATAGCGCACCTTTGCATAGATGATGCCGAGCATCACGAGATTTGCAACGGGCACCATGCCGAAGATGATCCCAAGCACACGCAGCGTCAGCCCCAGCTGCACCGAGGTAAGATACACACGTATGATACCATTCCAAAACATCAAAAATTCCCCGATCACGAGGATACCGAGCCATGCTGCAAAGCCGCCTCCCCCGAGCCTGCCCGAGGTCAGCCCGAAAACGGCGAGCACCGCCGCCCCCAGCGACACCGCCATCGTCATGATGAACAGATAAAGCAGCTCTGCGCCGCCATCCATCACCCACAAGCGGAACGAGGGAGTTTTTCTGCCCTTTGGATGCACCTGCACAACGATAAAGCACACCACCGAGGCTATGTAAAAAGCCACCTGCACCCCGACGGGTGCGTCAAGCAGCTGCAGCGGCAGCGTAATATTAAGTGCCGCCGACAGCAAAACAACTCTCATCACACGCAAAAAAACGCTCATATTTCACACTCTCTATAAAAAAGTTTCAAAATGCTACATTTATTATATAGCGGCAGGATGATTTTGTCAACGCAGATGCTGATATTTTCAGCTTTGCTGCGCATCCTATAAGCAACGATATTCGGAGGTGAGCCATGACTCTCATATCCTGCGCCCTCGACTGCCGCTTTCAGCAGGAGGGCAGATGCACACTGGAGGATACTGCATCAGCCGCCCTTACAAGCTGCGCAAAATGCAGCTTTTATCAAAGCAGATAGCAACGACATCACTACGCAAAAAACGGCACCCGAGAGTGCCGTTTTGCCGTTAAAAGATATCCTTTTTGCTCTTGATATAGCGTCTGATAAGGATCACGATTATCGCCGCCACGCACAGCGCAAGGAAGGTGGGCACCAGCCAGCGGTTGGTGTTAGCGTCCTCTGCGGATTTCATCTCTGTCCACAGGGTCTGCATCTCACGGCTCGCCTCGTCGGATAGGTTGCTGAAAACGGTGGTGTTTGCAGCGATATACTCGTTGGAGGGGTATGAGATGGGGTCGGTCTGTACCTCCTCGTCAAGCATATCGAATGCCGCAGAGTGAGGTGTGGAATAGCAGATGTAATCAATATTTGCAAAGGCGATGTCGGGCTCGCACATAAAGTTGATATACATCTCCGCAGCCTCCTTGTTTTTTGAGCCTACGGGAATACACATCGCATCGATAAACAGGTTCGTGCCGCTTGCAGGTACTACGAAATCGAGATCCTCATTCTCGTCGAGGATGGTGAGCGCATCGCCTGCGTAGTAGGGAGCTATCCACGCATCGTTGGCTATCATCTTGTCGAATATCTCGTCCATTACATAGCCCTGCACGATGTTTTTCTGCTCCTTCAGCTTGTCGGCTGCACGGGAAAGCTCCTCGCTGTTTTCGGTGTTGATGTCGTAGCCCAGCATTATCTCCGCAATTGCGAAAGCGTCACGGGGGTTATCGAACATCAGTATCTGGTCACGGTAGTCCTCATTCCACAGGATATCCCAGTCGATATCCTCCTTGTTGAGGTCAACGAGGGTGGTGTTGTAGATAATTCCGACAGTACCCCATGTATAGGGAACGGTGTACGCATTTTCGGGGTCGTAGATAAGGTTGCGGAAGTTATCCATGATGTACTTGAAATTCGGGATATTATCGAAATCAAGGGGCTGTATCATCTCCTCCTTTATCATCTTTGCGATCATATAGTCGGAGGGGATGATGACATCATAGCTTGCTCCGCCGCCCTTAAGCTTTGCGTAAAGCTCCTCGTTGGTGGCGTAGTTGGTGTAGTTTACCTTGATGCCCGTCAGCTTTGTGAACTCCTCATTCACGTTTAGCGTGCCCTCATCGGAGCCTACCGAGATATACTCGCCCCAGTTGTAGACGTTTATCGACAGCCCTGCATCCTTGAAGCGGGTATAGTATTCCATATCCTCCACGGTGAGGGTCTGTGCTGCGCTCTCCTCGCTTTCGTAGCTCTCGCTGCTCTCAGCGTCATCGGAGCTGCCGCCTGCGCAGGAGCAGAGCATCACACCCGAAAGGAGCGCAGCGCCTGCTGTTTTTAATAGCTTTTCTATCTTCATCAGTAGTCGTTGTTTCCTTTCATTTTGGTCTTATACTGGCGGTTCTCGATGATGTTTTTAACTATCAGCACGATCACCACCACTAGGAATATAAGGGTAGACAGCGCATTTATCTCGGGGGATATCTTGCGGCGTGTCATGGAGTAGATGGTGATGGGCAGGGTCTGCGAGGTAGCGCCCGTTGTGAAGTAGCTTATTACAAAATCATCGAGAGAATAGGTAAAGCTCATAAGAAAGCCGCTGATAACACCCGGCATTATCTCGGGGAGTATCACCTTAAAAAATGCACGGATAGGGCTGCAGCCCAGATCCTGCGCCGCCTCGAACAGGTTGGGATCCATCTGACGGAATTTGGGCATTACATTGAGGATAACATAGGGCACATCGAAGGTGATGTGTGCTATCAGCAATGTCCAGAAGCCGAACTCAAAATTCATCCTAGCGGCGAAGAACACGAACAGCAGCATCAGCGAAACACCCGTCACTATCTCGGGGTTGATGATGGGCATATTTGTGATGTTAAGCACCACCGCCTTAGGCACCTTTCTCATGGAGTTGATACCGACAGCGGCGAAGGTTCCGAGGATAGTGGCAACGATACTTGCGATGACAGCGATGATTATCGTGTTCATCAACGAGGAGATGATAAGGTCGTTGTTGAACAGCTTTGCATACCAGTCGAGGGTAAATCCGCTGAATACCGAGCGGCTCTTTGTCTCGTTGAAGGAGAACACGATAAGCACGAATATCGGCACATAAAGGAACATCAGCACAAGGGCGATGTATATTTTTCCGAGTTTTTTCATCATGTTGCAGCCCTCCTTACATCAACACCTGATCGTCGGGGTTGAACTGGTTCATGATGGTCATTATCAGCAATATGATCACCATAAGCACCAGCGAGATACCTGCGCCGAGGTGGGGGTTGTAGGAGTTGCCGAGGAACTGCATCTCGATAAGGTCGCCGATAAGCAGGTTAGATCCACCGCCGAGCATTCTTGAGATGATAAAGGTACTGATAGCAGGCACGAACACCATCGTGATGCCCGATGTGATACCGGGGAGGCTGAGGGGAACGATAACTCTGAACAGCTTTTGAATGTAGTTACAGCCGAGGTCGTCAGCAGCCTCCAGCACGGATTTGTCGATCTTCACCATTACGGAGTACAGGGGCATTATCATAAAGGGCAGGTAGTTGTACACCATACCCAGCACCACTGCGCCCTCGGTGTTTATCATCTTGAACGGGCCGAGACCCACAAGGGAAAACAGATAGTTGATGATGCCGTTGTTGCCGAGGAGGGTCATCCATGCGTAGGTACGCAGCAGGAAGTTCATCCACATGGGAAGGATGACCAGCATCAGCATAGTGCCCTGATGATGCTTTTTCATACGGGACAGCATGAAAGCAAGGGGATAGGATATGATAAGGCAGATGACGGTTGCAATTATCGCAAGCCATATCGAGCGGATAAAGATGTTGGCATACTGCCCCACATTAGCGATATGCTCGATAGTAAAGCTGCCATCCTCATTGGTGAAGGCGAAGTACGCCACCATCAGCAGCGGCACTGCGATAAACAAAGTCGGAGGC
>JAZPZN010000105.1:0-32591 GCA_045544715.1 Oscillospiraceae bacterium | reverse complement strand
AACAGGAGCAACATAGGGCTCTTCAGCAACAGGCTCTTCGTAGGTATCCTCAATGGGAGCAACGTAAGACTCTTCCTCAACGACAGGTGCTTCTGTCATATCGGTGCTGCCATAGTCGAAATTGTCATTTAGGCTTACATCGGGTACGACATAGGCGGGGTTTATCTCAAGGGGGGCATCCTCATAAGTATTGTCATCGGTCAGCATAACGCTCTTTGCTACCATTGCAGGATCGTCAGCCATGAGCAGCGATTCAACATCCTTCGAGGGATCCTCTGCTAGGCTCATATCCTCCAGCACAAGAGTGGGGTTAGCCTCCAGTTCTACAGGCTTTTCGAGTGCAACAGGTTTCTCGAGTGCAACGGGAGCAGGAGCAATAGGTTCTGTCTCGGGCTCTGCTGTAACAGGGGCGACTTCCTCAACGGCAGGCATTTCATAGCTGGGAGTGCTGTCAGCACCTATTTCAGGCATAGTGCTGTATGTATTGCCCAGATCAGCAAGCTGATTTGTGAGGCTGTCAAGCGCATCTGTAGAGTCGCCGCCGATGGAATCCATCGAGCCGCCGGTTGAGCCGAGATCGTATCCGACAGTGGACTCATAGCCGTTAACAAAATTGTTGAGCTGGCTGATATCCTCATCTGAAAGGCCGTTGACATCTTCTATGCCGTCAAATCCGCCGATACCACCCAGATCATTACTGGGATTAACGTTGTAGAGCGGTACAGAGCTCTGCTGGGTGTTCTGTGTGCCGCCGCTCAATGGCATACCGCATTTTTCACATACGGAAGTAGAGGTCTGCATGTGCATACCGCAAGTAGGGCAGAAAACGAGAGAGCCTTCGCCGCCGTCGAGCGGCTCAGTGCGGGGGCCGCTGTATTCCTCCTCGGTCTGTACGGTGTCCTCTTCGGTGGCTTCGGGTGGTACGGGTGTGCCGCACTCAAGGCAGAACTGATATCCACGTATGAGCTTTTTGCCGCAATTTTCGCAATACATATATTATCCTCCCAAGGGTTATTTCACTGTTATTATCCAAGCAGGTAGAAGCTGCATGGTACATATATAAAATAATGTATAATAACACTTATTATAATTATACATTATAGCAAATGGAATGTCAATTAATTTGATGCAAGATTGTTAAAAAGAAATAACGATGCAATTGGCAATTTGTGCAAAATAACGCAAAAAACCCGCCCCAAAAACAGGCGGCTGAATGCGATGAATGTCATCATATAACGGAGAAGTAAAGTCCTGCAAAAACTCCTGCGACGATAGACATAACGCCTACTGCTACAAGACACGCAATTATGTGTCCCAGTGTGTAGTATTTTTGTTCTTTTGGCTGGGGTGCAGGAGGCTCGATGGAGTATTCAAACGCAGCTCCCTGAGTGACTGCGGAGTTGTGCTGCATTGGAACAGAGGCTGCTGCAGGCTCGGCGGTGGGAGCTACAGGCTCATAAGTTGTGGTTGCAGGCTCTGTAACAGACGGTGACTCAGTGGAGATTGTTTGTTCAGGCGCAGGGTGCATTTCGGTTGCTGCAATCTCAGCGCTGATGATGGGTTCGGCGGATTTCGCTTCAGCCTCGTTGGGCGCATTGTCAGAAACAGGGGTTCCGCAAAAGGTGCAGAACAGTGCATTTTCGGCAATCATTTTGCCACATATCTTACAAAACATATAGTATGTTCCTTTCGTTTATTCGGTTATTTTTGATGCGTTGTTGTTACGAACGTAGTCAAACAGAAACTGCTGGGCTATTCCCTCGATGCCTGCAGTGCATTCGGGCAGACCATCGGGATAATACTGCGCCATGATCCGTTTTACCCATACATCTTTGGGGAAAGCATCGTATTTCCTAAAAGCAAACAGTAACACGCAGTCTGCGACCTTGTCGCCTACACCACAAATCTGCTTCAGATGCTCTCTGGCTTCGGCAAGAGGTAGCGCATCTATTTCAGAGAGATCCACCTCTCCGCTGCTGACTTTTTTAACGGCATCGCATATATACTTCGCCCTAAATCCGGCACGCAGCGGTGCAAGATCATCAACTGTAACACCCTTTAGCTGCTGCAGCGTTGGGAATGCATAGCCTCCGTCGATCTTATCGCCAAAGCTCTCGCACAGCCTCCCGATTATCCCCGAAATACGAGGAATATTGTTGTTCTGGCTGATGATAAAGCTGATGAGTGTTTCAAAGGGATCCTGCTTCAATATGCGTATCCCGTGGGATTGCTTGCAGGCGAGTGCCAGTGTTTCATCGGCGGATAGCTTTTTGATCACTGCGTCGTAGTCGGTGGAGAGATCAAAATAATCCTCCCACAGCGGGATATCTTTTTCTGCTATATCATGGAGCGTAACGATATCGCCGCATTGCGATAGCCTTAAATATCTGCCGTGTGCTATGCCTTCAAAGCTGCCGTCATCACGTTCTGTCCAGCGAAAGCATTGCCCGCAAAATAGCGTGCGGCGGATATCGAATTGAGCGTTTTTAATATTATGATCCATTTTTTTCGATAAACCCCTTGATTATTTACCTTAATTATAATACAATATAAATATAAAATCAAGTCTGCGCAGTGTTATTTCATCTGTATTTCACACAAATTTTAACTTGCTGCGCCGAAAGGAAAGGTAAAACTGCCATGCGAGAAAGTATACTTACTATCCCGATAAACGAGGTGTTTGAGCCAAGAGAGGGCTGCCCTATCTGCGCTATGCGCAATACGGTAGAGCAGCATATTTGCGAATATATCATGGGCGCTGCTATGATGGAGCCTGATGTTCGTCAGGAGACAAATGCGCTTGGCTTTTGCTATACGCATTTCAACGAGCTGTTGAAGCAGAATAACCGTCTCTCTCTCGGTCTGATGCTTAATACATATCTTGCGACGCTGCGTGGCGATATTTTTGAGAAAAAGAGCATATTTTTCACTAAGGGCGCAAAGGCGAAAAAGTGCAGCGAGATAGAGGATACCTGCTTCGTATGCAGCAAGGTTGACTGGGGTGTTGAGCACATGCTTGAAACAGTGTTCACAATGTTCAGAGAGGATGGACGTTTCCGCAATCTGTATTCTACGCAGAAGTATATCTGCATACATCATTACAACCTCATCATGAGCCATGTCCCCACGAAGATACCCAAGAACGAGCAGAAGGCTTTTATAGATGCCACCGATCAGCTTGTGGAGAACTATATCAAGGAGCTCAACAGCGATGTAAA
Source organism: Oscillospiraceae bacterium (assembly GCA_045544715.1). GTDB lineage: Bacteria > Bacillota > Clostridia > Oscillospirales > Ruminococcaceae > CAG-115. The sequence goes on along the minus strand of JAZPZN010000105.1, from coordinate 29,373 downwards.
CGAGTTCTGCAACAGCTTTGACTATCGCAACGCAGGAAAGCTACATCGTGAGGATATGGAGCACGTGCGTAATTCTATCGAGCGTTCGATAGAGTTTCTTACTTCCCGTAAGCCTTATGTAAAATGATCAAAATACTGTCCGGACACGGCTTGCCGTGTCCTAATGAATGAAAAGGACAAAAGTAATGGATATATTAGCAATTGAAAGCTCCTGTGATGAAACTGCTGCAGCGGTCATCCGTGATGGACGAGAGATAGTTTCCTCGGTGGTTGCAACGCAGATAGAGGAGCACAAGTTATACGGCGGAGTAGTCCCCGAGATAGCCAGTCGCCGCCACTGCGAAAGCATCGTTGGCGTTGTGAATGAAGCCCTTGAAAAAGCAGGGCTCACTGCCAGTGAGATAGACGCTATTGCTGTGACTTATGCGCCGGGGCTTATAGGTGCGTTGTTGGTGGGAGTGAATTTTGCAAAGGGTCTGGCATTTTCGCTGGGTAAGCCGCTTATCCCTGTTCATCATATTAGGGGACACATTGCGGCTAACTACCTAGCACACGCTGAGTTAGAGCCTCCCTATATCTGCCTTGTTGCATCGGGCGGTCACAGTCACATAGTAAAGGTGAAGAGCTATACCGACTTTGAAACTATCGGCAGGACTGTAGATGATGCGGCAGGCGAGGCATTCGACAAGGCGGCTAGGGCTATGGGCTTCCCCTACCCCGGCGGAGTGCACATCGACAGAGCGGCAAAGCTTGGCGACAAGTTGAAATACAAGCTTCCTCATCCCAAGACTGCAAACCCGTATGATTTCAGCTTTTCGGGGCTGAAAACATCTGTTATAAACCTCATTCACAATGCAAAGCAAAAGGGCGAGGAGCTTGATATCAACAGCCTTGCTGCAAGCTTTCAGTTCACAGTGAGCGATATTCTTACATCTAAATTCGTCGCAGCGGCAAACGACAACGGATACAAAACGATAGCCCTTGCAGGCGGCGTTGCCGCAAACAGCGGACTGCGTGAGATACTCGAAGAAAAAGCTGCCAAAAACGGAATGAAGCTGTATGTTCCCCCACTCTCTCTTTGCGGAGATAATGCGGCTATGATAGGTTGTCAGGGCTACTATGAATATCTTGCAGGTGTAAGGGCTGGCACTGACCTCAATGCAGTTGCTACCATGAAGCTGGACAACATAATCTATTAACGGAGTGAATTATGACAGAACAGGAAAAAATGCTTTCGGGTATGATATACGATACCTCTGATAAGGAGCTTGGCAAGCGCAGGACACTTGCCCATAGGCTTTCAAAGGACTACAATGACACTTACGAGGATGAAGAGGAAAAGCGTGCAGAGATACTGAAAATGCTGCTGCCGAATTTAGGAAAAGGCTCGTATATTCAAGGCCCTATCCAGTTTGACTATGGCTGTTTCACAACCTTTGGGGAGAACTGCTTTGCAAATTTCAATCTGACAGTGCTTGATTGCTGCCCTGTAAAGATAGGCAATGATGTGTTTTTCGGGCCAAATTGCACTCTTGTTCCGCCTATCCATCCGTTGATCGCCGAGGAGAGAAAAATGCGATTTAAAGAGGATGGTACCGCTTATGATCTTGAGTATGCTGCGCCTATCACTATTGGCGACGGATGCTGGCTGGCATCTAATGTGACGGTGTGCGGTGGTGTCACTATCGGCAAAAATTGCGTTATCGGTGCAGGCAGCGTCGTTACAAGGGATATTCCCGATAATTCGTTTGCAGCCGGTGTTCCCTGTAAGGTCATTCGTGAGATAACCGAGGATGACTCGATACATCTCAAAAAGGGATTATTTTGATCATTTAATAACAGATATAGAACAAAGGAAAGTTTATATGAGAAAAAACATAGTATTGATAGGAATGCCTGCTTGCGGAAAATCAACTATTGGTGTTCTACTGGCAAAGGCTATGGGCTATCAGTTCATTGATACAGACATCGTTATACAAAACGATACGGGCAGGCTTTTGCAGGATATCATAGACAGTGAGGGCTTAGATGCTTTCTGTATAGCGGAGGAGCGTGCCATAATTTCGGTCAATGAGCAGGAGGGCTGCGTTATCGCAACGGGCGGCAGTGCAGTGTATTCCCGCTCGGCTATGCTGCATCTTAAAGAGCATGGCACGATCTATTACCTCGCCCTTCCTGTACCCGAGGTGGAAAAGCGTCTCCACAATATTAAAAGCCGTGGTATAGCCATGCGCCCCGGTGATACTATCTCGCAGGTGTTTGAGCGACGCAAAAACCTCTATGAGGAGTATGCGGATATCACTATCGAATGTCTTGGAAAGTCTCTGGAGGAAACGGTTAGCGAGGTAGCGGATTATCACCGTGCGTTATGTAATGAATAATTATTACAATTAGTATCTAAATAATCGCTGAAACCTCTTGACAAATCGCTTGCAACAGTCTATACTGTATATATCGGATATGAACACCCAGTGAAAGGAGCTAATATGTCAGAAGAAGTTTTGGACGAGGTTATAGAGCAGCCTGTTACCGAGGAATCGAAGATCCCCTCGTTTAAGAGTGTGTGCGTTAAGCTTGGCGTAATGATGATAGTTGTGTATCTGTGCCGAATAATAGTATCAGTGGCATCTCCGTATGCTGCACCGTTGTTTGAGAATATGGATATCGTGGCGGTATATGCGATAGATTCGCTTATATCTTTCGTTTTCCTTTATATCATTCCGATAACGGCTACACTGATACTTTTTAAGCCTAAGAAGGATATGAACAGGGACATTTATAAAAAGCCTGTATATTTCGGCAATGCGATGGGTATGTTCCCTGCTATCTACGGTGTATCGATATTTGCTAATATGCTGACGATACTTATTTCCATGCTGTTTGTGGAGACCGACCTTAATGAGTCGTTCAACACCGTCAATGAGTTAGAACCTCCGAATCTGCCTTGTGCGCTCATCCTGCTGTTTCAGCTGGTGGTGATCGCTCCGATTTTTGAAGAATACTGGTTCAGAGGCATCGTGATGGAAAATTTGCGCCCCTATGGCAACGGCTTTGCGATATTTGTATCGGCACTGTTGTTCGGTTGCACCCATGCCAATTTAGGTCAGCTGTTCTACACTACTATCATGGGCATCTGTCTTGGATATATTGCTATATCAACAAAATCAATCGTTACCACTACGGTGATGCATGCTTTGTTCAACAGTATCTTGGGTATTATGCTGCTTATGATGACTTTTGAGGATGTGCAGGATTATTTGCTGATAACTGACGATGGCATTGCTGCTGAGCCTCAGGGTTGGGCGATAGTATTTGTGGTGTTCCTGTGCTGTATGATGCTGCTGATGCTTATCGGTGCATTTATGGCAATATGGAAGATAAAGAAAATAAAGAAATACAAAGTTCCGAAAGTATGGACAGAGCTCAGCACTGCAAAGCGCTGGGGTATATTTCTCAGCCGTGTGACGGTGATCATAATGCTGGTGCTGGCTGCGGATACGATGACGTTTCATTTTATACCGAGGGTCATCTACAGTCTTATCAGTGGAGAGCCAATGTAAAATCAAGAGCCGTTCTGAAGATCAGAACGGCTCTGATATTTATTTCGGTGTGGCTTCTTTGAGAATAGCAGCTATCTTATCCATTTTGGTTTTTGACAGCGTTTCGTTTCCTTTATAATTCTCGAGGAATTCCATGAGTTCTTCACTGCTTGCGCACACATAGTCGTTCTCTCTGAGAGAAAGCTTCAACTTTGCGTTGGGGGCGGAGAAATACAGCACTGTATCTATCCAAATGTTTTCCCCTGCGGCATTGAGTATGCTTTTAACAATGTCACGCTGGCGGCGCATCTGCTTTATGGGGTTATCCATTTCGGTGATGGTGGTCTTTCCGTCACGATAGAATTTCTTCTGCGTCCATTTGTCAGCCTTCCAGTTTCCGTGGATAGTGCCCGAGTGGTTTTTTACCTCGACGATGATTATGCCGTTGTGGCTGATGATCAGCAGATCGAGCTCAGATCGCCCTCTTTTATATCTCACAGGGAGATTGTGAAAGACATAGTTGTTTCCCGAGAGCTTTTTTACGGCTTTGAACAGCCTTTTTTCTCCCCTTACACCCGAGTAGAGCACATTATATTTTCTGCCAAGTATCATATAAGCAATATTACAGGCGAATATCAGCAAGATAAACACAATGGCTATTGCGGTGAATTTATATAGCTGCAGCCACACAAATGCAATAAGCAGCAGCACAGGCATTACACCCACCACCACTTGTGCGGCAAATAGGGCGGCTACTCTTTTTTTGTTGGTGTTATCACCCTTGATTACCTTGTTCACTTATATCTCCTTGTCAAGAAATCCAACTGAATTATACATTAAAGCGGAAGAGGGTAACATCTCCGTCTTTCATTACATATTCCTTACCTTCAAGGCGTACAAGACCCTTTTCCTTTGCAGCTGTCATGCTTCCGCAAGCCATGAGGTCGTCAAAGGCAACGATCTCTGCACGTATAAAGCCCTTTTCAAAGTCGGTGTGGATCTTACCCGCTGCTTGCGGTGCCTTTGTACCGTTGGTGATCGTCCATGCACGCACCTCCTGAGGGCCAGCGGTGAGGTAAGAGATGAGCCCCAGCAGGCGATAGCCTGTTTTGATAATACGGGCAAGGCCACTGCTTTCAAGGTTCATATCGGCGAGGAACATTTCCTTGTCCTCGTCGCTCATATCGGATATCTCAGCTTCTATCTGTGCACAGATAGGGAGAACCTCTGCGTGCTCCTCTGCTGCGATTGCGCATACTGCCTTGTATTCCTCGTTGTTGTTGATGTCACCTGTGAAATCTGCCTCTGACATATTTGCGGCATAGATAACAGGCTTGTTTGACAGCAGCGGCGAGGTCTTGATGATATCCCTTTCGTCATCGCTGAAATCATAGCTTCTTGCAGATTTGCCTTCGCTCAGATGTGCCAGCAGAGATTCGAGGAAATCTACTTCCTTTTGCAGGCTCTTGTCACCCTTCATCAGCTTCTTTGTACGGTCAAGGCGGCGCTCAAGTATCTCGATATCGGAGAAGATGAGCTCCAGATTTATGGTCTCTATATCTCTTGCTGCGCCGATGCTTCCGTCAACATGGATGATATTGTCGTCGTTGAAGCAGCGTACAACATGGACGATAGCATCGACCTCACGTATGTTGGAGAGAAACTTGTTGCCAAGACCTTCGCCTTTGGATGCACCCTTTACAAGTCCTGCGATATCAACAAATTCCAGTGTTGCAGGGGTAAACTTTTCGGGGTTGTACATCTTAGCCAGCTCGTCCAGTCGCTCATCGGGGACGGAAACTATGCCCACATTCGGCTCGATAGTGCAGAAGGGGTAATTTGCAGACTCTGCACCTGCGTTTGTGAGTGCGTTGAAAAGCGTGCTCTTGCCTACATTAGGCAAGCCTACCATACCTAATTTCATAATATTTATAGACCTTTCTTTTGTTATTGAACGATATTCATATACATTGTACCACTTTTCGATGCAATTTGCAAGTACTACAGCTAAATATTGCGTTGTATATATCGAGAGCAGAGTAAAAAATGTTCATTAGCTAAAAGAAGTTCAAAAATGCCAAAAAACCGCTTTGCAAGGCGATTCTTGGTTAATTACTTAAATTTACCTAAATCATAGGCTAAATTTTGCGAAAATGCACAAAAACAAAATTGCGATTTAGATAAAATATGTATTGAAATTGGATTGAGGATGGAGTATAATAGAAAATGAGCAAAATATCTTGCATGTCTTTGCAGGATAAATTTTATTAGGAGGTAATAATTATAATGAGAAAATCCAAGGCAATACTGTCCGGTATTCTGGCAGCTGCTACCGTGCTCTCCATGACAGCTTGTGAAGAGTCCGGCACTCCCGCTACATCCGGCGGCGCACCCGTTGCACCTGCGACAACTACAGCACCTGTAACTTCTGCTACAACAACTACTTACGCTGAGAATGAGGCTGTTAACGACGCTGTTGAAAACATGGATCCCACAGCCCTTGACAACCCCGACCTCGAGGTAACCGAAAGACTTGAGTGGATGGCATGGTGGGATATCGATGAGACAACTCCCGCAGCTATCCTGTTCAAGGATACATACGGTGTTCCTGCAAACGGTAAGGATCCCGAGCGTGCAGGTCGTATATTCGACTACACTACTGTTTCCTACGGTGAGCGTTATGACAAACTCGCTACAGCTATTTCTTCGGGCGACTCTCCCGACTTCTTCCCCTTCGAGATGCTCGACTTCCCCTATGGCGTACTTAAGGGCAGATATCAGCCCATCGATGAGGTGCTCAACCTCGACAACGGCAAGTGGGACGGTGCTAAGGAGATGATGGAGCAGTTCAAGCTCGGCGGCAGATACTATGCTGCATTCTACGAGATCTCCATGAACAACATCATGTACTACCGTAAGAGCGTTATCGATGAGATCGGCGCTGACGATCCCAGAACCCTCTTTGAAGAAGGCAACTGGACATGGGATACATTCCTTGACATCTCCCGTAAGTTCCAGGCTAGTGGCGATAACAGATACTGTGTTGACGGCTACAACCCCGAGAACGACTTTATGATCTCCACCGGTACTCCTATGATCGGTAACAATGAGGGCGTTATCGTTAACAACCTGCATGATCCCAACGTTGAGCGTGCTGAGGAAAATATGCTGGTAGTTCTCCAGAGAGAGAACCTGCGTTACCCCAGACACGAGCTTAACAACTGGAGTGTAAACCCCATGGGTTGGGCTAACGGCGATATCCTGTTCTACTGCGATGGCGGTACATGGGTATTTGAAGAGACACTGGCTAAGTTCCAGCAGAGATATGGCTGGGCTGAGGATGAGATCGTTGCTGTTCCCTTCCCCAGAGATCCCCAGGCTGACGCTCACTATGTAACTGCTAAGCAGGATGCCCTGATGTGGTGCAAGGGCTCCACAAACTCCGCTGGTGTTGCTGCATGGCTCGACTGCTCTGTAACTGCTGCACAGGATCCCGCAGTTAGAGAAGCTGCTAAGGCTCAGCAGAAGGAGAACAAGGGTTGGGCTGACTACAACCTCGACGCTATCTACACATGGACAGACCTCAATGCTACTCCTCTGACTCCTATCTTTGACTTCAAGGGCGGCCTTGGTGAGGTATCTGACGGTTCTGCTACTGAGAACCCCATCCAGTCCCTGACAAACATGGTTTACCTGACAGGCGACCAGACCTATACACAGCTGCGCTCTACACATGAGCCTGCTATCCAGGCAGCTATCGACGAGATCAACGAGTATATCTCCAAGATGTAATTTCGATAAAGCCAATAACCGCACCCCCGACTATTTGTCGGGGGTGTTTATTATACGACGAATATCAACAACGGTCACATATGCGACCGACTTTGCATATTTGACAAATGTTATTTGTGATATATATTGAATATACTAACAAAATGTTGTGACAAGTTAACAAAGTTACCCCTTGTGTGGTTGAAAAATATGTATATATGTGTTATACTTTTTTATGGTATATATAGGTTAGCTCGGGCATACAAGGAGATTTGTATGAGCGCTCACCTTGTGATGTACGATTTATAACTGTGTGGGAGGTTGCGCTACACCATGAAAAAAGACGAAAAGAAAAAGCTTACAAAGGAAGAAAAGGCGAAGAAAAAAGCTGAAGCAAAGGCGACAAAGGCAAGCGGTGCACCAAAGCCCCCCATGACACATAACAAGATATTTAAGATAATGATAGTCATAACGATGGCGGTTACGGCTGTATTTTTTCTTATCAATCTTATAAAGCTGAATGTGCCCGGAATCATTGCTATCGGCGGCTGCCTGTTGGTGTTCATCGGTGTGCTGATGTTTATGAAGATGCGCTATGTGAGGGATACTACCAAGGAGTTTGTGGTGTCGATCTCACTGGAGGTGCTGATATTTGTTATTTCGCTGTTCAGCGGTGCTTCCTATAGCGACGATTTCCCGATGTTCCTTGCAGTTATCGGTATGACGGGACTTTATATGGAGCCTAAGTTTACAAAGGTGCAGATAGTGCTTGCTGATATCTTCCTCGTGCTGATGTATGTTATCCATCCCGAAAAGGCAGGCGAGCTTTCGCAGTATCTGCTGTGTATGGCAATATTCACACTGGCAGGCTTTTTATTCTTCCTGGCAATCAGCAGAGGACGTGCGTTTATCGAGGTTGCAAGAGTGCAGGCAGCCGAGGCTGAGCGCCTGCTGCTTTCCATGAGAAATATTGGTGAAAAGCTGCAATATGACTTTGATACCTCTTCACAGCGTATCGATGACAGCACAAAGGGTCTCAAGAGCGGCTCTGATTCAATCTCTGAGGCGGCAGCATTGGTATCTGAGCGTTGCGGTGATGTGCATGATAAGATCAATGTCGCCGGACAGAATATCAAGGAGCTCAACGAGCGTGTAAAGCAGTTTGAGATTGCCCTCTCTGAGAACAGCGAGAATATGGTGCTCATGCAGGCTGAGCTGAGTGCTGCAAATGATATCATCAAGAAGGCAAACGAGATATTCATGGCGATGAAGACTCACATGAATGAGGTTGGCGCTATTGCGGAGCAGCTTGGCTCTATTTCGTTCAAGACTACGCTGCTATCGCTTAATGCGTCTGTAGAGGCATCTCACGCAGGTGACAAGGGCGCAGGTTTTGCAGTTGTAGCGTCAGAGATGAAGGAGCTGTCTGATAGTAGTGACCGCTTTGCAGACCGTGTGGCTGATGTTGTTACTCAGCTGCTGATGCAGGTCGATGAGACAGAGGAGGAGTTTGAGGGCAGCACAAGGGCTATCTCAAAAACAGCTGAAACTATGGGCGAGCTTCAGGAGAGCTTTACAAGGCTCACTGAGCAGTTTGATGCGCTCTATGCAAACATTGCGGAGCAGACAGATAGCGTTAATCAAGTAGACACGATCTTTAATGAGCTCAACAGCAGGATAGCGGAGATGAATATTTATTCCCGCAGAAATAATTCTTCTGTTGAGGAGATCGTACATTCTATGGATGAATATCGTGAGAATATTGGCAAGGTAATAGCCAATACGAAGATCAACTAACACAAAAGCTGCGAGTTTTGATGCTCGCAGCTTTCATTATTTTTAGGGTCATGGCATAGTCTGCTGTATCATAGGCTTGAAATTTCCGTATTTGTAGAACAGACGTGCAATGATAAATGATATCGCACTTGATACTGCTGCTGTGCCGAAATATATCAGCAGTGCAGCCCACAGCGGCATACCGAATCCATTTTTCCATACATCGTCGGGTAAAAAGAAATTTACCGCAAAGATGGGGATATATGCATATATCATAAACAGCATACCAAATGAAAAATTCATGCCAATGGTGGAGAATACTGTCATAACTCCTGTTATGACTGCTGACAATATCAGCATATCTGAGAAATGTACCAGATCCAATCCTGCGATGTAAATATACACAAGATAGATAAGGATCGTTATAGCTGACAAACCAAATGGCAGGACGGTGTTATATATTGGCACTGAATACAGTCTCAATGCTTTTGATATCGGGATGGAGCGCATGGCTCTGTTTCCGACGAGGTCAGTGCAGAGGAATATTCCGCTCATCATCACAAATGCCAAAACGCAGAAGTTCGGGAACATCTTGCATATCAGATAGTCCTCATTTCCCAGTGGCTCATGGAAGCAGAAGAAGATCACCAGCATACTTATAGTGAGTACAAGACAGGCAACATTGAGCCAAAGAAGGCGAAATCCACGATTGAAAAGAAATTGCAGACCTTTTATCATATTTCGTCACGCCTCCATTTTTTCTCACTGGTCTTGATCGTATATATCAGGCTTGCGATGAATGCAACGACTGCGACCGCAAGACATATCCATACGACAAATTCAGGGATAGGATTATTGTCATGTTCGGCAGCAGAGCTGAAGCCTGAGAAAAATCCTACTAAAACAAACAGCGGCATAATAGCCAAAATGCGTATCCATTGCTTTTTGGCGTTGCCCGTGAAGTTTATCATACTTAATACGGCAAACGCAAGGACAGCGCTCAAAGCAGGCGGCAGAGCGACATCAAGAAAGGTCGTCATTGTCCATATAATGAACATAGCGATCCCGAGTATGACAAGGGACAGCATATTGCCGACGATTATTGCCTGCACATATTTTTTGCCGCTGTCTTTTATCGAGTGCATATACTTGTAGCCGGGATTTATCTGCATATTGTAGGAGTATATGGCATTTAGCATAAAGCTGCCGCATATCGGTATCACCATCGAAAACGACGGCAGAAAGCCCATAAGAAAGCCTTCTCCGAAATCCGAGCCGTCAAAGCTGATAAAGCTCAGACCGCTTACTACCGCATAAATGCCGAGCATTATAAGTACTGTTTGCAGCATTACTTTCAATGTATATTGTGCCGTAAAGATACGGAATGAACGGAGCATTTCTTTCATCGTGTTTCCTCCGCATATTTCAGCAGTCCGATACTGAGCTGCTGTAATGTGGGGGCTTCGCTGTCAACGCCCATCTCTGCGAGCGTTTCAGCATTTTCAGCAAGGGCAAGGCCATCGAATACGGTTCGGTTTTTGCTGTGGGATAGCAGCAAGTCTTTTGCTTTGTCGTAGTCCTCTGCTGCACCTCTTGCTATGATGTATTTATCCTTGAGGTCGTCAACAAAGCCTTGCTCGATTATTCTGCCTTTATCCATGAAAATTGCGTAGTCAGCAGCATTTTCCATGTCCGCAATGTTGTGGGTGGAGAAGATAACAGATTTTTCGCCATCGCCTTCGTCCAGATACTCACGCAGGCGGTCACACAAACGGTCACGCATAAGCGGGTCAAGGGATGAGCCGGGCTCATCGAGGATAAGCAGGTCGGTGGAGCGTGCGAAAACAGCTGCAAGGCTGGTTCTCATGCGGTTTCCGTCGGACTGCTTATACATGGGTTTGGCTTTCTTGGTTTTGTCGCTGTCTACCTCCAGTTCCTCGCATAGCTGAGTAAATCTAGGCCTGTCGAAGTTGTCGTAGGCGAGCTCCATAGAAATTGCGATATCCTTGGCTGTCCAGCCCTGAGGAAAGAATGCGCTGCTTGCGCAGTAGCCTATCCTTTCACGCACCTCAGCCTCGTCTATATCCTTATACTTGCCGAAGTAGGTGACATCGCCCTCTGTCTTTGTCAGCACACCGCAGAGTGTGTCGATAAGGGTGGTCTTGCCAGCACCGTTTGCACCGATGAGGGCGGTGGCAAAGCCTTTGGGGATCTCGAAATCCAGCTCGCCCATTGTGAACTTGCTGAATTTTTTTGTAAGCCCATTAGCTGTTAGAATACTCTCCATAATATTCTCCTATACAATTACAAAGTGTTATTTGATGTCGTAGGTCTTGGCGCCGCTTGCAAGTGCTGCGTAGATCTTTTCAAGTTCATCCATTGCATTCTTTTCCTCGGGGTAAGAGCCAACTATAAATCCACCGAATCCAATAGAGTTTGCGGTAATAACATATTTTGCATCCTTGCCACCGCCGAGATTTCTTGATACCTCAACGACAGCGCAATCGATAAGTCTTTTTCTGTCCTGTGACATTATTATCATAATGGTTTCCTCCTAGTCGATATCATACAATACCTTTATCATGTTGATGAGCTCTTCACGGGTGAGCCCTGCAAGCTTTGCTGATTCCATGGCGTTCTGCAGGTGTTGCTCCAAAAGGCGTAGATGCTGTTCCTTTACCATTTCTCTGTCCTGCGGATTGACGATGTAGCCCTTGCCTTGTACGGGAGCGATAAGACCCTCCTCGGTGAGCTGCTCATACGCTTTCATCGTGGTGATAACGCTGATCTTAAGATCTCGTGCAAGCCCTCTTATCGATGGGAGATAATCTCCCTCGGCAAGCTTACCGTTCATTATGTCCTCCTTGAACTGTCCTGCTATTTGTTTGTAAATAGGCACATCGGAGTTCTGAAGTATCCTCACTGTAACCCTCCTTCCAATGGGTGTTTATGTGTGATATATACAGTATAAACTGTTTTGCTGATTTTGTCAAGGGGGTAAGAGAAAAAAGTTCTATTAAAACGAAAAGGCATCGTGTGGTATACACGATGCCTTGTGCCATTTAGCAGAGCGAGATTGAAGTTACAGTATGGTATCTATCCATTTCATAGCTTCTTCTTCAGTTCTGAAGGTGTTTTCCTGAATGGTGGTGTGAGATTTCTTTTGATGCTCCTTAGCCTGGGCGCCTGTGATAAATGCGGCAAAGTTAACGAATGCCATGGCCTTGCAGCCTGCAGCGGAAAGCTGCTTGTGGAGATTTACCAGCTCCTCGCTTACATCGGGAGTAACGGGTGACATCTTACTGATCTCAACGATATAAGCCCAGCCTGAGCCGTGCCATGGTGCGGAAAGTGAAACCAGCTTACTTGTAAGCCATTTTACTTCTTCGAGGTTAGTGGCACCGACTGCACCTGATTTTATAACCTTTTTGCCGTCATAAGTAGTAATAGTCTGTGCTCCATTGGTGTAAGTCATATTAACATCTCCTTATTATTTTTTGTAAACTCATGAAGAGTATTTACAAATAAATTATAGCACATAACGCATAACTGTGTCAACACTTGTTAACAATTTTCGATAATTTTGTGAATTTTAACTAGATTTTATTGCGTGAGGAATGTTGATACAATAAAGGCGGCTGACAGCCGCCTTTATTATGTTTTATTGTTTTATCTCGAAATCATTGGGTTCAAGCTCGGTGATGGGTACTACGAATGTTTCAACATCCTGAACGCCTTCTACCAGCCATGTCATGTTGTATATTTCTTCGACAGTCATTACATGGTCTGCCATAAGAGTAACGTTGCCTGCGTTATTTTTGATCTGACCGACAAAGATAGGGCAGGCACCGGACTTGATCTTTGTTGCAAGACTGCTGATGATATCCTGCGTGCCGTCTTTTGCTGCGGGAAGTGCCTCGGATACTGCAATCATTCCGTTTGCCATCGAGCCTACATAGCTGTCGGTCTTCCATGTGTCAAGCTGTATCTGTTTGAACTGAGAAAGGAAGTAGCTGTCACGGCTGCCGTAGAAATACATAAGCATATTATCGTAGTCTGCTTTACTTTCATTGTAGTTGAGGTTGCCAATGTGCTTTATTTCGAGGGCTTCGCAATAGGCGGTGGTTTCGGGGGATTCGGTATAGCTGATGATGACATCGCATCCCTGTGCCTTAAGATAGTCTACTGCATCGTGTATCTCGCTTTCGGTAGCTGCAAGGGCAGGAAATGTCAAAGCATCTTTATTGACGAGCTGAGAACCAAGTGCAGCTGCGTTGATGGTGGCGGTGGGATATAGCAGGCTGGTATCAACCACAATGCCGATCTTTTCGGCGTCGGAGTTGAACGCAGCAGCCATGCCTGCGACATATACGCCCTCGTAAGGATGCTCGGTATAGGCGGAGATGTTTATGGTGGGTATTCTGCAACCGAAGCCTATGAAGTTAATATTCATATACTTTTCGGCGATGCCATTGATAGCGTTGATGTATACGGGGCTTGCTGTAACGATATGGGTACAGCCTGCCTCACCGAGTAATTTTACAGCCTCCGGGAAATCGGTGATATTTACTTCATCAATATAAACAGATTCAATATTGCAGTGTTTAAGGGCTTTCAGACGCTGTGCATTGATCTCTGCGGATGTGCCGCTGTTGTCGATGTCATCGTTGAATATGTAGCCCACCTTCATAGGATCTTCTACCTCTGCGGTAGATTCTACGGTGGAAGCTGAAGTTTCACCTGTTTCGCCGCTAGCTTCGCTGTCATTGTTACAGCCGCTCAGTGCGCCAAGCATCATGCAAAGTGCTAACATGGCGGCGGCTTTTTTGAGGAATTTTATGCTCATCGATTATAACCTCCTGTATGATTTGCGATGTAATATACAAAAAGTATTAGTTTTGGATATAAATATATATTCTAAAGCTTATTATAACATATTTTCTGAAAAAAAACATCACTTTTTCATAATATTTTTAGATTAGGGCATAATTTTTTATTCCTTTTTCTTTAATTATATGATATAATATAAAGTATATAAGTGTGACCAGAGATGTCACGGATATAAAAAACAAAAGAAAGGCTTATATATGAGGATCGGAAAAATTGCTGCTTTTGCGGCTGCGGCGGTCGTTGCGATTACGGCAACAGGCTGTTCCATTAAATTTGGCACAAATCAGAAGATCGCTGATGATGCGGTGGTTGCTCACCCTACAGGCGAATACGAAAAGGATGAGTCACTTGGCATTGATTATCTTACCTTTAAGAAAGAGTATGCCTATTGGATGCGCTCAAACAACATCACCGATGACAGTAGTGATACTTATGCCGCTGCCTGTGAGGAGCGCCGAGCTTACATAATCAACTATCTCATCAACGAGAAGATGATCGAGGTGAAATCTAAGGAGCTTGGCCTTGACATACTTTCTGAGGGGGAGCTTGCCGAGGTCATGGAGGAGTATGAGGCTAACATCGAGGAGCAGATATCATATTTCGCTGAAAATGCGGATTATGGCACTCTTGAAACGGGCGAAGTGATCAGTGATGCTGACAAGCGCACCAGAGGCGAAAAAGAGTTTGATGCATACCTTGCTGATTGCCTTGTCACCCGTGAAGATCTGTTGATGTGGCAAAAGAGCTCGGTTATCACGCAGAAGGTAATGGAAGAGGTTACAAAGGATATCGTTGTTGACCGCAGTGAAGCAGAGGCTGAGTTTAATACAATGGTTGAAGGCATCGAGAGGCTTTACAACGAGAATATCGAAGAATATGAGATGGGCGGTCAGTATTCTACCTTCTGGCTTCCCGAGGGAGCTCGCTATGCAAAGCATATCCTTATTAAACTGGAGGATAGCGTTGTAGATGAGATAATGGCTTGCCGTGAACATGGCGACGATGCAGGTGCAGATAAGCTGCGTGACGAAAAGCTCGCCGAGTGTGAGCAGGAGGCTGTTCAGATAATCAATATGCTGGATAACGGCGGAGATTTTGATGGGCTTATCCCCGAGTTCAGTGATGATGCGGAGGGCTCTGCGTTGTATTCCGACGGATACCTCTGCATCCCTGGTTCTACCAGCTTTGTTGATGGCTTTATTGACGGAGTGATGGCACTGGAGGAGATAGGAGACTATTCCCTCATATACACCGACCTCGGCTGGCATATCGTACAATATGCGTCTGATGCGGTCATCTCGGATGAGGATAAGGAATACTACATCGATGTCATCAACAATTCTCTCAACGAGGAAGCAAAGGATGAAGCATTCAGCAATATGATGGAAGAGTGGCGAAAGTCCTATGCATATGAGATAGATTACGAAGCACTGAATATATCCGAGGAATATCATATAGACGAATCCTCGGCTACCGCTGAAGCGGCTGAATAAATGAAAGAAAGGTCAATACAATGAATACAAAAAAGCTTATTTCTGCGCTGATAACAGCTGCAGTAATCACAACTGGCGTTGCAGGCTGCAGCGGCAACAATACATCATCTGACGGTAGTCAGCAGACTACTGAAAGCACTACATCCGGCGTTGCTGGTGTTGATACAAGGTCTGTCCTTACTGAGGATATTGCTGCAGATACAGTTATTGCGAGGGCGACATCTGGTGATATCAATATGGAGATCACCTTTGGTGAGTTTATCAAGGAGTACAAATATTATCTTGCCTCTAATGGTATGACAGACGATGTAAATCCCTATTATGCATCTACATTGCAGGAGCGTCGTGAGTATATCGTCAATTATCTCATAAACGAGAAGATCGTCCGTGCAAAGTTTGAAGAGCTTGGATATACACTTTCTGAGGAGGATATGGCTCAGATCGCATCTGATGCTGAGGCATCTATTGCAAATATCAAGGCATCACTGGTGAATTCTATCGGCTCAAGCCTTGCAGAGGGCACTGCTATTACTGAGGAGGAACTCAATGCTAGGGCTGAGGAGCAGTTTAACAATCTTCTGACAAGCTGCGGACTCACAGTTGAGGATATGCACGGTTGGCAGGAGAGCAGCCACATCCAGAACCTGCTCAATAAGCACGTCAACAAGGATTTTGAGCTAGACTATTCTGAGGCTGAGGCACAGGTGGCAAAGGTAGCAGCTGACGCAAAGACCATGTATGAGAGCGACCCTTCCGCATACGATCCTAACGCATATAAGGCGGTATATATTCCTGAGGGCTCACGATATGTGAAGCATATCCTTCTGAAGTTCGAGGATGGTGTGTTTGAGGATATATATGCACTGCGTGAAGAGGGTAAGGATGCTGATGCCGATAAACTTCGTGACGAAAAGATTGCAGAGATGCAGTCTACGATCGATACAGTTGAGGGCAAGGTCGCATCAGGTGAGGATTTTGACACTCTTATGGGTGAGTACAGTGGCGACGGCGACACTACGGTCTCTTACCTTATCTCGCCTGACACTGGTCTTTATATGGATGGTTTTGCCGAGACTGCAATGGATATTGCTGAGCTTAACGGTACTGCCAGCTGTATCACCGATTATGGCTATCACATCATCAAGTATGTGTCTGAGGCAGTGGTTACTGAGGACGATATAAAGAAGACCACTGATGGCATCTATCAGTACCTTATAGAGGCTACACAGGCGCAGAATTTCAGCAAGAGTGTCAAGGAATGGCGTGAGGCATATAGCTTTGAGATAGAGCGTGATATACTTCTCCTTGCGGCGGAGGAGACAGCAGAGGCTGATACATCAACGGCCGAGTAAGCAATAGATTTTTATTTTAGACTTGGGGGTAATATAATATGAAAACACCGATCTGCGATTTTCTTGCTGACTATACAAAAAGCAGCAGACTACGACTTCACATGCCCGGTCATAACGGCGAGTTTCCCCACGATATCACTGAGATATATGGCGCAGACAGCCTTTATGAGAGTGACAAGTCGGGCGGAATTATATGCTGCAGTGAAAACCTTGCTTCGGTAAATTTCAAGGCAGGAAAAACACTGTACAGCTGCGGAGGTAGCACGCTTGCAATACAGACTGCCCTTGCAGTGCTGAAGTCGCAGGGCTGTAAGACTGTTGCGGCATCCCGATATTCGCACAAGAGCCTTGTATCCGCAGCGGCGATGCTGGGACTTAATATCAAATGGCTGTATCCTAAGGATTATCTCTCGGCGGATATGGTGATAGATGATGCGGCGCTGGAGGGTGTTGATGCTGTATTTGTCACAAATATCGATTATTACGGCGGCACATTCAAAAGCTGGGATAAGATCCCTGAAAACATGCCGATAGTGTGCGACAATGCCCATGGTGCATATCTTGCGTTTATGAACAAGGTGCAGTTCGGCTCACAATACCTCCACCCTATGGAGCGTGGCAGGGCTGTTATCAGCGCAGAGTCGGCGCACAAGACTCTCCCTGTACTTACTGGAGGTGCATATCTGCATTTCTCCAGAGGTATGGATTTCTCCCGTGCCAAGGAGTTCATGGGAATGTTCGGCTCTTCTAGCCCCTCTTACCTCATGCTGGAGAGCTTGGATCGTTTCAACAATACCATATCCACCGACCCTGAGCTTGTTGACCGTGCCTGCGCAAGCGTCAAGCTTGCAAAAAGCAATCTGCTTAAGGCAGGCATTCCGCTTAAGGAGAGCGATCCTCTGCGCATCGTTATCGACGCAAAGGAGTGGGGCTACACGGGATATGATTATGCAGCAGAGCTGCGTAGCAACGGCGCAGAGTGTGAGATGGCAGACGAAAACTATGTGGTTCTCCTGTTCTCTGCGACAACGACAGTGCAGGAGGCGCAGCGTGCTGAGCTGTCTGTCAAGTTCGTCAAGCAGCGTCCTCTACTGGATAAAAAGGTGTATCCTGTTGTTAAAACTAAGCAGCAGATGTCGTTTGGTGAGGCCCTTTTCGGTGCACATAAAACGGTTGCAGTCGAAAGCTCTGTCGGAGCGATATGCGGCGGTATCATTGCCCCCTGTCCTCCCTGTGTTCCACTGGTGATGCCCGGTGAGGAGATCACCGTTGATGCGGCTGCAGCGCTCAAAATGTATGGAGTGACACAGGTGGCTGTTGTTACAAAGTAACTCTACATTATTCGTTTTATACGATCGATCTCAAGATTTCGCAGCTTCAGGCGTCGTGTATCGGCGGCAGTGATGACTACATCGCACATTCTGCCCCTTCGTTGAAAAGGATTAGTGCGTATCACACAGCAAGCCCTCATTTTGAGAGGAATATAAACGGTGTATAGCCGTGCTCCGCTGCGGTGAGTCAAACGTGTGATATCTCCTGTGGATACGAAGCTGTGAAGCATATAGATCCCGTAGGTGAGGGTATACCAAAGGCTTACTGCTGCCCCAGTCCATAGGATAGAGCGCAGCATGGCGGTGTAGCCGAAAACGCCATAATACTCGCCTATCCAAAGTATTATCGCAGCCCCTGCGCTGGCAGCGAGCCAGCCCAGCGGTGCACAACAATGTCCGAACAGAGCTTTCGGCGGTGGCTTTACAGTTTTCTCTTTTGTGGGGTCAATTCCGCAGAGGGAGTGCAGCAGCCGCTGACGGGTATCATGATCGGTCGGCGGAAACAGCATCGCCCTGTGGCAGTAAAGCGGTGCAGCCCCTGTCACAAGGGTCGACAGGGTATCGCAGCACACGACGGGAACCAGGTTATTTCGTACAAGGGTGCGTTCATATAATGTCACAAGTCCGTGCTTTACAGTGACGTATTTTGGAGATAGATAAACTTTGAACTTATATAGCCGCAGCAGCTTTCTTGCAAGGGCGAACAACCATGCGGCAATGACAAAAACTGCTATAAAAGCGGTGATACGGGGTATGGTAACATCAAATAGCTGAAGTATCTTCGACATCTCCTCCGCAGTGACGAGGAGTGCCGAAAGTAGCTTTTGGTAGTATCCCCCGGGCAGCTGCCCTAAACGCAGCATAGCTATTGCGAAGATCACCACGCCGCTCAAAGCCCTTGTATCGATGAATGCTCCGAACACTATCGAGCGTCCCTGAGGTCGTATCTCATGATCTTTTGCAGCATTGCAGAATGGCAACGGCTCATCACGGTGGAGATAGAATGACACGTTTCCGCTGAGTGTGTGCAGTGTGACAAGTTTTGCCTTGAATATCCGCATAAGCAGTGTGCGGCGCACATCTATCATGGTGACTGCGGAGATCGGCAGAGTTGTTACTCTGCGGATAAGCAGCCCTTTGCTTACGAAGATCTCATTGGGGCTGAAGCTGAGCTTTACAAAAAATCTTCTTAGAAGGTAGAAAAATATAAATTCCATAGAAATTTGGGGAGGATATAGTTACATGAGAACAGGTTGTATTATTTTAGCAGGCGGCGCAGGAAAGCGCATGAAGAGCGAGCAGCCTAAGGTGCTGGCAGAGGTGCTTTTCAAACCGATGCTTGGTTGGGTGCTGGATGCTGCTGAGGCGCATGGCTTCGACAAGATCGCCGTTGTGACGGGCTACCGTGCAGATCTCACTGAGAGCTACATAGCAAAGCGTGGCGGCGATATCGCCACATATCTGCAAAAGGAGCAGAAAGGTACAGGAGATGCAGTAAGATCAGCGGAGGAGCTTATCCGTGATACTGATGCAGTATGTGTGCTCAGCGGTGATGCTCCCTTTATCGACAGCGATACTCTTGAAAGATCGCTTGAGTATCACAAGGCGCAGGGTGCAGAGGTAACAGTCATCACTGCTGAGATAGCAGACCCTGCAGGTTATGGCAGGATAATCCGTAAAAACGGTGAGTTTTCCGCTATCCGTGAGCAGAAGGACTGTACTGCTGAGGAGGCGGCTGTTAACGAGGTAAACAGCGGTGCATATTGGTTCGATAGTGCCAAGTTGTTGGAAGCCCTTCCTAAGCTTTCTACCAATAATGCTGCAGGCGAATACTATCTTACCGACTGTATCGAGCTTATGGGAAAGAGGGCTGCGTTCAGGTCGGAGAACCCTAAGATAGTGCTTGGTGCCAATACACGCAGGGCTCTGTTGGAGCTCAACTCCATAGCGAGAGAGGCTATTCTCGACAAGCATATGGACAACGGAGTGAGCTTTGTTTCTCTTGATGGCATTATTATAGGCGCAGACGTGAAGATCGGTTGCGATACAACAATACTCCCCAACACGATAATCCTTGGAGACACTGAGATAGGCAGCGGATGCACCATCGGTGCAGGCTCCCGTATCGAGAACTGTAAGATAGGCAACAATGTTACTATCAACAACTCACAGACTTATGAATCAGTGATCGAGGATAATGTCAAGATAGGTCCGTTTGCGCAGCTTCGCCCCGGATGTGTTATTAAAAAGGGCGTTAAGATAGGCGATTTTGTTGAGATCAAAAACTCTGTTATCGGCGAAAATACGCAGGCAGGACATCTTACTTATGTTGGCGACAGTGATGTGGGCAGGGGTGTAAACTTTGGTTGCGGCTGCGTAACAGCAAACTACGATGGAATTAATAAGTTCCGCACAACAATAGGTGATCATGCCTTTATCGGCTGCAACACTAATCTCATCGCTCCTGTTGAGGTGGGTGTAAATGCTACAACAGCAGCAGGCTCGACCATAACTAAAAATGTGCCTGAAAACTCCCTTGCAGTTGAGCGGGGTCAGACAAGAGTTATCGAAAACTGGAGCAAGAATTTCCAGCGCAAGAAGAAGTAATATTATTTTGTGCGCAATGACCGTAAAAATACGGAATATTTAAATATAGAGCGGGCGTAGTCCGCTCAGAAAAACGGAGGTTAGGTAACTATGAAGGCAGCAGTAATCCTTACAAAATGCAAGAAGGATCACGGACTTTTCGGTATCCGTGCACAGCAGGAGGACGATGCATGGTATGCAACATGGGCATTCAAAATGACCGAAAAGACCGCAGCGAATGAGAAATTCGGCGAGACCGAGATAAGCGGCAATATCTATGTCACCACCGAATATCCCTCCTGCCCCTATTGCGGTGCAAAGGGATTTTTTCAGTGCGAGGATTGCGGCAAGATAACCTGCTGGGATGGTGAGAACGAGACCGTATGCGAGTGGTGCGGAAACTCTGCTGAAACAGCTGCTGAGGAGAAGTTCGACTCTATCAGCGGAGGCGGCTTCTGATGCTGAAGATAGGTGACAGAGTGCCGATGGAGCTGGGCGGCGAGGCTGAGATTTTGGGTGTACTTGGCTCAGGTGGACAGGGTACGGTCTACAAGGCGAGTTTTCGTGACAAGGAATATGCTTTGAAGATGTATTTTGCAAGCAAGCTTAAATCGCCTGAGATATTCAGGGAGAATCTTTCTTCTCTTGCTGATGGTGCGGAGAACGGCGCTTTTGTTATGCCGCTGATGCTTACGGAGCAGATAGACGGCAGCTTCGGTTTTTTGATGGAGCTTATCCCATCGGAATATCGCCCTTTCCATGATATCCTCAATGCAAGGGTGCGGTTTTCCGATCTTTACAGTGTTGTAAATGCGGCAATACGCATCACATCTGCATTCCGTGAGCTGCATAACAGTGGCAGGAGCTATCAGGATATGAACGACGGCGGTTTTTTCATCCGCCCCAGCGACGGTGATGTGCTTATCTGCGATTGCGACAATATTGCGCCCTATGGTGAGCATCTTGGTATTGCTGGAAAGCCAGGCTATATGGCTCCGGAAATAGTGCGTGGCGAGAAAGCACCTGATAAACTGACCGACCGTTATTCGTTGGCGGTGGTATTGTTCCGGTTGTTGCTGAGAGGGGACCCCCTTGAGGGCAGCAGAGTGTTGAAAAGCGTGTGCCTTACCGAGGATGCAGAGCGTAGGCATTATGGCTTTGACCCGATGTTTGTATATGATCCTGAGGACGATAGCAATCGTCCTGTTAGAGGGGTGCACAATAATATCATCAAGTTTTGGCGTATCATGCCTGAGTATATCCGTGAGGCATTTACATATTCGTTCACTGTGGGGCTTCACAGTCCCGAGAAGAGGCTCATTGAGAAGCAGTGGCTTGATCTGCTTATCAGGCTGCGTGGCGATATTACGCTTTGCAGCTGTGGCGGTCAGAGTTTTCTTCCCACATCACCCCGTGACGATAATGGCAGAGTGATATGCGGCTGTGGTCAGCACTATCCTGTGCCGTTGACATTAAAGGGAGGCAATGGTGCATTCCTCCTTGCTGACGGTGCAAGGCTGTATAGTGGCGACAAGGTGATAGCACAGGTGGTGCGCAATAAGCTGAATCCTGCCCTTTGGGGCCTTAAAAATCTCTCGAGGGCTATGTGGCAGTGCACTCTTCCCAATGGCACTGAAAAGGAAGTGGCAGATGGATCGGCTGCGCCGATATTTGTTGGCACAAAGTTATCCGCTGATGGCGTAGCGTATGAAATGGTCGAAACTATAGAATGACCTCGGTGTAATATAATAACAGCCCCGTATCAATTTGATCAGGGCTGTTGTGTTATATGGCATTTAGATCGAAGTATTTATACTATATTCAGTTGTTTTGTTATAAACTCAAGAAACTCGGCCATAGGTAACGGGCGGGAGTAATAGTATCCTTGAATATAGTCGAT
The DNA here is from genome assembly GCA_045544715.1 of Oscillospiraceae bacterium. Classification (GTDB taxonomy): domain Bacteria; phylum Bacillota; class Clostridia; order Oscillospirales; family Ruminococcaceae; genus CAG-115. The sequence goes on along the minus strand of JAZPZN010000105.1, from coordinate 6,735 downwards.
ATTTGCATCTGCCATTCCATCTATTTCGTTTTGGGTCTCTATACCCTCCGCAACCAACTTCAGATTCATTCCGTGAGCCATTCCTACAACTGCGTGAACCACCTGCTTTGCTTTTTCAGAGCTGAAGAATGCCTTGCTCATATCATAATCCAGTTTTATCAGCGATACGGGCATTTCTACGACATACATGAGGTTTGATTCTCCCTTTCCGAAGTCGTCCAGCGAGAATGTAAATCCGTATTCGATCAGCCTGTTCATATTGCGGAGAAGTATATTGCGTGCTGTAACAGATGCGGTTTCTGTAATTTCGAGATTGATAAGTTGAGGGGCTATGCCATGTTTTTCGGTGAGCTCTATCAACCTGTCTGCAAGGTCTTCTCTTTCAAACTGCACTACTGAAAGATTGATCTCTACGTAGTGTATGCCTGCCTTTTTAACAACAGGATCTTTCAAAAAGATGCACACTTTTTCAAATATCCTGTCACCAAGCTCTACGATCAGACCGCTTTCCTCTGCAACGGGGATGAATATTCCAGGTGAAAGCATACTTCCATCCTGCTGACGTATCCTAACAAGGGCTTCAGCGGATGTGAACCGTTGCTCGCTATTGCTGAATATGGGCTGCAGAAACACTTCTACCCTGTCCTCGTCAAGGGCTGCTTTTATTTCCTGCTGCACAAGCTTTTTTTCTCGGTGCTTGTTTATCATCTGCTCGTCAGCTATAACTATCATGCCGTCAGAATGTCGGTCAGATATGTATCCGAGAAAGCCCATAAGCTCTTCACGGTCAGAGAATATCTGCCCTTCGGGGACTATTACAGATGTGTATTTCTTTAATGAAATATCCTTTTTGCTCAACAATTTGATGGACTGCTCTGCCAACATTTTGAAATTGGTGTTTTTATCACCGATAACGGTCACGTCCGAATCTACATTGCGAAAGACGTACACTCCCTTTTGCTTTGAGTAAGTGTGAACCAGCTCCAACAATATTTCGTCGGAGCGAGTGCCAAGTTTTTCGTCGAGCACCTCAGACAAGGCGAGTTTCATTATAGAAAAATCGGTGCGCCTGCTATACAAGTGCCTGAGATACTCTGCCAAAGCGTAGGAGTTGAAGCATCCCAGCCTTCTGTCTAGATTTGCTTCGGGATTTTCCATGATGACGAACAGAATAAGGATGCCGACTGCCGTTGCAAAACCCACCAGCAGCAAATTGTTGAACAAAAACTGTATTCCTGCTGCCGCAAGCCAGATGCACATCCACAGGATAACCGCAAAACTGCGTCGTCTGCTTAATTTTTTGTTGAAGATACATAGCAGCAATATAGATACGATGTAGAATACTGCGAAGCAATACACCAACATGACCGCAGGCCCGTATGTATAAGAGGTGTCTTTATCAAAATGTACATTTATTGGGAGAAAAAGCACTATCAAGCTTTGGACACCTGCGATTGCATACAGCAGTACGCTTCTTTTGCGGTGAAGATCCTCAGAGTATACGTCGGTCAGCACATAAACCAGTGCAAATACGGCTTCCCATACAAGTGAGATAATATATGACTTACACACAAGCTTGACTGTCCAAAGCGGGAGGCTTTCCATGTTTGCAATAAATATTAGCGAAGATATATCCAGCAAAAGGTTTACCATAGATATATACATTGCCCTCATAAAGACCCGCTCTGTATAAAGCTTCAATGTCTTATGCGATTTATAGAAGATAAAAAGCATGAACAGAATTATCAGTCCATAGGTTTGTATCTGTATATTCATGTGTTATCATCCTTTATTTGTTTTTGCTTTTAACCGTATGTTCGATTGAGGTATCTGTCTGTTCTTTCCCACCGTGCATTAATGCTGTCGCCTGTAAAATCAATGTATGTATACATTGCTGTGCTGTCATCGCTAATGAGTAGCGCATAGGTAAGCTCTCCGGCAAATTCACGGAAATCTATCTTCAGTAAGGAGATGCCGTTTTCGTTGGTTAGTTCCCATTGGGCGTTGGGGTATTCGTGGTTATCAGCATCTATTCCGTCGTTCCATTGTACAGTGAGAGTATCCTCGTGGATATCAAGGAAATATTCCACAACTCTTCCATCACTCGTAAGATCCGCTGCCTCCCAGCTTGTGCTGATCAGCTGATCAGCGGTAGGGGGAGTCCAGCCCTCGTTCATCATTCTGTTGTAAGAGTTCTGAAGCAGGTCGTTGTAGGAGGTGAGATCGCATATTATTTCATTGTAATTGTCATCATAGACGGGTGCTATGCCATGCTTGTCATCCGTTGATGGATACCAGGTAAAAACATTACCCTGCGAATCGGTGATATTTACCTGGGTGTCAGACTCAAAAGCCCCGTTGTTACAGTATAGTAACACAGGATCACCGATCTCATTGCGATATATGACCTCACCGTAATCCAAATTGCCATTTTCGTCGAGCTGCAGGCGGTTTATTGCAACGGTCGAGCCTTCGTCACGTGGAATGATACAGAAAAGCTCACCAAAGTGTTCACCTATCACTCTTTCCTCAGGTATATTGACAATGAAAGGATATTTTTCACACACTGAGGGTGCACGCTCAGCTATAAAGGCGTATGTATCGATATCATACAGAAATTCTGCATATCCAAAATATACTACTGCCATCATATTTTCGGCCGTCATAGACTCACGCAGCTGTAAAAGCGATGTGTCATTTTCGACTATCGGCTCATTTACGGTGGTATCGTCTGTTGTAGTTACAGGTTCGGTGACTAAAGGTGTAGTAGGTGTGGTGGTACTCTCTGTAGCTGGTGAAGCTGTCGTTGCTTCAGTGGATTCGATAACGGAACTTGTTGTATCGGGTGTGCTTTCACTGCTATCAGTATCGGATGAACAACCCGACAAAAATAACATTGCTGTACACAGTAGCAGCGAGATCGATAATTTTATGTTCATATAATACCTCTCAATCTTACAGATGTAAAACCAAAGTTATGCATTTCGCATTCTATAAGCAGATGATGAAACATGGCCATAGTTTGGCATATCTGTAACCTTATTGATCTAATTATAACATATAATGTCATTCCTGTCTATACCTGTTTAATGTGGATAAGATATAACTGATAAAAAACACATAAGACCGATAGTTTTTCGCTATCGGTCTATAATATGATTTGTTGTCGGTCACAGGAGTTCTGCTTCAAGTTGAGCCTTGCTTCTGAGTCCTACAAGCACCTTATCTGTCTTGCCGCTCTTTACAAATACTAGAGTGGGAATATTTACAATGCTGAACATATTTGCAAGCTCAGGCTGTTCGTCAACATTCACCTTACATACCTTTATTTCGGGGTGCGCTTCTGCGAATTCGTCAACAATGGGGCTCTGCATCATGCAGGGCGGACACCATGTTGCCCAGAAATCGATAAGTGCAGGCTTGTCGCTATTTTTTATCTCTTCATTGAAATTTTCATTTGTGATAGTCAGTATCACGTCAAACACCTCCGATCATTACTTCGTTTGTGGGGATTTACCATTCTCCGCCGTTCCAGTCACCTTGACGGCGATCGTCCTGTTCTTGTTCGGCGGGCTCGGTGAACATGCCGCTGCCCTCCGCCATTACTATATCACCCTCGCTTATGCCGTTGATTATCTCAGTGTAACCGCCTAGCTGTTTGCCGATAGTGACATACAGCTTAAAGCGTTCCTCGCCGTCAACAACGGTGACATAGTAGTCGGATCCGCTGGATTTGACCGCACTGTCAGGTACGGCGAGCACATTTTTACGCTCGGTAGGGACGATGACTGTCGCCCAGCCTGCAGCGATCGCAAGGGCATTTTCCTCGCTGATCTTTTCCAACACACCTTCACCCAGATCAAGGATAGCCCTGTTGAGCGAATTTTTTGTTGCGGTTGCAGGGGCTGTATCAGGTGCGGCTGCTACAGTGGCAGGATACTCGATACCATCGATCTTGACAGTGACCTTTTGACCGAAGCGGACTTTCTTGGCATCATTGCCTTCCATATAAACGGCAACTCTGTCTGTTTCCGATATGGCGCAGCACACATCGCCCTGCTCCACGTCAGTGCCGACAGCGGCACGCTTTACATAGGAGATTATGCCGTCATAGGGTGCACGGAGGGTATACTTCTCCTTTTCGGCAAGTAGCATATCAAGCTTGCTTTGCTCCACTTGATATTGCAGCTTTGCGGTCTGACTACCTGAAAGGGAGGCGGTATACGCAGCATTAACTATAGTCTGCTGATTATTTATCTCATAATCAAGCTCAGAGGAGTCAAGCACTGCCAGCACCTCTCCTGCAGTCACCTCACGGTTTTTGACCACATTCCATTCAGTCACCTGCACGTTAGATGGATAGGTGAGATATGTGGCATAAGGATACCCGATTATCGCACCCATTGACTGTATATCTGAAATATCCATATATTTCGCTTCAGCGATCTCGTATGTTACGGTGTCCGCACCGTAGATGGGCAATACGATCTCCTGCGCTACATCTGCACCGCTTGAGCAGCCCGTCAGCAATACCACTGATGCGAGCAGTGCGGTAATTTGTTTTTTCATAAGCGACCTCGCTTTGTTTGAAAACTGTTGTTTATCAGGAAAGTCTTGTGATGAGCTCTAAGCACATTCTGCCGTTGTGATAGGGGCACTTCCAAGGGTCAACGACGGGTTTGAATGCGGCATAGTTGCCGTTGTCATCAAGCTGAGAATGCCACTCGCCGCCTTCACGCTTATCAATGAGATTAGCCTTGGTGTATTCCCAGATAGATTCTGCAATATCCTTGTATTCATCAATGCCGTAACGCTGCCAACCGTTTGTGAAACCAACGATAGCCTCTGCCTGTACCCACCAGATGCGCCAGGTGTTTACTACACCCTTATCGCTCTCGTTAAGCAGTGAGCCGCTTTCCTTGTGGAAAGCAATATCAGCGATCTTACGAACGATACGCTTGTTCATGTCTGCATACTTTGCTGCAAAGTCCTTATCACCGATAGCATCGCAGGCACGGTCGATGAGCCATGTAGCTTCAATGTCGTGGCCGTAGCTGTAAACATCACCGATAACGTTCAGCTCCTTATCGAAGAACACCAGCAGCTTGTCATTTTCAGCATCGAAGATCTTGTTGTAGGTGACCTCCAGCTGAAACTTGAGTCTTTCAAGCACTTTATCGTTTTTATCAGCAAGATACAGCTCTGTATATGCCTCCATAAGGTGGAGGGTAGTATTCATGGTCTTGTCAGCCATAAGTCCATTTTCGGAGAGCTCATCATTAGCGAGTAGAGTTGTCCAGTCACGGGATATCTTTTCAAGATAAGCAACATCATCCGTGCCGTGCTTTTCAATAAGCTCAACGGTGTCATAAGCAAATTTGAGCGCATCCTTGTTGCCGCTTGCACGGTAATAGCTGGACATTGCATACACAAAAAATGCCTGACAATAGATGTGCTTCATATCATCCTTTACAGTACCGTCAGCATTCATGCTCCAGTATACGCCCCCGTACTCCTTGTCCCAGCACTTTTCGCTGAGGAATTTGTAAGCGTGCTCTGCATATTTCAGCAGCTCGGGGTCGTTCAGCACAAGGTAAGCATTGGAGTAGAACCAAAGTATCCTTGAGTGGAGTATAACTCCCTTTTCGCCGTTTTTGTCTATCTTCAGGTCACTGTCCATAAAGCCTGTAAATCCGCCGTTAACGTCGTCACGCAGCTTGTTCCAAAAAGGGATGATGTGACCTGTAAGCTCTTTTTTGAATTCTTCTCTGTTCATAGTGTCAGCCTCTTTATTGAAAAATGACCGCAGCAGCAACTCGCTGCTGCGGTTAGTTTTATTGATAGATATTAGTCTTATTCTTCGCTGCCGCAGCAGTTCTTATATTTCTTGCCGCTTCCGCAGGGACAGGGATCGTTTCTGCCGGGCTTTTTTTCAGCCTTAAAGGGAGTCTGGGGGCCGCCTGCATTGGGGGCATCGGGATTCATTACCTGTTCACGCTGGAGGGGCTTCTGAACTCTTACAGGCACTGTCAGCACCATTTTAACGGTCTCGGCCTTGATATTGTCGATCATCTCATCGAACATTGCAAAGCCTTCAAAGCGGTACTCTACAACAGGGTCTTTCTGACCGTAGCCACGCAGATACATACCTCTCTTCAGCTCGTCCATTGCATCGATGTGATCCATCCAGTATCTGTCTACTACCTTCAGCAGGCAGATACGTTCTACTTCTCTCATGGCCTCGGCGCCCATGTCAGCCTCTCTAGTCTTGTAGATGAGATTTGCACGGCCCTGGATAAACTCAATAATATCCTTTTTGGTGATGGTGTTCAGCTCGTCAACGGTATAGCGCAGATCGCTGTCCATTACATAAAGGTTCATATAGTGGCGGCGAAGACCGTCAAGATCCCAGTTATCAGCTACGCTGTCTGCGCAGAACTGGTTAACGGTATCTGTAATATTGCTGTTCATCATATCAACGATGTTGCCGCTGATATCCTCACCGTCAAGCACCTTGGAACGCTGAGCGTAGATAATGGTACGCTGCTGGGACATAACATCGTCAAAGTCAAGTACGTTCTTACGGATGGAGAAGTTTCTGCCCTCTATCTTCTTCTGTGCGCTCTCGATAGTGCCGGAGAGGAAGGTTGCTTCGATGGGAAGATCCTCGTCGATATTGAGAGTCTCCATCATCTTTTGAACTCTGTCACCGCCGAACAGACGCATAAGGTCGTC
>JAZPZN010000104.1:0-13658 GCA_045544715.1 Oscillospiraceae bacterium | reverse complement strand
TGTTTCGGGGCGGAGTGAAATTCTCCACCGGTGGTATAGTCCACGAGCCTTTTGGTTGAATCGGTGCAATTCCGATACCGACGGTTATGGCGAGAGCCTGATAGTCCGGATGAAAGAATCAGAACAAATGTGCTGTTTTTTGCAACATATTTGCCGCCCCTGTGTGTTTTTTTCGCACGGGGGCTTTCTGTTTCCAGCTGAATTTCAGCAGCCTTATCCCTGAGATCAAGGAGGAAATCATGTCAACAACAACCACAAAAACCACAAGCAACTCCGGCACAAGCGCAAAAAAGTTCGATGTAAGGCGGCTGGTGTTTACAGCAATTATGGCGGCCCTGTCGATAGTGCTGAGCGAGACCATCAGCTTTAAGGTGCCTATGATGCCAGGCTTTATCAGCTTTGACTTTGCCGATATGCCTGCAATGCTGGCTGCGCTGACGATGGGCCCTGTATCGGGTGTGACAGTGTGCCTTATCAAAAACCTAGAGGGCCTGATGACTACCGCAACCGGCGGAGTAGGCGAGCTTTCAAACTTTATCCTAAGCAGTTGCCTTGTGCTGCCTGCAGGCCTTATCGCAAGGAATACCCAGAAATACTCACGGGCTATCATCGGCTGCCTGTGCGGTGCGGTACTTATGGCACTGGTAAGCATCGTATCAAACTATTTCATCGTCTACCCTGTTTACACCGTCATGATGCCGATGGAGGCTATCATCGGGGCTTACAAGGCTATCCTGCCATCTGTTGACGGGCTGCTGGAGTGCCTCGTCATTTTCAATATGCCATTCACCTTTGTAAAGGGTGCGGTTGCTGCACTGATAACTGTCCCACTGTATCAGAGACTAAGACCTGTATTCAACAGCAACTACAGAGAAAACTGATATCTCATAACCGCAAAGCCGCTTCTTTTTCAAGAGGCGGCTTTCCTTATTATTTACAAACAGATGCTCAGTATTCAATCAGTTGACTTCAACAATTGTGATCCTGTCGCTGGTCACCTCTCGCTCGCCGAGCAGCGTGCTCTTGATCTTTGCAGCACCTGCCGCATCCAGCCCCGAGGTCTTTACGATGATATTTGCACTATCCTCATCGAGGTAGCAGAGCACATCCTCAAAGCCCTGTGCTTTCAGCAGAGTTTCGATCTTGTTCTCACTCTCGATAAGCGAGCTGAGCACCGCTGCATCATCCTCTACCATAGCAAGCTCGTCTACCGTCAGATCTCCACCCTGATACATACTGCGCAGCACCTCTGCTGCCTCGTCACGGCTGCTCTGCTTGTCAAGCCTAGCCTGTGCAAAGTATGCGGCAGTGTCAGCATCTGCGCTGACATAGGCAGCCTCGCCGTAGTTTGCAACTTCAGCTGCATTGTCGATGATATCATCATCTGTGATGGAGCCTGTCGGCTCGGAGAAGATGAAGTTTGCAGCCACCGCCGCACCCAACAGCACCGTCAACGATGCGATGACTATCTGCTTTTTGCCTAAGATAAGGTTGATTCTTTTCATGTCAGTTCCTCCAAAATTAATATGTAACATATATGCGTGAGGTGCTGATATCCAGCACACCTGCAACTGTGTTCACCACTCGCTCCCGTGTGGCAGGGTCTTGTGCGCCGCCGCACACCACCGCAACGCCCCTTACTTTCGGCATCACCGAGGAGGTCTGCAACGGCTCACGGGAGCTGCCGCTAAGCACGATGCTCTCCTCGCTCTGCGTGCTCTCACCGCCATCGCTGCTGCTGCGTGAGCTGCTGCTGTCAGTGGCATAGCGGCTCTCCTCGCTGCACTCAAGTGTAAGCATCACAACAGGGTCTGTCACCCCGTCAAGCTGCGACAGCAGCTTTGAAAGCCTTTGTTCAAGCGCAGCCTCGGTATCCGACACCGACTTGGCATCTAATGTCACCGCCTCGTCGCCGCCGCCAAAAAAGCAGCTTATGAGCAGCAGAGCCATTATCGCCAATCCCGATATCAGTACGATCCGCCGTCCCTTGTCACTTTCAAACATAAACTCTTTAATCTTCGCTATCCAGTCCATATTTTTCTCACTCAGTCATTGTCAAGATCTCGATATCCTCAAGCTGCCCTGAAAGAAGCTCTCCCGCACGCTGCGCTGTCTGCTCTTCTCCGATGGGGAATACAAGCTCCACCCGAGATATAGATATGCTGTACAATCCCGAAATATTAACGATGATACGAATTTCTTTCGCCTCGATGCCCTCGCACTTCAGGATATCCTGTATCTTATCACGCATCTCGGTGCATATCTTCTGCTGCAGCTCCCTGTTGACCTCACCAGAGAAGCTGATGTAACCTACGCTGTTTTCATAGCTGTAGCCGCTGACATCGATATCGGTAAATGCACCCTTCGCCGCACTTAGCGTCGTCAGCAAAAACACTGCCGCTATCAGCAGCCCCATCTGCCCCGACAGCTTGCCCTCGGGCACCAGCATCCTCAGCAACAGCAGTGCCAATGCCGCAATACAGATCGTTGTGATGAGAGAAGTCATTATGACACCGCCTTTTGTTGATATTGAAGTTCATCTGAGCGGACAGCGCACAGGTATTACAGTAGATCTCGCCGACTATCCTCCTGCACCAAGTGCAAGCATTATCAGCACCGCAATGACGTTCATAAGAAGAAAGCAGCTCATCACCGCTGTTATTATCGACATCACCGAGCCGCAGCTAGCATAGAGCGAGCCAAGCTCCTTAGCACCCAGTATCTCAGCCGAAGCCTGCCCCAGTGCCAATGCCAGCCTGTAGCCTGCAGCTGTAATAAAAGTGGGGGCTATCATGACTACAGCAGCCGCTATGCCAAACGTGCCAACACTGCTTTTCAGCAGCTCAAGGCTGCCTGCCACTGTCCCCACTGCATCGGAGATGGTGCCGCCGACTATCGGCACTCCGGAGCTAACCGCAAGCTTTGCAGTGCGCAGCAGCACGTTGTCCGCTGCGTTGGCTGAAAAGGTCTGCATTGACAATATCCCCATGAACACCGTCATCAGCAGACCCAGTGCCCATACCACTACTTTTTTGATAAGCTCGCCAAGTCTGTCCGTATGCAGCTCTGTATGCACCGCACCTGTCACCGACAGGCCGAGGACTGTGCCGCAGAGCGGCATCAGCAGGTTCACCGCCAGCTGCGAGAACAGCTGCGTTGCCGCCAGCACCGTCATATTTATCGCACTAGCCGAAGCTGCCCTGCCCATCACCGCCAATATTCCTGCATAGATTGGGATAAATGTTAGCATAAATGCGCTGCAATCCCTAAGAAGTGCGGTTAGTTCACCTAGACATTCTCCGATGGCACTGACCGTCATCGCCGCCCCCGCAAGCACTCCAACAGCAGCAAACACCCTCGCCATGCTGCTTTCCGCATTATCCGCCATGCTTTTTGACAGCCCTGCCAGCAGCGCAACTCCCACAAGCCCCGCAGCAAGGCGCAGGGGGCTTTCTGCCTGCTCAATGATAAGCTGCCAGAGCGCATCTATAGCACTCTCAAAGCTTATCACTGCACCTGTATCGGGCGTTATTCCACCGTTTTCAAGCCTGTTCGCAGCATCGGGCGGCAGGGCTGACGTTATATCCTCCTGACCGTAGTCGGGTGGAGCTTCGGCAACCGCCCTCAGTGGCAGGAAGAACAGCAAAAATACCACAAATATCGCCGATAATATCCTTTGCATTTCAATTCCTCCGTTTTGCTAGGCGATTAGCCCCGTCACTATCTCTGCAAGAGAGGTAAGTACAGGCAGCGATATCACCGCCACCGCCGCACGCCCTGCAAGCTCAAGCCTGCCTGCAATGGCGGATTCGCCTGCATCACGGCAACAATCGCAGGCAAGCTGAGTTATGTAGCATATCGCCAATGCCTTGATAAGCAGCGTTGCATACCCCTCGTCAAGTCCTGCAGAGGCAGTCAGCGATCGCAGCAGCTCAACAGCAGGGCTGAGCATGAAAACAGCCGCCGCCAGAAGCAGTATCCCGCAGGCAAGCCCCACGCCCAGTGCCATCTCAGGCTTGTACTGCCGTATAACAAGGCATAGCACCGCAGCGATAACAGCGATGCCAGCAAGAGTTGTGATATCCATTTTTACTGACTCCTCACTGTTGTATTACCATACTCCAAATACGGATTTCAAGGTGTTTATCAGCTCGTTGAGGGCAGGTATCAGCATCATCAGCACAACTATAATGCCTGCAATGGTTATCATCAGAGCCTGCTCATCCCTGTCGGTCTTTTTTAGTATCAGATTGAGCACTGCTACTATCAGACCCACCGCTGCTATTTTGAAAATAAGATCGGTATCCATAGTGCCCCCTATACTATCATTATCGCCGCAGCCGCTCCCAAAAGAGCACCTACAGTGCGGTATAGCTTACAAAGTCTCTGCTGCTGAGCATCTGCCGCTTTGCTAAGCTGCTCCGCCTGAGAAAGGCAGAGCTCAAGATAGCTCAGCTGACCCTCCGCAGCACTAGTACCCAGATTTTTGCCAAGCCCAAGCAGCAGCTGCCTTGCCTCTTCCGTCAAGTGCGGCGCAGTGCCTGCCGCAGCTGCCCACGCATCACGAATATTTCCATCTTGCTGCTTTTGCCTTACAATAGAGGCAAAGCTGCCATCATTGCTATCAACAAGCTCTGCAAATGTTGGTGCGGTGTAGCGCATCTTCACCACAAAGCCCTGCAGCATCGTGCATATCTCCCTGAGGGCAAGTGAGCGTGCCGACAGTCTTCTGCTGCAGCTGCATCCGAAATAAAAGCAGAGCCCAAATGCCAACAGTGCTGCCGCTAAACGCATAGCATATCCCCCATTTCATACACCTCTGATGCTCCGATGCCTCGCAGCTGCACCACCTTGTCAAACATAGGCAGCACCTCTCTGAGAGGTGAGCAGCGCACCTCTTCAAGGCTGCTGCCGTGGGCGGTAGCTAGCAGCTTTACTCCGCTGCGACCGCATTGCAGCAGCGCCTGTTTTTCACCTAAAAGCTCGTCGCATACAAGCAGTTTAGGGCTGAGCGAGCGCAGGGCTATCGTCATGCCCTCTGCCCTCGGATAGCCGCTTAGCACATCGGTATTCTCCCCCACATCAAGGCTCGGTGTACCCTCGCAGCAGGCAGCTATCTCGCATCGGCTGTCTACCAGTGCCACCGTGTGCCTAGCACCCAACATACGGGTGAGGTCACGCAGGAGTGTGGTCTTTCCGCTCATGGGTGCGCCAATCAGCAATACGCTTACGATGCCGCCGCTGTATAGCTGCGGATACAGAGCCTCGCCGCAGCCCTTCACTTCCCTTGCAAAGCGGATGTTGAGCGAGGACACATCCTTTATCGTTGATATGCTGCTGCCCTCAACCACCGCACTGCCGCAAAAGCCCACTCGATGTCCTCCGCTGAGAGTTATGTAGCCCTCCCGTATCTCCCTCGAAAAGCTGTGCAGCGAGTGGCAGCAGAGCTCGTCAAAGCACCGCCGCAGCTGCTCCATGCCGAGAATCGCCGAGCACGGAACAAGCTCGCCCCTTATCGTGACAGCCACCGCCCTGCGACCTGTGCGCAGCCGCAGCTCTGCAATATCATCCCTGCCCAACGAGGGCGGTATCTTAACAAGCTCTGCCGCCGCCTTTAGCGGAATAGATACGCATGATGTATTAGCCTTTATCATAACATCCTCCGTTTTTGGTATAGTGCATTATATGCACCGCCTGTCCGAGGTATGCAGAAATAAAAAAATCGCCGCAGACATTATCTGCGGCGATAATAATTTTGTTGTATCAGTCCTCGCTGTCATCGTCATCATCGTTGCTGTAGCCTGCGCTGCTAGGCGTGAGCCACTCACTGTTTGGACGGCAGAGAAGTCTTGCATCGATGTAAGCCTGCCACATGGTAAGTATCGTCTGACCCTGATAGTTACCGGAGGGCGTAAGCTCGACCACCAGCGCAACATCGGGGTGCTCCTCGTCGGTAAGGCAGAGGGGCAGCATCAGCGACATGGTATTGCGCTTAGGGAAGTATGAGGGGATAGCTGTTTTGTAGTTCCAGCGCACCTGCTTCTTGGCAAGCTCGATCGCATCCTTGATGCGGTTCTGTATGCGGTTGAAAAGCTTGTAGTTTTCAGAGATCAGCTCGCTGAGCTGATTGTAGAACTCGTGCTTTCTTGCTCCGCTGCTGTTCTGGATGTCGTCGATGAGCTTCATAGCCTCGGGGCAGTCTGTGAACTGATTCTGCAGGAATTTGAGCGGCAGCCTGCGGCAGTTATCGATGATAATATGCTCAAAATCGGGGTGCAGCTCTTTATCAAGATAGAACAGCAGATCCTTGTTATCCTTGAAATACTTTGCAGGCTGGGGCAGCGGATTGAACATACTTACAAGCTGCTTACCAAGTCCCTTGGATGCAGCAGTTGAGAAGCCCTCAAAACGCCACATTGCAAGCTCGCTGTCGTTGGGAACGAAGCAGGCATAGATGTCATTGTAATGCTCGTCAACAAGACCTGTATTGAAGGCTGCAAAGCTCTTATCCTCCGATACGCATATCTTGTTCTCACAGGTGAGACGGTAGAAGGTATACTTTATATACTGGATAAGTATCTGCTTGTTTTTGGCAGAAGAGCTACTAAAATCCCAATCCTCATTAAGCGCCTTTTCAGCCAGCTCATTGAGGAAGCTCTGCCAGCTGCCAAGAAATGCCCACTGCTCAAGCTGCTTGCCGGGGTGCGCAGCCTTTATAGCTGCCGTGTCATGACAATTGAAATCAACATAGCTGAGATACCACGGCTTTTCATAGTTGCTGGGCTTTGTGACTATCTCAATAGGAGAGCCGTCTGTTTTGGGATAACGGCATGGGAATATCAGCTTTGTTTCATAATAGCGGTAGCTCTGCGCCTTCACCGCTGCGTCGTAGTCGTCACAGAGGTTTTCACGCAGCTCATCAATGGTGGCATTTGTGCCATGCTCCTGAAGATAGTTCTGCAGGATGATCATGGTCTTTGTGGGAAGTGTGCAGAACTCGTCAAGTCTGCCCTCGGGAGCCTTTTTCAGCTCCTTCGCAGACTGTCTGACAGGCTCGGCGGGAGCAAGCGGCTTATCGGCAAAAACTGCTCTTGGCTCAACGCTCTTCTTTTCTACAGGAGATGTCCTCGGCTCGGATGCAGTAACTATCGGCTCAGCCGCAACTGCAGAGGCATCAAGAATGGTTATCATGACCTGCGGAACTCCGCCGAGGACTTCATTCTCAAGCTTCAGAAAGCTAAGCTGCTGCAGCATATCCTTCATCTTTGTAAATCCGTAGTGTGCCCTATCATGACCGTTATCGGTAAGCACCTTGCTGACTGCAGCCATGTGCAGCGGAACTCCGCACTCGAACTGGCTACATAGCAGCTGACGTATATCCTCCTTGTCAGCTTCGCTGAGAGTGTGCTTCTGCTGTACAGGACGGTGATACTGTGGGGCATTTCCTGTAAAGATGTTGGTCTTTTCAAAACTGAAATACAGGCTTTTGCCGTGGGTATTCATATTTTTTGTGATGATGCCGTTTACAAGATATCCGTCGGCGCAATAATCAACGGGGAAAGTGTAGCGTTCTGCAAAAAAGCTGAGCTGATTGTTTGTTTTTGCGGCATCAAAGCGGTCGTATATTATCTGCTTCATCTCCTGCACTGTTGCACCGTTGCCGAGTATCTTCGTCAGTGCATACAGCGACTGCTGCGACATCTCTATGATATCATCGTTGAGAGTGAGGGTCTTGCTGCCGAAAAAATTATCGGCAGGGTGTCCTGCAGTGCTATGCGTAGCCTCCTCCCACCTGTTGATGATGATGTAGATTTTGTCCTCATGGAGCGTGAATGCCTCAGGAAATGCCTTTACCATCTCCTCAAAGTCCGAAAAACCGAGGCTTTCGGGGGTGTAGCCGTTGGTGCAAAGCCAGTCACTGACACGCTTTATCATGTACATTCCCCTGTCGGGATACTGCTTCAGCACACAGCGGTAGATCTCTTCTTTTTTTGATTGTGTAAGCATATTTTATTACCTTTCTCAGAAAGTTGCAACAATTACACTGTTGATAACTTATTAATTTTACGGTGAACTTTGTTATTTTATGAAAGCGTTATTTTCAAGCAGCTTCAGCAGTCTCGGAGGTCTCAATGCTCTCGGGATCAACGAAATCCTCCAGATCCTCGATGTAATCGTAATCCTCAACATATACATAGCTGACCTTTGTGCCAAGCTCTTCGGCAGTGAGATCCTGCATAAATCTGCCGTCAACATCAAGATAAAAGCGTGCAAGCCTGCTTTCAAACGTGAAATGGTACTCGGTAACGGGAATCTCGAGTACAACGTAGCAATTCATTATCTTCTTGCACTCCTCGGCAAAATCAAGCGGAGAGGTGAAGCCTCCCCTCAGCACTGCGGAGATGCAGATATAATCGTCAGTGGACAGCCCCTTGATGCCATTCTTTGCAGTGTCGCCGCCAGGGTTGAGATCCGTTTCGATAGTAAGACGCTCAATATCGGTGATGTACTGCAGATTTTGATAGCTGGTATCATACAGCTGAGCGGAGATAGTGCGGTTGGTGTACTCCTCCTTGCTCTCACGATAGCTTTTGTCAAGGGTCGTCGCCATAAAGCAGCAGCCAACGACCAGTGCCGCTGAGATACACAGGCACGGAATATGCACCCTGAACCTCGGGCCCGATGTGAGATAGTGCAGCAGCAGCTCAAGTCCTATCAGCACTGCACAGGCAGGCGAAAGCTTAAGC
Source organism: Oscillospiraceae bacterium (assembly GCA_045544715.1). GTDB lineage: Bacteria > Bacillota > Clostridia > Oscillospirales > Ruminococcaceae > CAG-115. The sequence continues at coordinate 4,911 of JAZPZN010000104.1, read as the reverse complement.
GGCATCAGATAGTCCGGCTCTGCTGAGAACAGGCATCCCAGCATAACTATACCCATGAATATTAGTATCAGACCCAGTGACACAACTCCCACGCCCTTGCGCACCATACCAAAGCAGAACTTTGCCGCTGCACTCTCCTCGGGCTTTGGCGGAGCTGCGGCAGACTGCGGCTCAGGCGGAGCATTGTGACGGTTTAGCAGCGCCGTCAGCGAATCGATAAGATCGTTATCACGCTGCACCATCTGCTCATAGGTGGGATGATGCTCCTCAGAGGCAGGCTCGGCGGTGAATTCCGCTTGATAGGTGTACTCAGCGGTGACAGTAACTCCCTCGGGCGGAATATCCGATGGCGGAGCATTGTTCACGTGCTGCTCGGGAGAATTCTGTATACGCTCGTTGAGTTCGGTTTTCATAAAAACCTCCTTTCGGGGGTAACGGTTGCTTATATATTTATTATATAGTACAATCGCTGACTTGTCAAGATACCGAGGTGCAGCAAGCAGGCTTTATCGACAAACAGCGGAGCGTTGCCGCTCCGCCGTCTATATCATACGTTCCAGAAATTGTACAGCTCAAAATAGATGATGAATACTGTAACAAATACGCTGTACAGTGTCCAAACAACATATCTGAACTTTGCAAATCTCTTTGCATCCTTGTCAGTAGCAAGGCTCTTTATCAGCAGCACTGCAGAAACGATACACGCAGCAGCACAGAGCATCTGAATGATACAGCACACAGCCGCACTCGCCTGAGTTATCGGGATGATGCCCAGCAGTAGCATCAGTATCGCCAGCAGACCTGATACTACGCCTGCTATCTGCCCTGCAAAGGTAGCCCAGCCTGCTGCATCGGGCTTTCTCTTCTTTACAAGATGGATGATGAGCTTGACGATAAGCAGCACGAATACCACTACAGTCAGCACCGCATAAATGATGGCTGTCACGAACTTGACCCAGAAAAAGCCGTCGGATACATAGTCCATTACGTAGCACTCAAGCTTAGTGTTTCCGCTGCCGTCTTTTCCAGCGAATATGAACATCTCTGTTCCTGCTTGCTCAAGGATGTACTGGTCGTTTGCAACTCTTGTAAGAGTTGCCCCCATAGCGTCGTATACATCGGGGTCAGAGGTGGGGATGGCTGGCAGCAGATTAAGACTGCTCATCAGCTTCGGGAAGCCCTTGAAAAAGCCTCTGCGGTTGACATAGCTTCCGCTGATGTCATCACGCTCGGTTATTCCTGCACTCTTCACTCTCTCGCTGTCTGTATACTCACCGAGTACAAGGGAGGGAATTCCGCCTGTAAAGGTGCTTTCGCCCATCTGATTTGTTATAACTACAACACCCATTTTAGATACAGGGTCAACTGTAAGCTGTGCGGAGCAGGAATTTGTGTTTCCGCCGTGACCGAGAGTGTCAACTGCGTGAGCCCCTGCCCATAAGCCGTGATGATTTCTCGGTACATCGCTGTCACCGTAATAGGAGGTCGCAGTCAGCATAAGCTCCAGGGTTTCGGGCTTGTCGAAAAGGGGAGCATCCTCATCCACAAACGACTGTGCGAACTTTGTGATATCCTCCAGAGTTCCAGTAACTGAGCCCGCAGGATAAAGCAGGATATAGCTCATCATCGTGCCGAGGGGCATATCGATGGTGGTTCCCATCTGCTCCATTATGAGATAAGCCTTGAGCTTTTCACGCTGTGTACGTACGAACTCGTTATCCCTGTAATCGGCAGCGACGGAGGTGTGCTCCATTTTAAGTGGTACAAGAATGTTTTGACGCACATACTCGGCGTAATCTACGCCGCTTACGCACTCAACTATGTAGCCTGCAAGGGCTGCGCCCCAGTTGCTGTAGGCTGTTATCTCGCCTGGCCTGCTTATCTGCGCAGGCTGAGTTGCCTTCAGAGCCTCGCCCAGTGATACTATGTCTGCCTCGTTTGCAGCTTCGATAGGATAGATAGTTTCTTGAAAGCCTGCTGTGTGGTTCATCAGGTGCATCATCGTTATCGGCTCGTCGTAGGCAAGGGGCTTCATAAAGCCGTCGGGGAGGTAGGTAGTAATATCCTCGTTGAGGTCTATCTTTCCGTCCTCGTAGAGCTGCATAACGCTCACCCATGTGAACATTTTAGATATACTGCCCCACTCGTAAACAGTGTCGTCATCCGCAAGGATGTCGTTCTCTCGGTCTGCATAGCCGAAATGACCGCTGTAGAGCACCTCATCCCCATCGAACACCGCTGTGCCGAAGGACGCATATTTCTTGTCCGAAGCGAACTCCTCAATAGCAGAGCCTATCTCGTCATAGCTAAGCCCTGAAGGAGTTGTTCTCTCCTCCGCATACGCCGGGAGAGCAAGCGCCGACAGCGACACCACCGCTGACAGCAATAAGGCTGATAGTTTTTTCATAGGGATTCTCCTTTATTGCTTTGGATTTCCGTTTTTGTCAAAGTGCTTTTTGAGAGTGCTTTCTGTAATGCCTACTGCGACCGCCATCATTATCACTTGTAGAAATACGACGAACACGCATACTATCGTTGCCAGATCTTCAGAAAAGTGATAGATTATCGGTATCGACTGCGCAATCGCCGATATCGGCACTAACGGCAGATAGCAGAAAAAGAATGCCTTTCCGCCGACTATCTGGGCCATTCGCCAAGTAAGAGGATTCTTCTCCGACATAGCGGTGCGGTAGCCAAGTCCTTTATACTCCGCAGGGCATTTCCATACTACAAGTCCTGTTATCACCATCGTTATCGGCATTAGCATAACGCAGAAAAGCAGGATCACATTTTCACCCATTTTGTACCTCCGTTAAAAACAACTTACTCTTCATCATCTTTTTTCGGGTGCTTTTTGCGGTATTTCACGCACTCTGTAAGCAGGTATTCTATCTGACCGTTAACTGAGCGGAAGTCGTCCTCCGCCCAGCGCATCAGCTCGTCATAAAGCTTTGCGGAAAGGCGCAGAGGTACCTGCTTTTTGCCGTTCTTTTCCTTTTCTTCAGCCATTGCTGCGCCCTCCTTTCATAACTATGTTCAAGCGATCAATAGATGGAGCCACTATTGACGATGGGCTGTGCGTCCTTGTTTCCGCAGAGGACTACAAGGAGGTTGCTCACCATCTGCGCTTTGCGCTCCTCATCAAGCTCGCAAACGTTGTTCTCGCTGAGCTTTGTCAGTGCCATCTCAACCATGCCCACTGCGCCGTCAACGATCTTCTGACGTGCCTCGATAACTGCGGTAGCCTGCTGACGCTGAAGCATCGCAGCAGCGATCTCGGGAGAGTATGCAAGGTGAGTGATGCGTGCCTCGATGATCTCTAAGCCTGCCTGCACAACACGCTTCTGCAGCTCCTCACGGAGAAGCTCGCACACCTCCTGCGCAGAGCCACGCAGGGTCTTTTCATCGCTGTCGGTGCTGTCATAGGGATAGCAGCGAACTACATCACGCAGAGTGGAATCTGCCTGTATTGATAGAAAATCAGTGTAGTTATCTACATTGAACACTGCCTTTGCTGTGTCAACAACTCGCCAGATAACAACGATGCCCACCTCGATAGGGTTGCCCATCTGATCGTTGATCTTCTGCTTGTGGTTGTCGTGAGTAAGTGCCTTGAGGGATATCTTGCTTTTTGCTGTCTGAAGTGCCACCTTATCGGCTGAAAGAGTGATCGACTGATCCGCAGCACCGGGCACTACAGCAGTAGAGAAGGGGTTTACAAAATAGAAGCCCTCTGTCTTGAGAGTGCCGATATACTTACCGAACAGTGTAAGAACAAGTGCCTCGTTAGGCTTTATCACCTTCAGACCGAGATAGGGGAACCAACCAATGCATAGCCATACTATGCCTATTCCCAGCATAACGCCGCCGAGGGTGCTGCCGTTAACATCAAGCTCGTTGCCGCCAAGTATCAAAAGGGCAAGCGCTCCCAGTAAAAGCAGAGTTGTGAGAATGAGCACTGCCCAGCCGTTTGCAGCATGCAGCGCACGCTCTTCATACATTTTGTTCTTGTTGGTATCCATAAAATTACCTCCTGTCAAGCTATCTTCAATTTGATATCACTTTGATATCACAATGTCATTATATCACACATACAATATCTTGTCAAGGGGGTGGATAAAAAAATATGTAAAGAAGCCCCTAAAAAAGCAAAATCACCGCAGCACTGCAAGGGGCAAACCCTCAGCAGCACTGCGGCGAAGCATTATTAACTCAGCGGAACACCGCTTTTATCATGCCCTCTCGGGGCCTCTTACAAGCACACCTATCATATCGGGGCCTGCGTTGCAGGATACGACACCACCGCAGGGCAGCACCATTGCAGGAGGGTAGCCTATCTTTTTGGTCATCTTATCGATGAACTCCTTTTCGCACTCGGGGCGAGTGGTGGTGATAACGCACCAGGGAGTTTCGGGTATCATGCGGGCGGAGATAGTTTCAATAGCTGCATCGATAACAGCCTTTTCTCCCCTCGCCTTGCGCAGCACCTCAGTCTTTCCTGCGTAGAGATTGATGAGAGGCTTCAAGCCCATAAGCTCGCCGAGGAAGGAGGCTGCAGCGGTGATCCTGCCCGACTTCTTCATGTGGCGCAGGTCAAAACCGATGATGAATGCCTCGATATGTCTTGCCCAATCCTCAAGATATGCAACTACGCTTTCAACATTCTGACCCTCATCAAGCTTTCTGCAAGCCTCTACGATGGGATAGCCATATCCGAGAGTGTAGTTCTGGCTGTCAACGGTGTATATCTTCAGCTCAGGGCAATCCTCAGCCACGGCTTCCTTCGCCATGTTTGCACTTGCAAAGGTCTGCGAGCCTGCTGCGTTGATAACATCAACTATGATCTCACGAACGCCTTCAGCGTATAGCTCACGATACTTGTCCTCAAACTGGATAGCTGTTATCTGCGAG
>JAZPZN010000103.1:0-8113 GCA_045544715.1 Oscillospiraceae bacterium | reverse complement strand
CAGACCTATTTCTCTCATGGTATAAGCATAACTTAATGATAAATGCCCCGAGTGACCTCGGGGCATTTGCTATTCTGTTATTGTATGAAGTGCATCCGCCAGACCGTTTCCGAGAAGCTCTGCGGTGTAGAGCGCCTCGTCGAGGGAGTTGCCGTGGCTGCCCACCTCTATCAGCAGTGAGCCGTTAGATATATGTTGGTTGTAGTTGCGATAATCGAACAGGATAGGACGGGCAAGTTGCGGATAAAGCTCCTCGCAGCTATTTTGAAATAGGCAGGCGAGACGATAATTCTGCATATAGTTTGGCATATTGCCAAATCTGCCGTCATCGCAGCCTGCGATTATCATGAACTGCGCCGCATTTTTTTCGTCGATCTCGGTCACTGGTGCGATACGGCTGCCGTCAGCCTCTACCATTGCATCACGGTGCAGGTCGATGATGATCTTTATCGATGGATATTCTTCAAGGAGCGAGCGTATGGTTGCTTCGCTTCGGTCGTAAGCTCCTGTATAATTGGGATAATCGTGTATAGTACCATCGTGCACTACTGATATTCCGTTTGCTGCGAGGGTGTCTGCAAGCACTTTGCCGACTGCTACCATGTTGTGGTCGCTGTCCTGCGAGTTGCATGGGAAGCTTTCGTCGTAGTAGTCTCTCTGATATGGATCGAAGCTTTCGGTGGTGTGAGTGTGAATTATCAGCACCTGTGGCTCATCCGTTGCTGCTAGACGCAGGTCGGGGAGCAACAAGCTTTCCTCTGCAAGCTCTTCTGGGGTATGGAAAGTGCAGTTTCGTACTTGGGCTCCACTGCTGAGATCGATGTAGTCTGATCCATTATAGCGTCCTCGGTGCTGTCGGTATATATTTCCGCTGGCGGTGCCCTCTGCCGTATAATCCAGCCCATCATCATAGTCGCTGATATTCAGTGAAATAACAATGCCCGATGGTGGCTCTGACGGTTGTGTCGGTTGTTGTTCGGTAATGGGCTCGGGGATAACTATTGGATATATATCCTCTCTAAAGCTGGTTTCATGCTCAAATGAAGGCTCGGTACTCTCTTCGATGGTGATTTGTGCTTTTTCTGAGATGCCTTTTTTCTTTTTCATGCTTTCTTTTGCTGTTGCGCTATCTTCTGAGGAGGGAATAACTCCTGCTGCAATATAAGCTGTATTCGCAGTGATATCCACTGCAGTGGTGATGATGTCACCCGCTGAAGCCCCTCCCGGGATAAGAGCCACTGCGGTAAGCATTGCTGTACCTGCTGAGGCTGCGATGATCTTTTTCCTTATCATTTGTTACCTCCGTTGTTTTCACATATTCGGTTAATAATATGCAGGAACTGGAGGTTATATTACTGAATATTATGGGATATTATGTCTGGCTTGTTGAAAAAACAAAAATAAGTTCAAAATTTATGTGTTGCTTTTTGCTTGTAAATATGCTACAATGTTACTATCCTAAAAACGACAAAAGGAGAACGATTATGAAGAGATTTCTTGCTGCCGCTCTTGCGGCTTCGATGCTTCTGACGCTGACTGCGTGCAGCGGTGGTGAAGCTACAGATTCTGATATTTCCACCGATGCAACTGTGCAGGATAGTACCCCTGCTGAGGATACTTCTGATGTTAGCACCTCTGCGCCTGCCGAGGATACTTCTGTTTCCATTGAGGATACTACTGTCCCTGCAGAGCCCTCTGAGCCTGAGATCGATTATTCCTCCCTTACTGAGGATGAGATCTACGACCTTATGGTGGAACGCTCTCTGATGACACTCGGTGATACTACACGTATGAGTAATGTGCTTCGCAGAGCCGCAAACGGAGAGGAGATAACCGCTGCATTTATTGGTGGTTCTATAACTGAGGGATATCACGACAATCTTACTCTCGACGTGGAGCAGAAGTGGGCAAAGATGACCTGCAACTGGCTTGGTGAGCAGTATCCCGATGCAACGATCAATTATGTCAATGCAGGTTTGAGCGGTACCCCCTCGCTTCTTGGTAATATGCGCCTTGAACGTGATGTGCTGAGCTATGATCCCGATATCGTATTTGTTGAGTTTGCAGTCAATGACGGTAATGCTACTGAATATAAAAAGGCTTATGAGTCACTTGTGCGCACACTGCTTGAGAATGAGCGTGACATTGCAGTAGTCCTGCTGTTTACAATAGTTGAGAATGGTCACACCTGTCAGCCCCACATGAGCGAGATAGGCGAAAACTATGATCTTCCCATGATAAGTCTGCCCGATTCCATATGGGTAGAGATGCAGGAGGGTCGTATGACTTGGGATGACTATTCCGGCGACCAGTCTCATCCCCATGTTGAAGGAAGCCTAATCATCCTTGATTTCATTGTGCACTATTTTGAGGAGCTGCTGGCTACAGGTATTACTGAGGGTGAGGTGGACAACACCCTTCCCGAGGCTATATTCAGTGGCGGATATACTAATATGAAGTTCCTTGAAAGCACTACTGAAGGCTTTGTTCCAGAGTTGGTAGGATTCTCAGAGGCTAATGTTCATCATTGGTTCCCAAATGGTTGGCAGTTCAGAGGTGACACCGGTGCATCCATCAAGTTTGATATCACCTGCAAGAAGCTCGGAATGATACTGAAAGCAAACAACAGTGCAAAATACGGAACAGCTGAGATATATGTTGACGGTGAGCTGGTTAATACTGTTACCTCTAATTACTCTGACGGTTGGAACAATCCTGTTACAGCTTATCTTATCGATAACGATGAGAGTGCATCGCACACCGTTGAGGTAAGGATCCCTGAAGGCGAGGCTGTTTATTTCGGAGTAATGGGCTTTGCATATAACGAGTGATTTGGTAGATAATTTGATGCTGAGATAACAACTAAATGTTCGGAGACCTGAGAAGATTTTCTTCTCAGGTCTTTTTGGCAAAGGGATGCGAGAATTAGACAGATTTAACAGTTAGAAATGACTAATTGATATATTTTTATCAAATTTGTGCATAATTCATAATAAAATTTGATTTTTTTCTACAGAAAACTGTGTCTGTTTTTGTAGATTTTTTATTAAAGGTATGCTATAATATAAATCGTATAACCGTGATAATATTTTCACGATTAATATCGCTGCAGGTATGGAAGTTGCGGTGGTATTTCCGCTATTGCGGATAACAAAGTTAGCTGCCCGACAAGCGGCGGCGAGTATATTAAGGAGGCTAAAAAATGGCTTTTAAGAAATGCGCAGTTCCTTTTGCCGGAACTGCTGAGCAGGAAGCTCAGCTGAAGGCTGTCATCGCTGAGCACAAGGATGACCGTGGCGCTCTGATGCCCGTTCTTCAGAAGGCTCAGGACATCTACGGCTACCTTCCTATCGAAGTGCAGACCATGATTGCAGAGGGCATGGATATTCCGCTGGAGAAGGTTTACGGTGTTGTAACATTCTACGCTCAGTTCTCCCTCAACCCCAAGGGTAAGTACAGAATTTCCGTCTGTCTTGGTACTGCCTGCTACGTTAAGGGCTCCGGCGACCTCTTCAACAAGTTCTCTGAGGTGCTTGGCATCAAGGGCGGCGAGATCACCCCTGATGGTAAGTTCTCTCTCGACGCTTGCCGCTGCATCGGTGCATGTGGTCTTGCTCCCGTACTCACAGTTAATGAGGATGTTTATGGTAACCTCACTGTTGACGATGTTGAGGGTATCCTCGCTAAGTACGAGTAATTGCTGATAGAATAGTATTTTAACGAAACAGGAAGGATTAAGCTATGATTAAGACTATTGCGGAGCTTAACGCTGTTAAGGAAAGCACAGCTGCTGTCGTAAAGACACGTATCAACTGCGAAGACACCGGCATCAAGGATGTCCTCATCTGCGGTGGTACAGGCTGTGACTCCAGCGGCTCCAAGAAAATTGTTGAGTGCCTGAAGGACGAGATCGCTAAGGCTGGTCTTCAGGACAAGGTTAATGTAATTACAACAGGCTGTTTCGGTCTGTGTGCACGTGGCCCCATCATGATCGTATATCCCGAGGGCTCTTTCTATGCTCACGCATCCGTAGACAGAATTCCCGAGATCGTTGAGGAGCACCTCAAGAACGGTAATCCTGTTAAGAAGTATCTATATGAGGAGACTGTTGACGGCGATACCATCAAGTCCCTCAATGAGACTGCATTCTATGCAAAGCAGAATCGTGTTGCTCTGCGTAACTGCGGCGTTATCGATCCCGAGAATATCAACGAGTACATAGCTCGTGACGGTTATCAGGCTCTCTATAAGGTTCTTACCTCTATGAGCCAGGATGACGTTGTTCAGTGCCTGCTTGACTCCGGTCTGAGAGGCAGAGGCGGTGCAGGCTTCCCCACAGGACGCAAGTGGCAGCTCGCTAAGGACCTCGTAAAGGACGCTGATCAGAAGTATGTTTGCTGTAACGCAGATGAGGGCGACCCCGGTGCATTTATGGACCGTTCCGTTCTGGAGGGTGACCCCCACGCTCTGATCGAGGCTATGGCTATCGCAGGTTACACAATCGGTGCAAACCAGGGCTATGTATATGTTCGTGCAGAGTATCCTATTGGTGTAAGAAGACTTCAGAAGGCTATTGACCAGGCTGAGGAGCAGGGTCTGCTGGGCGACAACATCTTCGGTACAAACTTCAGCTTCCGTCTGGGTCTGAGACTCGGTGCAGGCGCATTTGTATGTGGTGAGGAGACTGCTCTGATGACCTCTATCGAAGGTAACAGAGGTGAGCCTCGTCCTCGTCCTCCTTTCCCTGCAGTTAAGGGTCTGTTCGAGAAGCCTACAGTTCTCAACAACGTTGAGACTTATGCTAACGTTCCTCAGATCATCCTCAACGGTGCTGAGTGGCACGCTGCTATGGGTACTGAGAAGTCTAAGGGTACAAAGGTATTCGCTGTTGGTGGTAAGATCAACAACACTGGTCTTGTAGAGGTTCCTATGGGTACATCTCTGCGTACAGTAATTTACGAGATCGGCGGCGGTATTCCTAACGGTAAGGCATTCAAGGCTGCACAGACAGGTGGTCCTTCCGGCGGATGCATTCCTCCTGAGCACCTCGATATCCCGATCGATTACGATAACCTCATCGCTATCGGCTCTATGATGGGCTCCGGCGGACTTATCGTAATGGACGAGGATAACTGTATGGTTGATATCGCTAAGTTCTTCCTCGAGTTCACAGTTGATGAGAGCTGCGGTAAGTGTACTCCTTGCCGTATCGGTACAAAGCGTATGTACGAGATGCTCGAGAAGATCACCTCCGGTAAGGCTACTATGGAGGATATCGACAAGCTTGAGAAGCTCTGCTATTACATCAAGGATAACGCACTCTGCGGCCTTGGTCAGACAGCTCCCAACCCCGTTCTTTCCACACTCAAGTATTTCAAGGATGAGTATATTGCACACGTTCAGGACAAGAAGTGCCCTGCAGGCGTATGTAAGGATCTGCTCCAGTTCAGCATCGTTAAGGACAAGTGCTTCGGCTGCGGTATGTGTGCTAAGAAGTGCCCTGCCGGTGCTATCACTCAGACAGATTATGTTGCTCCCGGTAAGAAGCTTGCTGCTTACACCATCGACACTAACAAGTGCGTGAAGTGCGGCGCTTGTATCGACAGCTGTAAGTTCAAGGCTATCGTTAAGGGTTAATGAAAGGAAGGAACAGTTAATTATGGTTAATATTAAGATAAACGGTATTGACTGCCAGGCTCCTGCTGGTTCTACCATTCTGGAGGCTTGCCGTCTTGCTGGTATTAGAATTCCTACCCTCTGCTACCTCAAGGAGATCAACGCTATCGGCGCATGCCGTATCTGCGTAGTTGAGGTAAAGGGCGCAAGAAGTCTTGTTGCTGCCTGCGTATACCCCATCAACGAGGGCATGGAGATTTTCACAGCTACTCCTAAGGTTATCGAAAGCAGAAAGACAACTCTTGAGCTGCTGCTCTCTAACCACAACAAGAGCTGCCTCTCCTGCGTAAGAAGCGGAAACTGCGAGCTGCAGGCTCTCTGTGAGGAGTACGGCGTTGACGCTACACGTTTCGATGGTGCTATGACACCCTCTGACATTGATTGCAGTGCAGCTCATATGTATCGTGATAACAGCAAGTGCATCAGCTGCCGTCGCTGTGCTGCTGTCTGTGCTAAGACACAGGGCATCGGCGTTATCGGCGCTAACGAGCGTGGTTTTGCTACAGAGATCACTTGCGCATTCGATATGCCTCTCGCTGAGACAGCTTGCGTATCCTGCGGTCAGTGTATCACTGCTTGTCCTGTAGGCGCTCTGTCTGAGAAGGATGATACTCAGAAGGTTCTCGATGCTATTGCTGATCCCGAGAAGTATGTTGTTGTACAGGCTGCTCCTGCAGTTCGTGCATCCCTCGGTGAAGCATTCGGCTATCCCGTAGGCACAAATGTAGAGGGCAAGATGGTTGCAGCTCTGCGTCGTCTCGGCTTTGACAAGGTATTTGATACCAACTTCTCCGCTGACCTCACCATTATGGAAGAGGCTAACGAGTTCCTCGGCAGAGTTAAGAACGGCGGCGCACTGCCCATGATTACATCCTGCTCTCCCGGATGGATCCGCTACTGCGAGAACTACTTCCCTGAGTTTATTCCCAACCTTTCTTCCTGCAAATCTCCTCAGCAGATGTTCGGTGCTGTTACAAAGACTTACTTCGCAGAGAAGAACGGTATTGATCCCAAGAACATCGTAAGCGTTTCCGTAATGCCTTGTACAGCTAAGAAGTTTGAGCTTGGTAGAGATGACCAGAGCGCAGCAGGTGTTCCTGATGTAGATATCTCCATCACAACAAGAGAGCTTGCTCGCCTCATCAAGAAGGCAGGCATCATGTTCAACCAGCTCCCCGATGAGAAGTGCGACAGCCCTCTCGGCACTGGCACTGGTGCAGCAGTTATCTTCGGCGCGACAGGTGGTGTTATGGAGGCAGCTCTCAGAACTGCAGTTTGGACTCTCGAGGGCAAGAAGGATGGCACTCCTATCGAGTTCAAGGAGGTTCGTGGCGTAGAGGGTATCAAGGAGGCAACTTACAACGTTGCTGGTATGGAAGTTAAGGTTGCTATCGCTAGCGGTCTTGCTAACGCTAAGGCTCTTCTCAAGAAGGTTAAGGCTGGCGAGGCTAACTACCACTTCATCGAGATCATGGGTTGTCCCGGCGGCTGCGTAAACGGCGGTGGTCAGATCATCCAGCCTGCTGAGGTTCGTAACTTCACAGATATCCGTGCTGACAGAGCTAAGGTTCTGTACAGCATCGACGAGGCTAACACTCTGAGATTCTCCCACGAGAACCCCGATGTTAAGGCTCTGTACGATGAGTTCCTTGGCGAGCCTAACAGCCACAAGGCTCACGAGATCCTGCACACCTCCTACAAGGCACAGAAGCTCTCCAAGTAATCTGTAGCTTGTAAGTTGGCAGAATAACTAAAACGATATGCCCCGTACAGAAATGTACGGGGCTATTTGTTATGCAAATTTCACCAAAATAGCGACGGGTGTTGCAAAATGAAGATGATTGTGATATAATTAATAAAAGTTATTTGTTAAGAAAGCTTTAGGAGAAATATATGCAACCCTATCCTTGGAATATTGATGTATATGTAGGTGAGGGCAGAATGGTTATAATGCCTTATCTTAAACATAGTGCCGGACATAGAACAACGGTGGACTTTGCAATATCTGTAGATGATTATAGTGATAAAAACAAAATCGGGCAAGCAGTTTTAGATGCTTTTGCTTTTATCGCCAGCCAACCGATTACTAATGATTCTGTAGAAAAATGGTGTGAATACACAAAATATAAATCGTGGAAAGCATTTTGCCACCATAATTATTGTGTTGACATTCAATTAAATGAGACAGGAGAGTATATTCTCCGTTGTATGCAGCCTGAAAAATCGGTTTTGGGATACAATGGATATATTGACGCAGGAATAAAGCTAAAAGAAGATGCGGGCAGTTATGATTTTGGAGATGCGGTTTTGAAGTTGATCATCGATGCACAGAATTTTATGATCGAACACCCTATTTCTGAAAAAGCACTTATTGTGTTATAATTGCGCTGTTCTAAAATACATATTATGGAGGAGTTACAATGAAAAAGCTGATCGC
>JAZPZN010000102.1:0-21713 GCA_045544715.1 Oscillospiraceae bacterium | reverse complement strand
TTCCTCAGAGAGAGGATACATCTCCTTGACCTCTTTGGGAACAGGGAGCTTTCTCTTGAAATTCATCGACATTTTAGTTTTCTCCTTAAATGATATTGTCACCAAAAAGCCCGCAGAAGCGGGCTTTTTAAGTCTGTTTTCTACGTTGACATTATAACACTTTTGCAGGCAAGTGTCAATAGATTTTGCCACAATAAAGCTATAAATCGCTAAATTTGTGCAATTTGACTATACATTTACAATATGTTATCCCTGTCTGATATAGCACACCTCGCCGCTTGCAACATTAACAAGCACCGCACCAGTGCGTGGATATAGATCCTTGAAGCTGCTGTACTGCACATGAATTCGCCAGCCCTCAGGGTCGGTGATGCTGTCGGGTATCTCCAACGGAAGTGTGGAGCCATTATCGCCCATTATCAGCTCAAGCTTGCGGAGATACTGGTCGGTCTCCTCAATAAAGTCGGTGAGGTTGATAGTTGTCAATGCGGTCTGCTCAGCAATATTGGAAAGCTGCGCCGCACTGTCAACATCTGTACGGAACTGCAAGGTGTAGTTTGCAATATTTGCCTCAAATAACGAGGAATAGCTCAACGAATAATCCTCAACGCTATCAGGCAGGCTGTCGGGGAAGTGCGCAACGCTCTCCCTCAGCAATGCCGAGAGATATGTATGCTGCTGAACATAGCTCTCCTTGCCCCTCGGGATGATAGGCCCTGCTATCTGCAACGAGAACACCAGCACCGCCATAACAGCAATGCCTGCGTACAGCGGAAAACGCTTTGTGACGAGCTCTGCTATAGCAACCGCAGCCGCAGCAATGCCCACCACCAACGGTACAATCGCAAAACATAACACGAACACCGCTATACCAACGACAGCTATCAGCGAAAACCCGATGACTGTTGCAATATGCAGTTTTGTCGAATTGAGCGTTTCTTTCATATTATTTCCCCCTTGATGTCTTTATCTATAGGTGCATTTCGCCCGCTTTCGACAGAAAACGGGCTTTTATTAATTATACACCCTTTTACCTGCGGATGTCAACCGCATAATGTAAATTCTCGGATGCAAAGACCCGAAAGCATCTGCTGTCGGGTCTTTCTATTATTATGTCACAACTGATAATCAATAACGTCAAAGCCAATGCTGCGCCTGTACTCAAGCAGGCTTGCCGTAACATCTACCCTGCCCTTGACCTCGTCCATCTCCAGCAGCTTTGCAACATACTCTGCGGAAAGCAGCTTGCGCTTAATGTAAAACTCAAGAACAAGAGGGTTACGCAGCATCAGAAATACCATCTCGTCTATCTCGTTTACGATGTAGTAATAAAATGCAAGCTCGGTATCCTCGTCGAAATGTCGCCCACCCAGCGAGAGCTCCATGTACCCTGCAGCAACGAAGCACTGAAACGACCTCCAACAGTCGTTCAACGCAGTAGTCCAGTCCTTGACCTGCAGGTTGGGTGCGTATATCGCCTTCAGCGACTGATTAGACTCAAACGGCGATTCAACTATTGCCATTTCGGACAGTTGGCTCTCACCAAAATCAATGTATTTAAGCGATGTACATTTGTAAAACGGCATCCAGCCCCACTCCAGCACGCCGCTTGGAAAATCCAGTTGCTCAAGGGATGTGCAGCCCAAAAAGGCGCACTTTCCAACAATCTCAAGCCCCTGCGGAAATGTCAAGCGCCGCAGAGATATGCAGTCATAAAAGCAATTGTCGGGGATATGTACCACGTTTTCGGGAATATCCATCTCTTTTAATGAGCTGCACCCGTTGAACACTGAGCCGCCCAGATTTTTCAAGCCCTGCGGAAGCTTCAGCGTCGTGAGAGCGTGGCAGCCTGAAAATGCGCTCGCCCGTATCGAAAGCAGACCCTCGGGGAGCTCAACGGATACAAGTCCGCTGCCCTCAAAGGTCTTTTCGCTGATGAACTTCAGCTTCGACGGCAGAGTGATGCTTTTTAGCTTTTTGCAGCCTGCAAATGCCTTTACTCCGATATACGATACCCTGTCGGGGATAGTCACTGAGCACAGCTCGGCGCAATCCATGAACGCTTCATCGCAGATATAGCTCACCTTTGAGGGTATCTCCACATCGGTTTCACCCTCCTCGGGAATGTATCTGACAAGCTCGGTGCGCCATTTAAGCGGGTTCATCCTTATCTTGAATGCCATGTATCAAGCACCGATATAATCTTTAAGCGCAGCGATAAGGGCATCTATCTCCTCATCAGTGCCGATGGTGATGCGCAGACGGTCATCTATCCTCGGCTTTTTGAAATAGCGCACATAGATATCCCTCGTTTTCAGATACTCGCAGATGTCCTTTGCACTATACTTCTCATGCTTGGCAAAAACAAAGTTTGCACAGCTGTCGGGGAGCTCAAAGCCCATGGAGCGAAGCTCCTTCGTAAGCCTGTCCCTTGTGGCAATGACCTTTTCGATGGTCTCGCTGAAATATGTCTCATCCTCAACGGAGGCTACGCCTGCCTCGATAGCTACGCTGTCCATGGGGTAGGAATTGTAGCTGTCCTTCGCAGCGTAAAGCGCACTGATTATCTCAGCGTTTCCGAGAGCGCAGCCTATCCTCATGCCTGCCATTGAGCGGGATTTTGAGAAGGTCTGCGTTACAACGAGATTTTCATACTCTGCGAGGAGCGGCACTGCGCTCACTCCGCCGAAGTCAACATAAGCCTCGTCAACGATGACAACGCTGTCCTTGTTTGCATCAAGTATCTCACGGATGAAGTCAAGCCCTCTGCCGATGCTGGTTGGAGCATTGGGATTTGCGATGACAACACCGCCGTTTTCCCTTGCATAATCCGCCGCATTGATGTTGAAATCAGCATCAACGGGGATGGTCTCATACGGGATGCGGAGCATATCGCACCATACAGGGTAGAACGAATATGTGATGTCGGGATAGATAACAGGCTTGTCGCTGTTGAAAAACGCCCTGAAGCACAGCGCAAGCACATCGTCCGAGCCGTTTCCAACAAACACATTTTCACGCTTTAAGCCCGCCCTTTTAGCTATCGCCTCTGCGAGGGGCTTAGCATTTGCATCGGGATACTTTTTCAGTCCCTCAGCCCTGAACTTTGCCAACACCTCCTGCACCGCAGGCGCAGGGGGATAGGGGTTCTCATTCGCATTAAGCTTGATGAAGTCCTTTTTGTCGGGCTGCTCGCCTGCAACGTAAGGCTCTATCTTTATCAGATTATCTCTCCAGCTCATAGTTTTCTCCGTTCTTTAAATTATTCCGAAAAGGTGCATTGCTATGCCGTTTATCGCAAAGTTTGCACCCATGTGTATCAGCCAAGATATGTAGAGGTTTCCGTACCTCTCGTTGAAGAAGTTGAATATCAGTCCGCCAACCACCAGACCCACCAGCGACAGCGCCACAAGCGGCGGCTCAAATGCCACCCACATCATTGCGATGTGATACACCGCAAAGCTCAGCGAGCTGAACAGATACGCTGTACGCCTCGACACATACCGCTGTAATTTAAGGCAGGCAAAGCCCCTAAAAAAGAACTCCTCAAGAAAAGAGTTGACGAACGAGATATACAACGCAACATACACGAAGCTATCCCTGCTGATACCCATCTCATTTTCAAGATTTGAGGTTATCTGCGAAAAGTCGAAAAAACCACCCAACAGCAGGTATGCGCCGACGATGATACCGAACACTGCTGCGCCGAATATGAGTGCCTCGATAAGCCCTCTCTTTTTCCCTCCGACCATGAACAGCGACCCGAGGTCTGTATCCCTGTCAAACATAAGCTGAAACATTATCGGCATACCTGTGAAAAACAGCACCTTAACCGCACTTTTTACAGGATACGGCGGCATTATGATAAGATCCAGCACCGTCACCACCGCAACACCGATAAATACCATAATGCCCATTATCAAGGCAAGCTGCTTATCGCTGTAGCTTCTCTTTGCGTCCATATCTACCTCTTAAACAAAAAGCGGATGGCACAACGCCATCCGCCTTGATCTCGGAGTTAATCTGCGTCGTCCTCATCTTCAAGCTGGAACTCGAGATGTGCACCGCAGTTGGGGCAGTCCATTGTGCCTGTGGCAGCCTGCTCATAATCGAAATTAAAGGTGTTTTTGCACTCAGGGCAGGTGGTCTCGTACAGCTCGTCGAGGTCGTCATCATCGTCCTCGTCGTAGTCGTCGTAATCCTCGTCCTCGTCGTCAAGGTCGTATACCTCGTCCTCAAGATCTGCAACGCTATCCTCAAGGTCGATAACAACATCTGTTACCTCGTTGAGATCAGCATCTATCTCATCGATAGCCTCAGCAATATCGCCGAGCACATCAATGATCGCATTGAGCACCTTGCCCTCCTTGGTGGATTCGTCAAGTGCAAGACCCTCTGCAAGGCCTGTGATATAAGATACCTTTTCACCGATAGTCATAATTAATACATCCTTTCCTGAATGGTATTGCTACCTTTTATCAGACTTGTAATGCTTATCAATACAGCTTTAACAGCTGCTTGACTGAAAAACAGATTATTACTTAACACGCTCCATATACTCGCCTGTTCTTGTATCGATACGGATGATCTCGCCGTTGTCGATGAACAGAGGTACACGGATCTCAGCACCTGTCTCAAGTGTAGCGGGCTTTGTAGCGTTTGTTGCTGTGTTGCCTGCGAAGCCGGGATCGGTCTGTGTGATCTGCAGCTCTACAAAGTTGGGGGGCTCCACGCCGAATACCTTGCCCTTGTAGGACAGTACCTTACATACCATGTTCTCCTTAACGAACTTGAAGTTGTCGCCGAGGTCAGATGCGTTTACAGGAACATCCTCGTATGTCTCGGGATCCATAAAGTGATAGAGCTCACCGTCAGAATATGTGTACTCCATATCCTTTCTCTCAACAAATGCTGTGGGGAACTTTGCGGAAGGGTTGTATGTCTTTTCAACAACAGAGCCTGTGATAACGTTTCTCACCTTTGTTCTTACGAACGCTGCACCCTTACCGGGCTTAACGTGCTGGAACTCGATGATCTGCATTACGTTGCCATCTTCCTCAAAAGTCATACCATTTCTGAAATCTCCTGCTGTAACCATAAGTAGGAACCTCCAAAGTTTTATTTAATCTAATATTCCTAAGAATATAACTATCCTTTATATTTTAACCTATTTTGCGCATTTTTTCAAGTCCTTTTTAAAAAATTTTGAAAATTTACACGCAAATCAGCCGTTTTGATGTATTAGTAAGGTTTTCACAACCGTTTTCTGTTACTAATACCATATCCTCTATACGCACGCCAAACTCGCCGGAGATGTATACTCCCGGCTCTATCGTGACGATCATGCCAGCCTTCAGCATCGATGTGCTGCGCTTTGACAATGTGGGAGCTTCGTGTATCTCCAAGCCTACCCCGTGACCAAGCCCATGTCCGAAATACTGCTCGTAGCCGCCGAAGGCATTCAGCGTGCTCCTTGCAACGCTGTCTACCACCTTTCCGCTGATGTCGGGACGAACAGCGTCGATGGCATCCAGATTTGCCTGCAAAACAGAGTTGTAGACCTCCTCCATCTTCTGAGAGGGTCTGCCTACGCAGAGGGTTCTCGTCATGTCGGAATGGTAGCCATCCACCACCGCACCAAAATCAAGGGTGAGGAACTCGCCCTTCTGCAGCGGCTTATCGGTGGGCACTGCGTGCGGCGATGCGGAATTAACTCCCGATGCGGCTATCGTATCGAACGACAGCCCGTCTGCGCCAAAGCCCATCATATAATAATCAAGCGTTGCCGCCACCTGCTTTTCTGTCATGCCCACACGGATGGTCTCCACGAGGCGGTCGTAGGCTTTCTCCGCAATATGCTGGGCTGCCTTTATCTTTTCCACCTCGTCTGCCGTCTTTATGATGCGCATACCATTGATGGCATCGGACAGCATCGGGGAGGTGTCAAAATCGATGAAATGCAGCTTCTGCTTGTAGCTGTCAAGCTCTGCAAGGGTCATGCGCTCGCTCTCGACCGACAGCCTGCGGATATCGTGCTTTATGAGCAGGTCTGTAAGCTGCTCTCTGATATTATCCATGAGGATGACGGTGCAATCCGTCACACGCTCCACTGCCTTGTCAAAATAGCGTGAATCGATGATGAGGATGCTTTCCTCTCTGGTTATCAGTATCACACCCGCCGAGGACTGGAAGCCGCAAAGATAGCGCCTGCTGACATCACTGGTTATCAGCACACCGTGATGCTCATCGGTGAGGTTTTTTATCAGCCGTTCAATATTAGTCATCTGAGCCTCCGAGGACACCGTTAAGTGCATCGAGAGCAAGTAGATAGCTGCGCTTTCCGAAGCCTGCGATGCTGCCCACGCATACAGGGCCTATCACCGACTTATGACGGAACTCGTCACGGCTGTTAACGTTCGAGAGATGCACCTCGATAACAGGTATCTTTATTGCGCTGATAGCGTCACGGATGGCATAGCTGTAATGAGTATACGCACCTGCGTTGAATATTACTCCTGCGCAGTCAAGCCTTGCCTCATGCAGGCGGTCGATAAGCCCGCCCTCAGAGTTACTTTGATAAAATGCCACGTCGTAGCCCATGGACTTAGCCTTGCCCAGTATCTCATCGTTGATGGACTTCAGCGTGTCGTTGCCGTAAACATTCGGCTCACGCTCGCCCAGAAGGTTGAGATTGGGGCCGTTCAATACAAGTATCTTCATACAATTTCCTCCCGTTAAAGGCTTTCGTAGTAGCGTTTCATCTCAGCGGCATCCTCTGCCTGTGTGCCGTCGGATTCGCAGATTATCGAGGGCTGGAGCGAGCGTTTGTGTATCTCCTCCATGAGCGGCTCAAACTGCGGGCCGTACTCGTTATCCTCAAAGGTAAGGTGGCACTTCTCGCCGCCTGCGGTGTACATTATCTTGCTGAAGTGTATGTGCATACGGCTCAGCCTGTCGTGTCCCAGCTTGTGCTCGATATAGTCGAGTATTTTTGCGTAGTCCTCTCTGCCTTTTATGCCGCCGAGCGTCCTCGCATTGAGATGCCCGAAATCAACACATGGCAGAAATCTCTCGTCAACGCCGCAGAGCTCCACGACCTCCTCCAGTGTGCCAAGCTGGTTTATCTTTCCCATGGTCTCGGGGCAGATGATGATATCGCTGAGATGCGCCGCATCCAGTGCCTCCTGCGATTTTTTGAGAGTTTCAAAAGCGAGGGCGGTAGCCTCCTCCCTGCTCATTTTTGAGCAGCTGCCAGAGTGCACCACTATCTTCTGTGCGCCGACAGACCTCGCTGCCAGTGCGGATTGCAGGATGTATTCAACGCTTTTTTCACGCTTCTCAGCCTCTACAGAGGACAGTGAGATAAAATAGGGCGCATGGAGCGTTATATTAATGCCATGCTCCGCTGCGAGGAGCGGTAGCAGCTCGGGAGTCTTTGCGCTCAGGCGTACTCCCCTGCCGCACTCGACCTCGTAGCCGTTGAGCCCCATCGATGCAAGATACTGCGGCAGATCCTCGGGAAACTTGCGCTTGCCCCAGCTTATCGAGTTGCCGCCAGGGCCGAATGATATAGCCATTTACTTCATCTCCAATTTTGAATAATCTCGGTGGAACACAAGGCTCTCCACCTTGCGCTTGAGCCTAAAAGTCCATGTTTTCTCCAGATGGAACGGCTCAACAAGCACCGTCCTCACCCCAGAGAACTTGCCTGCCAGCACATCGGTGAATATCTGATCGCCCACCACTACGCACTCGCCACGCTTCACACCCATCGCCTTTACAGCCCTCCATATACCAAAGGGCAGCGGCTTTGCGCCGTTTGCCGTGAACTCCAGTCCCAGCTTTGCTGCAAGGGGCGCAACACGACGATTGGTGTTGTTTGATACCACCCTCATATTTACGCCGAGGGCACGCATCTTGTCCAGCCACTCGGGAACGCCCTCCTCGGGTACGGGGTTGCCGTGCATCGAGAGAGTGTTGTCAAGGTCAAGCACAAGCGAGGTGATGTTGTTAGCTTTGAGGAACTCCTCATCTATTTCAAAAACGTTTTTAAGCCAGTATTTCGGCTTGAACAGCATATTTTA
Organism: Oscillospiraceae bacterium; assembly: GCA_045544715.1. Lineage (GTDB taxonomy): Bacteria > Bacillota > Clostridia > Oscillospirales > Ruminococcaceae > CAG-115. Next base: position 13,629 of record JAZPZN010000102.1, on the reverse strand, counting down.
TACCTCCGCCGAAAACTCGGCTCTACATTTACTTTTCTTCTTAAAACAATCAAAGCGGACAAAATCTGCCCGCTTCAACCGTTAATTGTTAAGTAGCAATTGCAGCTCCGTAAAATTAGAACTTGCGCTTGCGAGCAGCTTCGGACTTCTTCTTGCGCTTAACCGAAGGCTTCTCGTAATGCTCTCTTTTACGAACTTCAGCAAGAACGCCGTCCCTTGCGCATGAACGCTTGAAACGCTTCAGAGCGGTATCAAGAGATTCATTTTTGCCCAGACGAATTTCTGCCATCTATATTTCCCTCCCTTTGCCTGGCGGCACAGGTTATTCTACAAAAAGTAGTATATACAAAAAGTATATGTTTAATTATACAGCACTTTCACATATTTGTCAAGTAGTTTTTAAAAATAATTATGAAAATTTTGGCTTCTCATTTTTATGAGATACTATTTCAAGGTGGCGAGGAAGTGCCAGCTACAAGGAAACCGCAGAAAATATGCCTGCCGTTATGCGTGTAACAATGTAGATGGTGCTTTATCGACAGCCTGTAATTAATCTGCTGTTACCCACTCGCTCACATCGACCTTTGTGCCGTCTGCCCAGAGGTGCTCAAGCTGATAGAAATCCCTTGTCTCCTCCAGAAAAACGTGCACGATGACATCGATATAGTCAAGCACAATCCATGTCTTGTCCTGATAGCCCTCGATGCCCTTAGGCTCGATGCCACGCTGGCTGAGCTGAAACTCTACCTCCTCTGCAAGTGCCCTCACCTGCGTTGTGCTGGTCGCAGATGCGATAACAAAGTAGTTTGCAAGGATGGTAAGGTCATCGACCTTCAGTACATTTATATTCTTTGCCTTTTTGGAATCAAGTGCCTTTACGGCAATTTCAAGCTCTTCTCTGTCTGTCATAGACTCTCCTTCTTCTTGTTGAACTTCAAATAGTAATTGTAAGCCTCCAGCGTTGTCAACGGTATAAAGCCGAACTTTTTGCACACGCTGCGGATATTGTATATCAATGCCACCGACATGGCTACATCCATATCATCATAGCAGAATTTGCGGAATCTGTCAACATCCTTATAATCCCTCTCGGCGGATATCATATCCCCGAGGTAGACTATCTTTTCAAGGTCAGAAAGCTCCGCTGCGCCCACCGTGTGAAAGCGTATCGCACGTACTATCTCTTCATCGGTGATGCCCAGCTCGTCACGGACGTATGCCGCTCCTGCTATACCATGCAGCAGCGGTGGTGAGCTAAGCTCCGCCTCGTCGCCGCAGAGGCCGCTTTGCTTTGCATATCTCAGCTGTGTCTCGGGAGCCTCCTCCTTCATTATGTCGTGCAGCAGACCTGCAAGATAGCAGCGTTTTTCGTCTGCGCCAAAACGCTCAGCAAGGTCGTAGCAAGCCTCGGCAACGTTCATGCTGTGAGTGAAACGCTTTTTTGAAAGGCGGCTCTTTATAAGCTGCTCGTATTTGTCGAATTCCTCGTATCTGCTCAAAGCCCTGCCTCCGTATAAAGCCTGTTTTCAGCGATGTAATCAGCCACCGCCTCGGGCACAAGGTCGGATATGTCAGCACCTGCGGCTGCCTTTTCCCTTATATCGGTGGAGGATATCTCGATAGCCTGTGTGGGGAGCACCTTTATCCTGCCTATCTCGTCGGCATATTCCATCATATCCACCAAGCTGTCGTTGTCACGGGCAACGGCGCACACCTTTGTTTCTTTGAGGATAGACTCGTACTTGTACCACTTATCAAAGCAGAACAGCATATCTCCGCCGATGAGCAGAAACAGCTGATGCTCGGAAGAAAGCTCCTCCTTCAGCGCACGGATGGTGTTTATCGTAAAGCTCTTGCCGCCCAGACGCTGCTCAATATCGCTCACCTCTGCGCCCTCGATGTGGGAGAACGCACGGCGGCACATCTCCGCACGCTGCTCAAAGGGCAGCAGCTTTGTTTGCTTATGGGGGCTGTCGTAGGTGGGGATTATCAGCAGCTTTTTAAGCTTCAGCTGCTTTACCGCTTCCTCCGCAAGCTTCACGTGTCCCTTGTGCACGGGATTGAATGCTCCCCCGAAGATGCCTGTCTTAATCAAGCTCTATCACCCTCTTTTTGGGATCCTTGCTGCGACGCCACAGCACGAACTTGCGTCCGATCACCTGCACCACATCCGCACCGAGCTGTGCAGCGATCTCGTCGGCTGCCTCTCTTGAGGTGTAGTCGCAGTTCTCCTGCACGCCGACCTTTATCAGCTCACGGCTGTTGATGGCAGCTTCAAGCTGATTTATCAGCTCGTCGCCGATGCCGTTCTTTCCAACATAAAATATGCAGCTGTAGCCCTGAGCTATAGAGCGCAGATGCGCCCTCTGTTTACTTGTAAGCATTAAGCGAATTTCTCCTTTAATATCTCTGCCAGCTTTTCAAAAGCCATCGCACGGTGGCTTATCTGGTTCTTTCTTTCCTCGCTGATGGTCGCCATGCTCTCATCATCATCGAGCATGAAGATGGGGTCGTAGCCGAAGCCGTTCTTACCCACCATCTCGTCGCCTATGTAGCCGCATACCTCGCCATTCACCGAGTACTCGTCATCATCGTTAAGGATGAAGTATATTGAGCATACAAATCTTGCATCACGAAGAGGTCTTGCAACTCCGTGCATCTCCTCCAGCACCTTTTCGCAGCGCTCCTTGTCGGTGGCATTTTCGCCTGCGTAGCGTGCGGAATAGATCCCGGGCGCACCATCGAGAAAATCTATCTCAAGACCGCTGTCGTCTGCAATCACGGGAAGCCCTGTTGCTTCAAAAACGGCCCTTGCCTTGATGTGAGCGTTCTCCTCAAAGGTATCGCCGTCCTCGATAATCTCGTCTGTAAAGCCTGCATCACGCATTGACAGCACCTCAAATCCGAAGGGCTGCAGGAGCTTTTCAAACTCCTTTATCTTGCCCTTGTTGTTTGAGGCGATAATGATCCTCTGCGCAGCAGGCGGCTCGGCGCAGGGTTTGTCGTCGGCAGATTTGTAATGATGTTCCATATTATTTCCTTTCTGAATAAAAATATCAGTTGTATTTCAACTTATAATTATATACCATATTGCGAAAAAATGCAAGTACCTGTTTAATCAAACAGTGCCTTGACATAATCCGAGGGCACAAATGGCTGCAGGTCGTCTATACTTTCGCCCACGCCCACCAGCTTTACTGGGATGCCAAGCTCGTTCTTGATAGGGATGATGATGCCGCCCTTTGCGGTGCCGTCAAGCTTTGTGAGCGCAATTCCTGTTATCTCTGCGCTTTCGCTGAACAGCCTTGCTTGATTTACGGCATTCTGTCCCGTTGTAGCGTCAAGCACAAGCAGCGTTTCGACGCTGCAATCGGGAAGCTCTCTGTTGATGACACGGGCTATCTTTTTAAGCTCCTCCATGAGGTTCTTTTTATTGTGCAGCCTTCCTGCGGTGTCGCAGAGTATCACATCTGCGCCCCTCGCCTTTGCAGCACTGATAGCATCGAACACCACCGCAGCAGGGTCGCTGCCCTCAGAATGCTTTACGATGTCTACCCCTGCCCTGTCTGTCCACACGTTGAGCTGCTCTATCGCCGCCGCACGGAATGTATCCGCCGCCGCCACTACTACCTTCTTGCCCTGCGCCTTCAGATTGGCGGAAAGCTTGCCTATCGTTGTTGTCTTGCCTGCACCGTTTACGCCTATCACCATGATGACGGAGGGCTTTGTTTCAAGCACCAGATTGTTTTCGCCCGTCAGCATCTCGGCGATGATGTCACGCAGCAGCTGCTTTACATCCGCAGGGTCTGTGGCTCCTGTGCGCTTTACTGCTGCCCTCAGCTTGTCGCAGATATCCATCGAGGTCTCTGCGCCGATGTCGGAGAGGATAAGCGCCTCCTCCAACTCCTCGAAAAAGTCCTCGTCTATCTTCGTGAAGCTGTTTATCAGCAGCTCTACCTTGCTGACAAAGCCATCCTTCGTCTTTTTCAGACCGTTTTTAAGCTTTTCAAACAAGCCTACTTTTTTGGGGGCTTCGGTAACTTCCTCTGCTTCTGTTGCTTCCTCGCCTTCTGTAGCTTCCTCTGCTTCGGAGAGAGCCTCAACCTCGGGAGCCTCCTCAGTATCGGCGACTTCTTCTGCCACGGAGGGCTCTTCGGCTGCGGGAGCTACCTCAACCTCAGCAAGCTCCTCGACCTCGGTGACCTCCTCGGTATTCTTTTTCTTCTTGAATTTATCAAAAAATCCCATTGTTGTCTCCTTTGGAATTATTTAAGTACATCATCCAGCTCTTCATCGCCGAGATCCTTGCGCAGCAGACGGCTTACGCCCTTCTCCTGCATGAACACTCCGTAAAGCACCTCGCAGCCCTCGATGGTTCCCCTACGGTGGGTGATCACCATCAGCTGTGTTTCACGGCTGAACTGCTTCAGATAGCTGATATACTTCTCAACGTTGATATCGTCAAGGGCAGCGTCCACCTCATCCAGCATACAGAACGGTGTGGGACGGTGTTGCAGTATCGCAAGATAGATGGTTATCGCCACCATCGTCTGCTCGCCACCCGAGAGGGAGATAAGGTTTTTGATGACCTTTCCAGGAGGTGCCGCATTTATCTCGATGCCCGAGTTAAGTACATCATCGGGGTCGGTAAGCACCAGTTCTGCATGGGCACCCTCGCCGAAGATGTTGACAAATATCTTTTTGAAGTGATGGTTTATCTCCTCAAAGCTGTTGAGGAAGCGGGTCTTGATATCCCCCGTAAGCTGCTCGATGAGCTTTTCCAGCTCACGCTTCGACTTCTCGATATCCGCAAGCTGCGAGGTCTGGAATTCATACTGCTCGCTGAGAGTGCGGTACTCCTCGATACTGTCCATGTTGACGCTGCCGAGGGCGCTGATGCGCTTGTTGAGGTCTGCAAGCTGGCTCTCCGCCATGGGGAGATCGTCGATAGGCTTTGCTTGCTCTGTCGCCTCAGTAAGAGTCAGGCTGCGCTTTTCCTCTAAGAAGCGCACGATGCTGTCGCAATCGTCGGTCATTACCTTTACTCGCTCCTCAAGACGGCTCACCTCGCCCACGAACTTGCTTTCGTCAGCCCTGCGCTCCTCTATATCACGGTTGATGCCGCCGATGCTGAGCTCCAGCTCATTAAGACGCTTCACAGAGTTCTCAATGTCGGCGTTGCTGTCAGTCAGGCTTTCCTGCTTTTTGATTATCTCAAGCTTCAGTCGCTCTATCTCAAGGCGCAGCTCCTTATCCTTTGCGTCAAGGGCTGCGATGTCGCTCTTGTAGCTGTCGCTGTTTTCAAGCATATCACGGCGATTTTTCTCGATGATGCGCTTCTCATTCTCGCAGCCTTCGATATCCTTTGCGGCACTTTGCTTGTCAAGGCGCAGCTGCGAAAGGGCTTCGGATATGCTCTTCAGCTTCTCAGCTGCCTCTGCAAGTCCGCTGTCGGACTCGGCTATCCTGCCGCTTAGCTCTGCGATCTTCGCCTGTGCCTTTTCTGCATCAGCCTTTGCCGCTGCGATGATATCCTCCTGCTGCCTGATAACGCTGTCGAACCGCTCTATCGTCTGACGGGAGCTGCTCTCCTGCTGGGTCAGCTGCTCAATAAGGCTCGTGAGCCTTGATATCTCTGCGCTGACTGCGATGCTGTCATTCTCAGCGGAGCGTATCTCATCATTGATGCCGTCAAGCTCGATAGCAAGCTTTGCATATTCCGCCTTGTACTGCTCGTAGGCGGCGTTCTTCTCCTCCGCAGATGCTTTCAGCTTTGCTATCTCAGCGGTGAGAGTTTCTATCTCGTGCTTACGGGAGAAGATGTCCGATTTTGCCGTGCGGCTACCGCCCGTGAACGAACCGCCTGCGTTTACAAGCTGGCCGTCAAGGGTAACGATACGGAACTTGTAGCCGTACCTCTTCGCAATAGCTGACGCTGAATTGATATCATCTGCGATGACTGTTGTACCGAGCAGATTTCTCACTATCTCGCCGTACTTTTCATCGAATTTTACAATGTCACTGGCGATGCCCTCAAAGCCTGTTTCCTGCGAAAGTCTGGGCTCGTTTAGAGATCTGCCCTTCATGGTAGTGAGAGGGTACAACGTCGCACGACCTGCGTTGCGCTCTTTAAGGAACATGATGCAGCGTTTTGCTGTATCCTCATTGTCAACGATGATGTTCTGCATAACGCTCTGTAGCACTGTTTCGATCGCAACCACATAACGCTCGTCAACGCTGATTATATCTGCAACCGTGCCGTGGATGCCTCTTATAGCTCCGCCCTTGGCTGCACGCTTCAGCTCCTTAGTGCTGCCGTAGTAGTTGAGCATATTTTCCTCGAGGTCACGCAGCACTCCGCAGCGTTGTTTCTTTGCGCCGAGGTCGCTGTTCACCTCGTCGAACTCTGACTTTGCCGCATCTCTGCGACGCTTCTTTCCGTCGATGAGGCGCTCATAGCCCGACAGACGGTTTGTGAGATCGCTGCGCTTTGCATTAAGCTCGTCAAGAGCCTTCTGCTGTGCGGCACGCTCCTCGGTGTATTCACGCACCTTGCTCTCGCTCTCGGAGAGGTCACTGACGAACTGACGCTTCTGCTCGGCGGTGGAGTCAAGCGTGCTCTGCGCCTGCGCTGCGCTGCTCTCAGCAGTGTTCTGTGCGCTGTAGGCTGCTGCAAGGGCACTTTCTATCTCGCTGTGCGCCTTGTTTGCCTCCTGCTGGGTGCTGGTTATTTCATCAAGCTCACGCTGGGCGGCGGCTGCCTTTTCATCGAGTGCTGCCATCTCCCGCTGCTTTTCGAGTATCCTGCCGTCTATCTCAGCAAGCTCCTCGTCATAGCCCTTGCCGCTCTGCTCTGCCTTCTCTATCTGCTTTGTGTATTCCTCACGGCGTACAGCGTTGTTGTCGATGTCACGCTCGTGAAGCTGTATTGAGGTGCTGAGCTCGGATATCTCTTCGTTTACGCTCTCCTTGCTGCGGCGGAAACGCTCAAGCTCCGCCTGCACCTTCATGCGCTCGTTAGAGTGCTCCTCACGCTTGTTTAGCAGCTCCTCAACAGATTTGTGAAAATAGTCACGCTGTGCAGTGTTGCTGAGAAGCTCATCCTCCAGCTTGCGTAGGTCTCTGTTCTTTATGCGGTATCTCTCAACGTATACGGATACCTCAAGCTCCTTTTTCTCATCGTAAAGCTCGTTTGCGAGGATAGCCTTCTCCGACTGCCTTTTCAGCACGGGGAGACGCTCCTCCGCTATTGCGAGGATGTCACGCTGACGTGTGATGTTCTCCTCTGCGCCTGCAAGCTGCTTTTCAGCCTCTGCCTTTCTGTGCAATGAGAGAGAAACGCCCGCAGCCTCCTCGAATATCTCACGGCGCTGCGATGCCCTTGCGCTGACTATCTCGGATACTCGGCCCTGTCCGATGATGGAGTAGCCGTCTCTGCCGAGACCGGTGCCCATCAGCAGCTCCTGCACGTCCTTCAGACGGGAGGGCTTGCCGTTGATGAAATACTCTCTTTCTCCTGCACGGTAGAGCTTACGGGTTATCGCCACCTCGTCAGCGTCTATCGACAGCGCACGGTCGGTGTTGTCTATCGTCAGCGTCACCTTTGCAAAGCCCATCGGCTTACGCTCTACAGTGCCGTGGAAGATGATATCCTCCATCTTTTCTCCACGCAGGGTCTTTGCGCCCTGCTCACCCATTACCCAGCGCAATGCGTCACTGATATTGCTTTTGCCGTTGCCGTTGCTGCCGACTACGGCGGTGGTACGGGTATCAAAATTCAGTATGGTCTTGTCCGCAAAGGACTTAAACCCCTGTATTTCAAGTGACTTAAAAAACATCAGTTACCTCATTTTTGCGGTGCGATATAAAAGCCCTCGCACTGCTTTTCTGCTATCTTTATGCTGTAGCCCAGAGCTTTGAGCCGCTCAATGTTGCAGCGTTTTTGCCCTGTAGCCTTGCTTATATTCCTTTTGTCCGTATAGACTATGTAGCTGCCCTGCGGGAGCTTTGTCAGCTCCTTTGTCAGCTCGTCGAGCATGATACGGCTCTCCACTATCTCTCTGAATGCGGGGTGATACACTCCGCCAAGCATCGCTTTCTCCACATCCTCGCTTGCGTGGAGCCCCATACGGATGACGGATATTCCGCTGTTTTGGAACTCCCTCAGCAGTACAGCGCAAAGCTCCACCGTCTTATCAAAGGTGAAGCTGTCATACACTCCCTGCCGATACAACTCGCCGAGCCTTGTGCCCTCAAGTATCACCGTCGGGTAGATACGCACCGTCTTAGGTGCTATGGAGATGAACTCCCTCATCGTGTGGAGAACGCTATCCTCGCTGTCGCCGTAAAGCCCTGTCATCATCTGCAGCCCAAGCTCTATGCCTGCGGACTTTATCAGCTCAGAAGCCATCCTTACATCCTCGGATGTGTGGCCTCTGTCGTTGAGGCGCAGCACCTCGTCGCTCATGCTTTGTGCGCCCAGCTCTATCGCCGTCATGCCGTAGTCCTTCAACAGCGATACTATATCCTCGCTGATGCAGTCGGGGCGGGTGGAGCAGCGTATGCCGCAATACACCTCGGGAAACCGCTCTACAGCCGCTTTCGCCGCAGATAACAGCGACACCATGTACTCCCTCGGCACCGCCGTAAAGCTGCCTCCGAAAAACGCTATCTCCGCCTGCATCTGCCGCTCACGAAGATGCGCCGCCTGAGCCGCCAACAGCTCAGCGACCTCTGCCGAAGTGGGAGCCTTTACCTCACCCGAGATGCAGCGCTGGTCGCAGAAGCTGCACTTGTGCGGGCAGCCGATATGCGGTATAAATATCGAGATATTAGTCTGTTTCATAGCCCATCAGCTTTATTGCTTCCTTTGCGGCTGCCTGCTCAGCCTCTTTCTTGCTCTGACCCTTGCCCGAGCCTATGCGCTGACCGTTGAGCAGCACATTTGCGTGAAACACCTTGTGGTGACCCTCGCCCTCCTCATCGCTGATGACGTAGGTGATGCGCTCCTCAGGGTTCTGCTGGATTATCTCCTGCAGGATGGTCTTGTAATCTCCTAGCTTGACCTTGCCGCTTTTAAGTGCCTCGAGAGAAGGCATAAAGCGTAGGATGAACTCTTGCGCCGCATCCATGCCGCCATCGAGGAATATCGCTGCAATGAGCGCCTCAAAAGCATCTGCAAGGATAGAGCGTCTGTCCCTGCCGCCCGTCATCTCCTCGCCCTTGCCGAGGAGTATGAAGGTGCCGAGGTCTATCTTTTTTGCGAAGCTGTACAGCGAGTTTTCGCACACGATGGATGCCCTCAGCTTTGTGAGCTGACCCTCGGGCTCAGTAGCCATGTTCGTGAACAAAAACAGCGATACGGTTATCTGTAGCACGCTGTCACCGAGGAATTCAAGTCGCTCGTTGCTGCCGTTGTTTTTTCCGCCTGCATAGCTGGAGTGGGTCATCGCCCGCTCCAAATAGGCGATATCCTTGAAGGTGTAGCCTATCCTCTGCTGCAATTCTGTCCAGTTTGCCATGTTATTCTTCTTCCTTGTCCGACAGCTTTGCAATTGCCGCTGTCATCGCACCGATAGTATCGTTCTCTACGAACATCTTCGCCTGTCTGAATGCACCGAGAAAAGCCTTTGCATCGCTGCTGCCGTGCGCCTTGAATACAGGCTTTGCAGTGCCGAGCAGCGGCGAGCCGCCTATCTCTTTATAGTCCATATTCTTCGCAAAAGTGCCCAGCTGCTTTTTTACGCAGAGTGCGCCTATCTTGGTCTTGAGATTGGCATAGAACATTGATTTGAGGCTGTCCTTCATCAGTGCGCCCATGCCCTCGCAGGCTTTGAGATACACATTGCCTGTAAAGCCGTCAGTCACGAGCACGTCAACTGCGCCGAGGGGAACATCCCTTGCCTCAACATAGCCGACGAAATTAATGGGTGTTTTCTCAAGGAGAGCCTTTGTTTCATGCTCAAGCTCTCTGCCCTTTTCATCCTCGGTACCGATGTTAAGCAGACCAACTCTCGGATTTTTGATGCCGAGAGTATGCTCCATAAAGCTGCTGCCCATAATAGCGAACTGTTGCAGCATCTCAGGCTTGCACTCGAGGTTTGCGCCGCCGTCAAGCACGATATACTTTGCGCCATCCTTAGCAGGCATGATGGGAACAAGAGCCGTTCTCTTGACACCCTTGATGCGCTTTGCAACCATCGTGCCGCCGATAACTATCGCTGCGGTGCTGCCTGCACTTATCGCAGCATCTACCTCGCCGTTTGCCAGCATCTTGAAAGCCTTGCCCATGGAGCAATCAGCCTTCTCCTTGACGATGGCACGGGGAGTATCATCAGTGGAGATAACTCCGTCTGCGTCAACCAGCTCGATGCCCTTTTCGGGTATGCTGAGAGCCTTCATGCGTTCCTGCAGCTTTGCAAGCTCGCCCGTAACGACTACATCGATACCAAGCTGCTCAACAGCCAGTGCTGCACCTTTTAATACCTCGTCGGGAGCGTGGTCGCCGCCGAAGCCGTCTATAACAATCTTCATAATCATTCTCCATTCAGCACTGAAAGTGCCGCATCAAGATCTCTGATAGCACGCTCTGCAAGCACTGCGTACTTCTCATGCTTTTTCAGCTTCTGCGGAGGGTCTAGGGGCGGAAGTATGCCCATATTGCTGCCCATCGGCTGAAAATCTGTAACATTGGTATCGCTGATGTACGCTGTCAACGCACCCAGCATGGTGGTTCTTGGAAGAGATATCGGCTGGATGCCCTGCAGCCTGTCAGCAAGCGCCCTGCCTGCTATTATGCCGCCTGCGGCACTCTCAACATAGCCCTCTACTCCCGTTATCTGACCACCGAAAAACACATTATTGCTGCCCCTTAGCATAAAATGCTCGTCAAGCAGCCTCGGGCTGTCGATAAATGTGTTCCTGTGCATCACTCCGTAGCGCACGAACTCTGCATTTTCAAGCCCAGGTATCATCGAGAACACCCTTTTTTGCTCGCCAAATTTCAGATTAGTCTGGAAGCCGACAATGTTGTACATCGTGCCCTCGGTGTTCTCTTTGCGCAGCTGCACCGCCGCCCACGGACGTTTTCCCGTCCTCGGGTCGGTGAGCCCTACGGGCTTCATGCAGCCGTAGCGCACGCTCTCTATTCCTCGCTTTGCGAGCACCTCAACGGGCATGCAGCCCTCGTATACCTTCATTCCGAGCTGCTCCTCGGGACGCTCGAATTCCTTCAGCGGAACGCTTTCAGCAGATACGAGCGCCTCGTAGAACCTCTCGTATTCCTCCTTGTCCATGGGGCAGTTGATGTAATCCGCATCGCCCTTGTCGTACCTCGTTTGGAAGAATGCCTTGCTGAAATCGATGCTATCCGCAGTAACTATCGGCGCAGCCGCATCGTAAAAGCTGAGCCCCGCCCCGCAGAGCTTGCGTATCTGCGCCGCCAGCGCATCAGAGGTGAGCGGCCCTGTGCATATCACCGCATTTTCGGTGGGAAGCTCGGTCACCTCGCCCTCGATGACGGTGATGTTATCGTAGGAGCGAACTATCCTCGTCACCTCGTCGGAGAACTCGGTGCGGTTTACCGCCAGCGCACCGCCTGCAGGCACTGCGGTCTTTTCTGCAGCCTCGAGAATTACAGAGCCAAAGCGACGCATCTCCTCCTTGAGGAGGCCGCAGGCACTGTCTACCCTCGCAGCTTTAAGAGAGTTGCTGCACACAAGCTCAGCAAAGCCCTCGTATTTATGCGCAGGCGAGAACTTTACGGGCTTCATCTCGTAAAGCTCCACCTCGAAGCCACGCTTAGCCAGCTGTACAGCCGCCTCGCAGCCCGCAAGACCTGCGCCTATGACTTTAACCTTCATCAATTTTTATCCTTTGCGTTGTCAAGGGGACGCTCATAGCTACAGCCGTCTGCCTGACAGTATATTTTGCCCAGCTTGCCTGTTTTCTTGAACAGGGTCTTGCCGCACTCGGGGCACTTTTCAGCGATAGGGAGATCCCATGTCATAAAGTTGCAGCCCTGATAATCCTCGCAGCCGTAGAAGGGCTTGCCCTTTTTCGACTTCTTTGCAAGCATCTTCTTGCCGCATTTGGGGCAGCTGCCCTGTGTTTCGGTCACTATCTTCTTTGTGAACTTGCACTCGGGGAAGCCCGAACAGCCCAGAAACTTTCCGAACGGGCCTATCTTGATGACCATGTTCTTGCCACATTCCTCGCAGACGATGTCGGTAGGCTCGTCTGGAACTTTAACTCGCTTACCCTCCATGTCTGCCTCTGCCTTTTCGAGGGTCTTTGCGAAGCCGCCGTAGAACTTCTTCATCATCTGCACCCAGTCAACGCTGCCCTTTTCGACGTTGTCAAGGTCGCTCTCCATCTTTGCGGTGAACTTTACATCAACGATGCTGTCAAAATGGTCTTTCAGCAGACCTGTGATGACCTCGCCGAGGGAGGTGGGCTTTAGCTGATTGCCGCTCTCACGCTCAACATAGTGGCGGTCGAGTATCGTGGAGATGGTGGGCGCATAGGTAGACGGTCTGCCGATGCCATTCTCCTCAAGCTCCTTGATGAGGGATGCCTCGTTGAACCTTGCGGGAGGCTGGGTGAAATGCTGATTTCCTGCTACTTCCTTCGCCTTCAGCTTTTCGTTCTTCTCGATCTTAGGAAGTGCGCCGCCCTGCTCAGCGTCGCTGTCCTTGCTCTCCTCGTAGAGCTTTGTAAAGCCGTCAAATCTGACGGAATAGCCATTTGCCTTGAACATACAGCCTGCTGCCTCGATATCAACAGAAACAGTGTCAAGCACCGCATTCTGCATCTGGCTTGCCATGAAACGCTCCCATATCAGCTTGTAGAGCTTATACTGGTCGCCCGTCAGCGAGCTTTTAACCTTGTCGGGAGTGAGGCTGACAGTGGTGGGACGGATAGCCTCGTGGGCATCCTGTGCGTTGTTTTTAGTCTTGTAGACCCTCGGCTTCTCGGGGAGGTAATCCTCGCCGTACAGCTCCTTGATGAGGTCTGCGGCGGCTGTCTTAGCCTCGTCAGAGATACGCAGAGAGTCGGTTCTCATATAGGTGATAAGACCTACTGCGCCCATGCCTGCCACTTCGATACCTTCGTACAGCTCCTGCGCCGCCTTCATCGTGCGCCTTGCCTGGAACGAGAGCCTGCGGGATGCCTCCTGCTGGAGAGTAGATGTCGTAAAGGGAGGTGCAGGCTGCTTTTTGCGCTGAGATCTCTTCAATCCTGTTACGGTGTATTCTGCGCCATTGAGCCTTGCAAGCACTGCGTCGGTCTGCTCCTTATTGGAGAGCTCAGCCTTATTGCCGTCCACCTCGGTGAGCTTTGCGGAAAATGCCTTTTTGGAGGATGCAGCGATGAACTTTGCATCAATGCTCCAGTATTCCTGAGATACAAAGCTGCGTATCTCCTCCTCACGGTCAACGATGAGGCGCACTGCCACCGACTGAACTCGTCCCGCCGACAGACCTCTCCTCACCTTTTTCCAGAGGAACGGAGAGAGCTTGTAGCCGACGATACGGTCAAGAATACGGCGTGCCTGCTGAGAATTGACCAGGCTCATATCGATGTCGCGCGGATTCTTGATGCAAGTCGGATCGTAGCCATGTCGTTCTG
>JAZPZN010000101.1:0-21865 GCA_045544715.1 Oscillospiraceae bacterium | reverse complement strand
AAAAATATTGACTTTTTGATAGAATTCGATTATCATTAATATGTATATTTATATGACATTGCACTGAAAGGAAATGTTATGGAAAAAGTTATTGTAAATGCCAGCAGAAAATATGATATTCTTATTGACAGAGGTTTGCTAGATAATGCAGGTGAGTATATTGCAGCCGCTGTTAAATCACGTCATGTTGCTGTTATTACTGATGATAATGTGGATAGATTTTACGGTGAGCGTCTCATGGCTGCTCTTGAAAAAAAAGGTTTTAATGCTGTAAAGTTTGTTTTTCAGCACGGGGAGGCTTCAAAGTGTCACTCTACCCTGCTTAAGCTTTACGACTTTCTTGCGGAAAATAGCTTCACTCGCTCAGATTGTTTGATAGCCCTTGGTGGCGGAGTTGTTGGTGACCTTACCGGTTTTGCCGCTGCAACATATATGAGAGGTATCGGTTTTGTGCAGATACCAACATCGGTGCTTGCTCAAGTTGATAGCTCTGTAGGCGGAAAGACGGCAGTCGATATTGAAGGCGGAAAGAACCTTGTTGGTGCGTTTTATCAGCCGCAGCTTGTCATCTGCGATACAGACACTCTTGATACACTTACGCCAGAGTTTTTTGCTGACGGAATGGCAGAAGTAATAAAATACGGTATGATCAAGTCAGTAGAGTTGTTTGATATTCTTTCTAATAATGACATTAAAGATAATATCACCGATATAATCAAACGATGCGTTTCCATCAAGGCACAAGTAGTCGAGAATGATGAGTTTGAAAAAGGCGAGCGTATGCTGCTCAACTTTGGTCATACGCTTGGTCATGCAATCGAAAAGCACTATAATTATACTGGAATGACACATGGAAACGCTGTTGCCATTGGCATGAGCGTATTCACACATATTGCTGAACGCAAAGGAATGTGCAAAGAAGGTGTTGCTGATAAGCTGGATATGCTTATCAAAAAGTGCGATCTTCCAACAACAACCGATGTTGAGATGGACATTCTTTATAAATACTCACTTGGTGACAAGAAGCGCCTTGCAAGCGGCATGAACATTGTTATCTGTTCTAATATAGGTGAGAGTTATACTGTTAATTTTTCTCTCGATGAGTATGCAAATTTTCTTAAAGTATAAGGAGTTTATATGAATATAGTTATTACCCCAAAAACACTTTCTGGCAGCGTAAAAGTTCCGCCTTCAAAGAGTATTTCACACCGTGCGCTTATTTGTGCTGCGCTTTCAAAAGGTGAATCAGTGATAAAGAATGTGCTAGAGTGCGAAGATATAGATGCAACCAGAGATGCCCTTACTGCTCTTGGTGCAGAATTCCGTACAGAAGGTGAGTATACTTATGTAAAAGGTATTGAAGTCCCCCCCGCTAAAGCAGAAATCGATTGCCATGAGTCTGGGTCTACACTACGTTTTTTGATTCCAATAGCTGCCGCACTAGGAGTTGAAACAATTTTTACAGGCTGCGGCAAGCTGCCCACAAGACCTATAACTCCATACATTGAAGAGTTTAAGAATCATGGAGTTGAGTTTATATCCGATACTATGCCATATCACATAAAGGGAAAGCTTACAGCAGGTCAATTCCCAGTTACTGGAGACATATCATCTCAGTTTATTACAGGTCTGTTGTTTGCGATGCCGCTCATCGAAGGCAGTAGTACGATTGTACTCACCTCTCCCCTGCAGTCAAAGCCCTACGCAGATATTACCGTACAGTGCATGAAGGCATTTGGGGTTGAAACCCTTGAGTTCAATGGCAACTACTCAGTTAGAGGTATTCAGCAGTACAATGCTTGTACCTATGATGTTGAAGCTGATTGTTCGCAGGCTGCGTTTTTTGCTGTTGCTAATCAGCTGGGAAGTACAGTAGATATTTTAGATATCAATCCTGCAAGTGTTCAGGGCGACAGAGCTATTTTTGACATAATCGAGAATATGATAAAGATCGGAGAAAATTATTCAGGCTTTGATGTTGATGCGAGTGACATTCCCGATCTAGTCCCGATCCTTACTGTTCTTGCTGCTTTTGCTGACGGCACATCTCATATCCGTGGTTGTAAGCGTCTTCGTATTAAAGAGAGTGACAGGCTTGAATCTATCTCTACAGTTCTCAACTCCCTTGGCGCAAAGGTTGCTGTTATTGATGACGAGCTTGAGGTTGTTGGTGTCAAGGAGCTTAGCGGTGGCGTTTGCAGCAGTTTCAACGATCATAGGATCACTATGTCTCTTGCTGTAGCTTCACAGCGTTGCACATCGGAGCTTACTATTACGGATGCTGAGTGTGTTGCAAAGAGCTACCCAACATTCTTTGAAGATTTCAGATTGCTTGGAGGTGAATGTGATGTCGTCGTTGTTTAACGGTGGAATATCGATTTCTCTTTTTGGTGAATCACATGGCAAAGGTATTGGTGTAGTTATCGATAATCTGCCTGCAGGAGAAGAAATTGATTTCGACAAGATCTCTGAATTTATGGCAAGACGTGCCCCCAAAAAAGATGGCACTAGCACCATGCGCAACGAAAAGGATATGCCTGAGATAATGTCTGGTGTATTTGAAGGAAAGACCACAGGAACTCCACTTTGCGCAGTGATCTTCAATAGCGATGCGCATTCTAAAGATTATGGCAATATTTCGCATATTGCCCGTCCTGCACATGCCGATTATACAGGATATTTACGCTATAGGGGTGCTAACGACCCTCATGGTGGAGGTCATTTTTCAGGTAGGATAACCGCTCCGCTTGTATTTGCAGGAGCTGTCTGTGCTCAGATTCTGGAACATAGAGGTATTACAACGGGTGCACATATCAAATCAATTAAAGGTACTTCGGATACTGATTTTGATCCAATGAATATTACTGTTGAGCAGCTTGCTTTTGTCAAGGCTCGTCCCTTCCCTACGATTTCTGAAACAGCTGAAGCAGAGATGCGTAATGTAATCAATGAAGCTAGAGAAAGCCTTGATAGTGTCGGCGGCATTGTTGAGTGTGCGGCTGTTGGATTTCCTGCAGGTGTAGGTTCACCTATGATGGATGGTCTTGAAAACATAATCTCCCGTATCGTATTTGCTATTCCTGCTGTTAAGGGAATCGAATTTGGCAATGGGTTTGAGTGTGCTGAGCTTTTCGGCAGCGAAAACAACGACGAGTTTGCAATTGAAAACGGTAATGTCGTTACACGTACTAATAATCATGGTGGTATCCTCGGCGGCATAAGCTCAGGAATGCCGATAATATTTAGAGTAGCGTTTAAGCCAACTCCATCAATTTCAAGAGCTCAGAAGAGTGTAGATTTTAAAGAGATGACTGAGGAAGAACTTGTTATAAAAGGTAGACACGATCCTTGTGTTGTTCCACGTGCTGTACCTTGTGTTGAGGCTGCGTTGAATATTGCATTGCTTTCAGCACTTATCGATGATCCGAATATCTGATTTCTTTGGGGGAAAATATATGAAAAATATTCCAAGAATTACAATAACCGATACTGCAGAAATAAAGATACTTGTATGCCACCTTATCTACTCGCTTGGCTGTCCCCTTACACAAAATCAGCTAATTGAGATAACTGCACTTGAACAGGCGGTAAGCTATTTTGATCTTATGGATTCACTTCAAGATATTGATGAACGCTTTTGCATTGTAAGTGAAGTGGATGGGGAGATTATTTATGCCAACACTCCTATGGGTGATCATGCAGCCAAGGAGCTTAGTTATCAGCTTCCAGCATCTATACGTGATAAGATGTTTGAAGAGGCAGTTAAGGTATACACCCGTGATGCAATCAAAAAGGACACTCTTTTCGCTGTTCGCTATGCTGAGAATGAAAATGGCACTTGTACAGTAGGTGTATCAATAAAAGACGAGAATAGTGGAAAACAGAAATATTACCTAAACATCTCTGCTGATAACAAGGAGCAGGCTGAGAATATAAAGGATAAATTGAAAAGAGACCCAGAGAATTTCAGAAAACTCCTTGATGAATATTTCAAATAATTTAGATCCGCACATTTTATGATGTGCGGATTTTAACTATTTTAGATATTCCGCATATAATAAAACGAGCGCAATTTACAGAAAGGAGCAGTTTTATGTGCGGAATTGCAGGACAAATAAGCTTTAAAGAATATATGCCTGGCATGACAGAAACTATGCGGAAAATGAGCAATGTACTTATTCCCCGAGGTCCTGATGCAGGTGGTGAGTATTTCGATGACAATGCATACTTAGTGCATCGCAGACTTATCGTAATTGACCCCGAAAACGGCAAGCAGCCTATGCAGAGCGGATGCTACACAATCGTTTACAACGGCGAGCTCTACAATACCGATGAGGTCAGAGCAAAGCTGAAGGAGCGAAATGTTCCGTTTAATGGGCACTCTGATACAGAGGTAGTGCTGAAAGCATATATCGAATTTGGAGAAAAGTGCCTTGATATGTTTAATGGAATATACGCATTTGCCGTGTGGGACTGCCGAACAAGGCGGCTATTTCTCGCCCGTGACCGCATCGGTGTGAAGCCGCTGTTTTACTCCTTTGTTGAGGATGGCATCGTTTTTGCATCTGAGATCAAGGCTCTTTTAAAGCACCCCGATATAAAGCCTATCATTACACGTAAGGGTATAGCAGAGATCATGCTTCTTGGTCCTGCCGTGCCGACAGGCAGTGCTATATTCAGAGATATCAGCGAGCTGCCGCCTGCACATTGTGCGGTGTTTGACAGTGACGGATATTCGCAGCGGCAATACTGGCACGTCAAGGCACACAAGCACACTGAAACTTTTGAGGAAACAAAGGCGCACACAAGGGAGTTGCTGACAGATGCTGTCAAAAAGCAGCTTATAAGCGATGTCCCGCTGTGCTGCTTTTTGTCGGGAGGTCTTGACAGCAGCGTAATATCTGCAATAGCTGCAAATCATTTCAGAGAGCGTGGTGAGGTGCTTTCCACCTACTCGATCGATTACAAGTACAATCATGAGAATTTCAAAGCAAGCAGCTTTCAGCCCGACGAGGATGCTCCGTGGGTAAGGAGAATGGCTGAATTTATCGGCTCAAACCACACTAATATCGACCTTGATACTCCTGCACTTGCAGCTGCGTTAGAGGATTCTACGCTTGCACGTGACCTCCCCGGAATGGCAGATGTTGACAGTTCGCTATATCTATTCTGCAGCGAGATAAAAAAGAATTTCCCGGTGGCTCTCAGCGGTGAGTGCGCAGACGAGATATTTGGAGGGTATCCCTGGTATCATCGTGAGGAAGTACTGTATTATGATGGGTTCCCGTGGTCAACAGCAGTTCCTGAGCGTGCTTCGCTCATGCGAAACAAGATGAATGGCAAGGAAGCCGAGCAATTCGTATACGACTATTATTCAAAATGCCTCAATCATACAGATTATCTGGATACTGATACGATGTATGAGCGCCGTATGAGAGAAATGTATATGCTCAACCTTGAGTATTTCATGTGCACTCTCCTAACTCGTAAGGACAGAATGTCGATGGCACATGGCTTAGAGGTAAGAGTACCGTTCTGTGATCACCGCATCGTTGAGTATGCATACAATATTCCGTGGGCAATGAAAGCCTATAGCGGCAGAGAAAAGGGTCTTGTCCGTGCCGCAATGGAGGGTATACTCCCCGATGATGTACTCTGGCGAAAGAAGAGCCCCTACCCTAAGACCCACAACCCGAACTATATGAAGCTTCTATCAGATAAGCTGACGGCTCTGCTGAGATCGGGCAACGAGAGAATTACTGAGATAGCAGACGGTGACAAACTTATGAAGATGCTTGAAAGCGGCGGAGCTACATTCAACAAGAATTGGTATGGTCAGCTTATGACAGTTCCGCAGACCTACGCTTACTTTTTGCAGATAGATAAATGGATGAAGCACTATAATGTGATGATCATGGATTAATGATATAGCGGTATCGCCTACAGAGCGATACCGTTATTTTTGTACTGATATATTTATCATTAAGCCACTGAAAAGTAAATATCAATAATTTAAACAGTTGAAATTTTTAAAGAAATATGGTACAATATAAGTGTATGATTTTGGGCATATCTGCTTATATAAAAGAAAGGAAAATCACATGAATATTGCAGTTGTAGGCCTTGGTCTTATAGGTGGTTCGATCTGTAAGGCGTTGAAGGCTAATACATTCCATCACATAATGGGTATTGACACTAACAGAGATACCATCGCAAAGGCATTAGCACAAGGAGCTATTGATGAGGAGATAGATGAAAGTCGCCTTGGTGAAGCTAACCTCACTATAGTTGCACTCTACCCTGTTCCAACCGTCGAGTTTGTCAAGAAGAATGCTGACAAGTTTCGTAAAGGATCGATCGTAATCGATGTGTGTGGTGTAAAAGGTTATGTTGTGAATAACTGTACTCCAGTGCTTGATGAAAGAGGTGTTATTTTTATCGGCACACATCCTATGGCTGGTACTGAAAATTCTGGCTTTGATTATGCCACTGCAGATCTTTTTGAGAAAGCTAGCTATATTCTTACACCTACTGAAAACACTCCCCAGATAGCTATAGACCTTGTCTCAACACTCGGAAGCTGTATGGGCTTCGGTCAGGTCGTTCTCGCAACACCTGAACAGCATGACGCTAACATTGCTTATACTTCGCAGCTGGCTCATGTCGTATCGAATGCGTATGTTAAGAGTCCCGCACTTTTCAGAGCCGATGGCTTCTCAGCTGGAAGCTTTCTGGATCTTACTAGAGTAGCAAAGCTCAATGAGGAGATGTGGTCAAGTCTTTTTATGTGCAATAAAGAGGCTCTGCTGGTTGAAATAAACACCGTTATCAAGAGCCTGGAAGAGTACCGTGATGCAATGGTAAGTGATGATATTGACAGGCTGCGTGATATCCTGAGAATTGGCAGAGAGCTGAAAGAAAAAAGCATGGAATTCTACGGTCAGGAGCGAAAATGATGGCTGAAAAGCAGAAACCAAAAATAAGTTATATTGTTTCCCTTTGCGGAATATTTTGTGGTCTTGCGCTTGCAATGATGTTTTTTTTGAGCATGATACCCGCATTTGAGTATATAAGTCCTGCTGTTGCAGGTATGTTCGTGTGGGTGATATATGAGCGACTTGGTGTGAAATATGGTCTTATCAGCTATATTTCCGTGGGAATACTCTGCTTGCTGTTCACACCGAAGTTTGAAGCTAGTATGATGTATGTATTTCTGCTCGGATATTATCCTATTATCAGACATTTTTTGCAGAAGATTAGATATGCATTGCTTCGTTTGGTAGTTAAGCTTGTTGTCTATGCGGTTCCTTGCTTTGTCTGCTACATTCTGCTTATCTATATGTTTGGCATGACTGAACTTTTGGAGGATATGGGTGAATTCGGCACTTATGGTGGGCTTGTGCTTCTTGCTTTTGGTGCAGTGGCATTTTTAGCTTATGATATATTTCTCGGACTGTTCGAGCCATTCTACGATAAAATATTGAAACCAAAATTCCAGATGCTTACAAAGTAAAGGAGGCTTCATGGATATCCGTTATCCTGAATACGGAAACAGTATTGCTAATCTTGCCTGCTCAGTACTGAAATATTATGGAATTGATCCTCCAAATCCAACATTACCGATTGCCGATAGACTGTTCACAAAGGAATTCAAAAACGTTGTTGTGCTCCTTCTGGATGGAATGGGATCAAGCAGCGTGGAAGAACACCTTGCGGGAGATGGTTTTTTTAGAAGTAATATGATAGCTTCATATTCATCGGTTTTTCCACCTACTACTGTTGCAGCTACGACATCTATAGACTGCGGTCTGTATCCAAATCAACACTGCTGGCTTGGATGGACGGGTTATTTTAAAGAGCTTGATAGAAATATTATATATTTCCTCAATAAGGATAGTGACACGGGTGAGATAGTAGCCGATTTTCACGCTGCATTTGCTCTTCTCCCCTATCAGAATATCCGTGACATGATAGCTGAAACGGGTGTAGACGTACACTATATTGCTCCATTTACTCCGCCTAATCCAAAGCGGTATGGAGCTTTTTGTGAGGAGATAAAACGTGTATGTGAGCTTGACGGTAAAAAGTATATCTATGCATATTGGGATGAGCCAGATAAAACCATGCATAATCATGGTGTAAACTGTAAAAAAGTGCACGACCTGCTGCTATATATCGAATCCTTGACTGAAACGCTATGTGAGCAGCTTAAAGACACTTTAGTAATAATCACCGCTGACCATGGACATATTAATGTAAATACCAATGTAATAACAGATTATCCTAATATCGCAGATTGTCTGATACGGATGCCATCAATAGAAAGCCGGGCTCTGAATCTGTTTGTAAAAGACGGGATGGAGGAGCGTTTGAAAGCCGCTTTTCGTGAGCATTTTGGTGATGGATATATGCTGTTAAGTAAAGCAGAAGTGCTTGAAAAGCAGCTATTCGGAATTGGTATTAACCATCCAAAGCTACACGAGATGCTAGGTGATTATCTTGCTATAGCCATTGATTCTAATACAATAGCCAATTATCAGCGGATGATGCACCTCGGAAATCACGCAGGACTTACAACTAGTGAAATGATGATACCATTTATAGCGATTACTACATAACAAAAAGGAGAATGATTTATGGCTGAAAGAATACCACAGAGACAGGACATCCCTGCAGAATACAAATGGAGATTGGAAGACCTCTACCCTACCGATGCAGCATGGGAGGCTGACTATAAAAAGGCAATGTCAGCTGCAGAAAAAATGGCTTCATACAAAGGTGAGCTGTGCACTGATGCATCCAAGCTGCTTGAATATATGCAGTTTGATGATGAGATGACAGTACTACTTGAAAATCTCATAAACTATGCTCAGCGTCGTAGTGATGAGGACACCAGAAAGTCAGAATATCAGGATATGGTGAGCCGCATTGAAACAGTTCTTGTGGAGATCAGCAGTGCTACTGCTTTTGTTACACCCGAGATACTATCAATCTCTGATGAAACACTTGATCAATTCTACAAAACTTGCCCCGAGATGGAGTTATATCGCCGCTGCCTTGACAGAGTAAGACTGAAGCGTGAGCATATTCTCTCCGAAAATGAGGAAAAGCTGCTTGCGCTTACAGGCGAGATGATGAGCAGCCCGGATACTATCTATTCGATGTTCAACGATGCTGACCTTAAATTCCCTGATGCCACTGATGGTGATGGAAATACTTATCAGGTAACTCATGGCAGTTTTATCCCTCTTATGCAGAGTCAGGACAGGATTCTCAGAAAGTCTGCTTTTGAAGCTCTTTATCATACTTATGAAGATTTCAAAAACACAACTGCTGCAACACTCGCTGCTCAGGTAAAGACTTTAGTGTTCAGAGCGAAAGCGAGAAAGTATGATTCTACCCTTGAAGCTGCGCTGTATGGCAACGAGGTTCCTGTTGATGTATACAAACAGCTTATCGAAGCAGTTCATAGTAACATCTCTTATATGCATCGATATGTAAAACTGCGCAAAAAGCTACTTGGTGTTGATGAGCTGCACGCTTATGACCTCTACTGCCCTATCGTTGGGGATCTTGATATAAATATTCCTTTTGAACAAGCAAAACAGGAGGTTTTCGATTCTTTGGCACCTATGGGTGAAGAGTATCGTGCTATACTCAAAAAAGGCTTTGATGAGGGTTGGATCGATATCTATGAAAACGAGGGCAAGCGCAGTGGAGCATACTCTGCTGGTGCCAGAGTTCATCCTTATGTGCTCTTGAACCATAAGGATACCCTTGACAGCGAATTCACATTAGCGCACGAGATGGGTCATGCAATCCACTCCTATCTTTCCAATACTACTCAGCCTGTTTGCTATGCTGATTATGTTATTTTTGTTGCAGAGGTAGCATCTACTTGCAATGAGAGCCTATTAATGCAGCATCTTCTTAAAACCACAACTGACAAAAAGCGCAGAGCTTATTTGATAAACTATTTCTTAGAGCAGTTCAGAACTACGCTTTATCGCCAGACAATGTTCGCAGAGTTTGAGCTTATCATTAATCAGAAATGCGAAAATGGTGAGAGTCTTACTGCTGATGTGCTTTGCGAGATATACCGTGATCTCAATAAGTTCTACTATGGCGATGATATAATTATTGATAGCGAGCTTGATATGGAATGGGCGAGAATTCCTCATTTCTACTACAATTATTATGTATATCAGTACGCAACCGGCTTCTCTGCTGCCATTGCACTGTCACAGAGGATCCTTCGTGAGGGAGAAAGCGCAGTTAAGGATTATATTGGTTTCCTCAGCGGCGGCTGTTCTACTGATCCTATCAACTTACTCAAAGGAGCAGGTGTTGATATGACATCGACAAAGCCCGTTACTGAAGCACTACAGCTGTTCAATAGCCTGATTGACGAAATGGAACAGCTTATGTCTGAATAATCACTGGAGAGTCAAGATGCTGACAAGACAAAAACTTCTTGCAATTGAGCAATATAAGAAGATATATTCTACTCATAAGGATACAGTTATCTTTCTTGATCACACATTGAGGTGCATCTATTCAACTAACGGAGATGTGTTTCCCGAAGAGCATAATATTGTTGAGTTCGTACCTGATACTCTACCTTTTCCGATCAAGAGGTTTACAGAGACCAGGCTGTGCCGCAGTGACCATACCTACTGTCTGCGTATTCTTCCGATTACAGATGAATTTAATGAATCGTGGTTGTATATATGCGAGCTTATAAATACTGACAGAGCTGTTGAGATATCGCAGCGTACTGATATTTCTTCCGAACTTTTATCTGTTTTTGAGTCACTTAATTTTAATACTATAGGAATATGGAATGCAGCAGAGGATGTTTCGCACGAATTGCTCAAGCGTGAGGAATACAAGCTTTTGGAAAAAGTGCTTGAAATAGAGTGCTGCACTGCAAATATCAGTTCAGTTTTCAAAAACTATCATGAACTAACAAAAATGATTTATATTGAGCCAAACAATGCTAGAATCGATGCGGCTGCACTTTGCAGATATCTTGTAAAAAGATGTAATGCAGCTCTCGCAAAATGCAACAGAAGTATTGAACTTATTGTTGAACCCGAAGATATGCAGATCTGCACCGATTTTCAGCGAGCAATCTCAGCACTTGTCAATGCATTGCAAAATGCGCTGATGTATTCGCCCAAAGATACAGTTCCAATATTCAAGGTATACCGAAAATCAGTTGATATAAAAAATTATGTTGTGTTTTCGGTTACTAATGAAAACATTATGTTCACAAAGCACGACTTTAAAGAAAGGACAGATGTAAATTTCAGTTATCAGCGTGTTGGTTTTGGTATACCGCTGATTAAGAGATTTGTAGAACAGGCACGAGGTTCTTTTGATCTTGATATGACAGGAAAGCTGGTCACACTAACTATTACTCTCCCTGCTGCTGTTGATGAGACTGGCCCACTTCTTGCCGTGGAGGATTCTGAAATCCATGCATACACGGTGTCTTCGCCTGATTTCATCGATATCAAGATGAGAGAAGTATCAGATTTCTTTAGGGTGAAATGCCTTTAGTGAAAAGGACAGATAATATTCATTATGTTGTCACATCGTTATCATATTTCTGGGTTAAGATTTATACATCAGCTTAGCTGATGATTTGTTCATGGCGAATTAGATCGCTATTTCCTCTCCCAAGAATTTTGTGATCTTCGGCGTTCTTTTTTATCTAAGATATCAAAGAACGCCATTTTTCTAACTAAAATATTATTATGAAAGAAAACTATTAAGGAGTGCAGATATGTACAAGATACTGGTTGTTGATGATGAGGATAATATCCGAGAGGTTATCAAGGAATATGCTGAATTTGAAGGACATGAAGTAGATGAAGCGAGTGATGGAATGCAGGCTGTAGAAATGGCAAAAGTCACCAATTATGATATAATTATCATGGATGTAATGATGCCAAGACTTGACGGATACTCTGCCTGCAAAGAGATACGCAAGGTTAAAACAACTCCTGTTCTGATGCTCTCAGCTAGGGGTGAAGAGTATGATAAGCTGTTTGGATTTGAAATAGGAATCGATGATTATGTTGTAAAGCCTTTTTCACCAAAGGAGGTAATGGCGAGGATAAACGCTATCATCAAGCGCAACTCTGCAAGCTCAGCATCAGTGCAGTCAGTGGATTGTGAGAGATTTGAAGGGCTTGAAATAAATTTTACATCACGTGATGTATTAATTGACGGTGATAAGGTCAATCTGACACCAAAGGAGTATGATCTGCTATTCTTCTTGGTACGCAACAAGAATATAGCTCTCACACGTAACAAGCTACTTGAGGAGGTCTGGGGATATGATTTCTTCGGCGATGACAGGACTATCGATACTCATATCAAGATGCTGAGGAACAATCTCGGCCCTTATCGCAAGTTTATCGTTACTCTGCGTGGTATGGGATACAAATTTGAGGCTTAATTTAAATATGCTTAGATTGATAAGAAGTATCAAATTTCAGGTATGGCTCAGATTTGAAGCAATCGTCATGGCAATGTTGTTATTCATTTATATATTCTTAATAGCCTCCTTCCCTACATTCTACGAATGGATGAAGACTTATGAGATAAGTGAGGCTGTAGTGACCATAAAGACTAATTGGTATAACAGCAACCTTGATAAGATCATCGGCAATATTGCTCGTGAGAATAAGATGTATATCGAGTTGTACAATCCTCACAACGGTGCTTCAGTTCGTGCGAACGGACTAGGCGGAAGTTTTGCTATCGTCAATATCTCAAAAGAGCAGTATCAGGAAGAAGTTCGCAATTCTGAAACCGGCATGGTGTACAAGCGTTTTCGTGATGAACAAGAGGATAACTCATTGCTCATGGTCTGTTCTTATATTGGAGCTGATCAACATGATCCGGATGTATACATTTATATTGCAAACTACTTGCAGCCTGTTGGTACAACGATGAGCATCTTCCGCAGACAATTCCTTTTTGTAATGGTAATGATAATGATACTGACTTTGTTTGTATCACTAGTATTTGCATTCAATATCTCCGATCCTATAATCAGAATAAAAAATTCAGCAAAAGAGCTGCCACTTGGTAAGTTTAATGCTGATCTTGCAGATACTGATTTTGAGGAGATAAAGCAGCTTGCATCTACACTGGAATCAGCATCTCATGAAATAGCAAAATCTGAGGATCTTCGCCGAGAGCTTACAGCAAATATCTCCCATGATCTTCGCACTCCCCTTACGATGATCAAGGCGTATGCTGAGATGATACGAGATCTATCGGGTGATAATCCTGAAAAGCGTGAGCGACATCTAAAAGTAATCATTGACGAAACGGATCGATTATCCTCACTAGTGAATGATATCCTTGATCTTTCTAAATTGCAATCGGGAGTATCTGAGCTTACAACTGAGCTATTTGATTTCAGTGTGCGCCTTAATGGTGTGATATCTCGTTTTGATATTCTGAAAGAAAGTGATGGTATAATCATCGATCTTCAGGCCGAAAGTGATGTGATAATCAATGCCGATATCACAAAGCTGGAGCAGGTAGTCTACAATCTTATAAATAATGCTGTCACATATACAGGCGATGATAATACAGTTATTGTAAAGCTGTTCCACAAGGATACTACAACTGTTAGATTTGAGGTTATCGATCATGGTGAGGGAATTTCCCCAGAATATCTTCCCTATATTTGGGACAGGTATTACAAGGTAAGCGAACGCAACAAGACGCATAAACGTGCTAAAATGGGCAGCGGAATCGGTCTTTCGATAGTAAAAAGCGTGCTAGAGTTGCATGGCTTTGCTTATGGTGCAGACAGTGTTGTCGGAGAGGGAAGCACCTTCTGGTTCGAAGCACCGATACCTAATATATCAGTTCAAGATCAGCATAAGGCTTCGATACGTCTTCTTAAAGCAAAGCCTCCAAAAGAATAATAGTCATTTCTAAGAGTACCTCAAAAATGACTATAAGCATTAGAAACATGTTAAATAAAACAAAACCTGAGAAGTCTCCTTCACAGGTTTTGTTTATACTATTTATGTTACATTTGCATTGTACATCGCAGTGATGGCGTTTTTCATGACGTCAAGCGACTTATCCTTACCAACATTTATGCATATTCTCGGTTTTTTTGTGGTCTCAAAAGTCATGCGTTTGTTGTAAACCTCAGATAAAGCCGCAACACGCTGCATATCTAGTTTTGAAACATAGAAAAACATCGTATCATCTATCTGTGTTATCTCAGTAACACCGCAATCTGATGCCATATTGCGTATTTTTGCAACCTCGATAAGTCCAACTACCGACTTCGGTGGGTCACCATAGCGGTCAATAAGCTCATCCATTACTTCAATGCTATCCTCCTCAGTGTGTATAAATGCGATCTTTCGATAGCAATCAACTCGCTGAGCTTGATTTGAGATATAGTTTTCAGGAATATAAGCATCGATGCGCACATCAACAAGGCATTCCTCCTTGTGAACATTCACTTCCCCCTGCTCTTCCCTAACTGCTTCACTAAGAAGCTGTAGATACATATCATATCCCACATTGGCAAGGTGTCCTGACTGCCTAGCACCTAGAATACTGCCCGCTCCTCTTATCTCAAGGTCACGCATCGCAATACGGAAGCCACTGCCAAACTGCGTAAATTCTCTGATAGCCTCAAGTCGCTTTTGGGATACTTCGGACAGCACTTTTCCACGCTCAAATGTGAAATAAGCGTATGCACGCTTATTAGTTCTGCCAACACGTCCACGCAGCTGGTGAAGCTGAGCAAGACCCATATAATCTGCATTTTCAATTATAAGTGTGTTAACATTCGGAACATCAACTCCTGTTTCAATGATCGTAGTGCATACAAGGATGTCGATCTCTCCATCAAGAAGTCTTTTCCATACATCAAGTAACTCATCTTCCGTCATTCTGCCATGTGCTACTCCGATCGTTGCATCGGGCAAAAGTTCTTGCAGTTCGGCTGCTCTCGCATATATAGTGCCAATACGGTTGTGGATATAGTAAACCTGCCCGTTGCGGCGCAGTTCCTTATTTATCGCCTGCGCTATTATACTGAGGTCATGCTCTAAGACATAGGTTGATATAGGTTGCCTATCCTGTGGTGGCTCGTCGATAACGCTCATATCCCTTATTCCGCTCATTGCCATATTCAGTGTGCGAGGAATAGGTGTTGCGGAAAGGGTAAGGATATCAACACCAGTGAAATTCTCCTTAAACTTATCCTTGTGTGCAACGCCAAATCGCTGCTCCTCATCAATTATTACTAGACCTAAGTCTTTGAATTTGATGTCGTTCTGAATAATACGGTGTGTACCAATAAGCAGATCGATCTTTCCGGATTGGAGATCTTTTAATATCTGCTTTTGTTCCTGCGCAGTTTTATACCTTGATAGGAGAGCAACATTAACAGGAAAGCTCTCCATACGATTTGTTGCTGTCTGGTAGTGCTGCCATGCAAGAACAGTAGTGGGTACTAGGATAGCACATTGCTTACCGCCGCAGATACATTTGAATGCAGCTCGCAGCGCAACTTCAGTCTTACCGAAACCAACATCACCGCAGAGCAGGCGCTCCATAGGCACTCCACGCATCATATCCGACTTTATCTCATCGATACAGCGCAGCTGTGAATCGGTTTCAATGTAATTGAAATGAGCTTCAAAGTCTTCCTGCATTACATCATCCTCTGGGAACTGGAATCCTTTGCATTTCATGCGTTTTGAATAAAGCTCGATAAGCTCTGCCGCCATTTCCTTTGCAGCAGCTTTGGCTTTAGATTTTGATCTATGCCATTGCTCGGAATTAAGTTTGTTGAGCTTGACCGTTGATGCATCACCTGCACCTATATAGCGTGTAACAAGATCTAACTGTGTAACAGGTACATGCAGTACATCCATGCCAGCATACTTGATACGGATGTAGTCCTTTGCAACACCTTGCATTTCTATCTTGTGTACACCCTCAAATACACCAATTCCGTGAGAATAGTGCACAACAAGATCACCAATTGCTATATCAGAAAGAGAACGTATCTCCTCAGCCTTCTTAGGCTTCGGAGCACGTTTGCGCTCAGCGTGAACAGCAGTGTGAGTGAATATAACAGTACGACACTCTGTATAATCTATTCCGCCTGATATCGTGCCTTGTGTGACTATGATCTTTTGGGGGATCGGCTGCTCGGGTTCATTCATGTAGATGGCATTAAAGCCGTCTGAAATTAAGTCGTCAGCAAGAGTTCTTGCGCCCTTTTCAGTTCCTGCAAAGATAAGACAGCTGTAACCATTTCTTATATATGCTGAAAGCTCTTCTTCAAGCAACTTATACTCACCGCTCCATGGGGACATTTGTATTGTTGACATGCAGTCGATAAGCAGCCCAAGTTTTATGTCACCACCACGCAGCATAGTATCAAAGAATGCAGTTGCACGACGTTCCATGAGTTCACTTAGCTCATTTTTGGTAAGCATGAATCTGTCAAGTCCACGGCAGATATGGAATTCTTCAAGAAGAAGCTTAAGATCCTCAATATGCTGCAAAGCAGTGGCACGATATCTTTCTTTACAGATAGAGTTTTCACAAATATATACGCTTTTTGCATAGTCAAATACTGTTGCTTCATTATCGTAGCACAGCGGGAAGAACTTGTCATAGCTATGGAGCTTTATGCCGCTCTTTAGCTTTTCAACATCCTCAGCAAGGCGTTCTCTCATCTGTTGCACGGCCTTTCCACGCAATCTTTTGGATAAGGCTTCGATCTTTTCGCAAAGCTCTTCAGTAGAGTTAAATAGAGTTTCTGATGCAGGCGATATCTGAACACTATCAAGGGATTCAGTTCTGCGCTGTGTTTCAAGATCAAAAATAGAGATGCTATCAATAGTATCACCCCATAGCTCAATGCGATAAGGATGCTTTGAGTTAGGAGGAAAAATATCAATAATACCTCCTCTTACAGAAAACTGAGCATGACCTTCTATCATATCGCAGCGGAAAAAACCTGCAGCTATCAGCTTTTCTACAAATTCCTCCTGAGAGATTTCGGTGTCTGTATCTAAGTGAATAGTGCGTTTTTCCAACTCATTTGGAGGGATAGTCAACTGCGCAGCAGCCTCCGCAGAGCATATTATGGCACTACAATCGCCGTTAAGCAATGAAGATAGCGCATATATCCTTTTGTGCTCATACTCACGGGATGCCGCTTCATAATTGCCTAAGACCAGTTCCTTAGCCGGATACAATAGTACTTTTTCCATGCCGCAGAAGGTGTTGATATCAATACAAAGCTTCTGGGCCTCGCCTTCAGTATCTGTAATTATAAGAGTTGGTTCTGAAAAGCTCTCACTCAGAAGGGCACTGATGAAATGTGCTTTCTGAATATGTGTAATGCCTGTTGTTAGAACTGGCAACTCATTTTTCACGCTAAGATACTTGCTAAGTTTGTTATAATCACGGTTCAGCTGAGCCGCTTTCAGAAAATACTCCATTATACACCTCAAACAGAAAATCAGGAGTTATACCTATTCATGGCTTGATCAGTCTTGTCCGCAACGATAAGTTCAATCGAAACCACTGCGTTGTTCATACACTCGGTCAGCTTCTCACCATCCTCCTTCTTGAAGTGTCCAAGCACCCAATCAGCAAGGTTATAATCGGGATGCGGCTTTGCACCAACACCCATTTTTATGCGAGGGAATGTATCATGCCCTGAGAGATAAATTATGCTCTTCATTCCGTTGTGACCGCCATGGCTTCCCTTTCTGCGGATACGTAGTTTACCTACATCAAGTGATATGTCATCGAATATAACAATAGTACGTTCAGGCGGTATCTTATAAAAGTTCATCGCCTCAGTTACAGCTTGACCACTGTTGTTCATATAAGTGGTAGGCTTCATGATAAGGCAGCGCTTTCCGCCAATCATAGCATCACAAGTGAGTGATTTGAATTTAAGCTTTTTGCAGCTGAGCTTGTATTTTTCACATAGAGTATCAACAGTCATAAATCCTATGTTATGTCTGGTATCCTCATAATCTATTCCAGGATTGCCTAGACCGCATATAATGAATTCAACAGCACCTGTAGGCTCAGGAGCACGCTCTGCTTCAAGCTTTTTAAATATATCAAATACGGACATTTCTTATTCCTTCCTTTTACAACACACAAAACCACTCGCAAAAAAACGGGTGGTGTAAATTGATTTATTAGTTTATTTTATCACATTTGAGCGTCTTTGTCAACAAACTATTTTTACAAATATTGTCTAATGTGCGAATTTTTGCACTTGTTAAGAACTAAACGATGGTGATAGCGCCATCATAAGCAGTGGTCATCTCTAAGATAACAAAATGAACTTAGTCTTGCGTATAAAGCATCGAAAGCTCATCGGGAGTGATCTCCCTGCTTTCCCCAAAAGCGAGCTGTGAATCGAGGTTAATTCCGCCGATACGAACTCTTTTTAAGTGGATAACTTTGTTGCCGACAGCTTGCATCATTCGTTTTACTTGATGATATTTCCCTTCATGTAAAACAAGGCGTACTACATAAGGGTCATCAGTGAAAATGAGCTTTGCAGGCATACACATCTCATCACCATCGATAGTAATACCAGCAGCAAAAGCTTCTGCATAGTGTTCTTCAGCTGGATTTTTAAGGGTAACGACATATTCCTTCTCAACATGGTTTTTCGGTGAAAGCATTTTATGAGCTAATGCCCCGTCGTCCGTTATAAACACAAAGCCTTCGGTATCCTTATCCAGTCTTCCTGCAGGAAACAAGCCTTTTCTTCTGTACTCAACAGGAAGCAACTCGAGTACTGTTGAGCTTAAACCGTCACGGGTAGCGCAAATGACATCTTTAGGCTTATTAAGCATAATATACATGAATTTTCTATATACGATTTGTTTGCCATTTATCATTATCTTGTCAAGTTCAGGCTCAATCTTTGTGTCGCCTGATTTTACGATCGCTCCATTTACAACGATCTGAGCTTTTTTTAGCATTATTTTTGCCTCAGAACGTGATACTCCTGTCTGCTCGGAAATAAATTTATCGATACGCACTACAATGCACCCTTTCAATAATCATATAATCAATTATAAGTCAGCAAGCATATTTTGTCAAGTTAATATAGAAATCTGTATGATCAAACATACAGAAAAAGGTCGCTGCCAATTGGCAAGCGACCAAATATTATAGTTACTTTATCTTGCTCTGATAGCAATCAAGCAGTTCGCCGAAAATAGCTATTTAAAAAATCAGTCGTAAAGCCTTTTGCAGAGCGGTTTCAGGACGGGTGAAAATATCGGGAAATTTGGGTGCTGAAATGGCGGTTTCAGGAATTTTTGAGTTAAGGACAAGGTATGGAATTTGATATAATTGTGAGGCTCTCCTGCCCTATCGGCGGGAGAGTTTTTTGTATCCTGTTCAAAGTCAACCTGCGGTTTACCTTTTCAGGCTCTAAGGTCGCTATAATAGAATTAAGGAAGTAAACAGCCACCTGCGGAATGTGAAAGGAGAAAAATATGGGTTACACTTACATTATTTCTGATATCCACGGTCAGCTCGATTGCTTTGAATCTATTCTTAAGCAGATCGATCTCCAGCCTGATGACAAGCTGTATGTTCTCGGTGATGTTATCGACAGAGGTGCTCACGGTATCGCTATTCTGAAAAAAATCATGGAGATGCCCAATGCTGAAATGCTGCTCGGAAACCACGAATTCATGATGCTTAATGCTCTCGGTGCGCCTTATGACGGTATCGATAGGAATACATACAGAAGCTTTGAGTTATGGTACCGAAATGGTGGAGGACTTACTCATTTTGCATGGTGCCGTCTTCCCTATTCTCAGCAACTCGAGATCCTTGATTATCTCAGATCACGTCCTCTGAACATCGATATCGAGGTCAACGGTATAAAGCACAGGCTCGCCCATGCCGTTGATACCGTTCTGCAGAACGATGGATCCGATATCGACGATGGAATACATCAGCGCCATGCCAAAGCCCGAGCTTAGCATTTAGGCTGCCTCATGCGCATTGAAACGGAAATCCGAGCGCTTTATTATAAGGAACGGACGGCGCTTTACAAGATAGATGAAGCACACTATCGCGGACATCAGCTGCGCCAGCACAGTTGCAGTGGCTGCACCCTATACGCCCCATTCAAATACACACACGAAAAGCAGGTCAAGCACTATATTCAGCACCGCGGACAGTATCAGTATTACCAGAGGTATCACGCTGTCGCCAACCGCACGAAGTATGCCTGACTCGAGATTGTACACCAGCGTTACCGACAGTCCGAGCGCCACTATCATAAGGTAGCTGCGCGCCTCGGTAATTATCTCCTCAGGGGTATCGAGCACGTGCAGCAAGGGGTCGATGAATATAGTTATGCCGCAGATGATGAGCAGGGTCACTGTGCCTGCGAAAAGTATCGTTCTTGCTATGGCGCAGCGCATTTCGGGGTGGTCGCCTGCACCGAAATTCTTCGCGATTATTACGGAAAAGCCCGTAACAAGGCCGTTTACCGTACTAAACATCAGTGATACCACTGACGCAGTTGAACCGACAGCGGCGATTGACGACTTTCCCAGCTGCTGTCCTATTATAATTGTATCCGTAAAGCTGTATGCCTGCTGGAATATGCTTCCGAGCAGGATAGGCAGCGCAAACAGCATTATCAGCTTCAGCGGATTTCCTTTTGTAAGATCTTTCATTTGTTCTCCTGTTATTCTGTTCTACTTCAGTTTCTGTCTGTTATCAGCTCACACGAGCTGGAAGCCTATGATGCCGATTATGCAGATAATGCCGCCTGCGATGTTCAGCAAGGTGCACGCCCCGCACTTTATAACACCTATGAAGAACAACACCACAAGAATCATGGGCTGTATGAATGAATAGTTTGCCATGCTCTGCGTTGCGACGATGTTCTCGCACACAAGTCCGATGACGTTTGCTATCTTGGTCAGCGATACGAACAGCGAGCCTTTTGTCTTTTCCCTGAAAAGCTTTATGGGGTGCACCTTCGGAGCAAGTATCACTGCCAGCAGCACAAGCGTTGCGGAGATGTAGCACTCGCCCTGATCGCTGCAGAACATATTCACCACAAGTCCGTAGTCGTATTTTGCAAGCAGATAGCCGACAAGCGGCAGTATTATCTTTTTATAGTTAACCTGCTTTTTGCCCGAGCTTGCTATCATAAAAAGTCCGACGGCAGAAAGTGCGATGAAGCACACCTTCCAGATGGTTGTGATGCCGAGCTGCTCGGTGCCGCTGATGATATCGGTAGCGTAGGACAGGAACAGCGTGATGCCGAGCCATGCCTTTAACTCGAACGCCGTCATTTCCATGAGGATGACAGCGGCAAGCTGAAACTCGAGCATTTTTGAGGCAGCCATTGCGGCTATCACAAAGAAGCTCTGCCGGGTGAATGTAAATACCCTGCTGTCAAACGGCAGGTAAAAAAGCATCAGCAGCGAGGTCGCAGCTGCCATCAGGAACGTGAGCGAGTTGCCGTCGAATTTGAGCACCGAAGTGATATAATATTATCGTTGTGATGCTGCTATGGCTCAGTCGGTAGAGCACATCCTTGGTAAGGATGAGGTCATCGGTTCGATTCCGATTAGCAGCTCCACCAAACGCCCACAAGCTGCACAGTTTGTGGTTTTTTTTTGGAGAGGTATCGAAGTGGTCATAACGAGGCGGTCTTGAAAACCGTTTGGGGGCAACCCCACAAGGGTTCGAATCCCTTCCTCTCCGCCAATAAATAAACCGTGGCTGTTTTTCGGTCACGGTTTTTTGTTACGCTTCAATTGGGGAGTTT
>JAZPZN010000100.1:0-18391 GCA_045544715.1 Oscillospiraceae bacterium | reverse complement strand
GCCCGCCCCTTACAGCCAGCGAATCGCTTTAAGGGAGATATTGGATAGGAGTTTCGGGGTGGTTGGTTCAGATAGCCAAGCTGATGCCGTTGTCGGAGAGTATCTTCGGGGTAGTGATATCGTGATTGTGCAGCTCAGGCTTACCCCTGTCGCCGAACAGGGGGCCCACCACTACAGAAGGGGAGTCCTCGGCGAGCTCGTCAGCGATAACTCCGCCGTCGGTGCAGTGGATGAGCACATAGTCAAGGTCAAACTCTTTCGATAGTCTGACAGCAGTGAATATATCATCTGCCCTATGGCAGTGGAAATGGGCTTTCAGCTTGTCCTTTTCAGCGAAAAGGGGCAGCAGAGCCTCGCATTTGATGTCATAATCTGGCTCACTTACCTCATCATCAGTGCCTTTAAGACGCTCGTATTCCTGCTTGTCTGCGAGATAGCGTTTTGCTTTGGTAAGCTGCTCACGGATGACTGCTGCAGTTGCCATTCGGGTCACGGGGCTCTCGTCACGGTCGTTGTAGGTGTTTTTCGGATTTTCGCCGAGGGCAAATTTTATAGCGGCAGGGGATTGTACTATCAGCTTATCAACACGCTTGCTGCCCCATGTCTTCATTACGATGAAGCTGCCACCTATAGGATTGGCAGAGCCTACACCGGTGCACACGGAGGTCACACCTGCTGTGATCGCATCTGTAAAGCATCTGTCCATCGGGTTTACGCTGTCGATGGCACGCAGGTGAGGGGTGGACGGGTCGGTGTCCTCATTTCCATCCTCGCCCTCGAAGGTGAGGCTGTCCTCCCACATACCAATGTGGCAGTGGGCATCGATAAAGCCGGGATATAAAGTTAGCCCTGCGCCGTTTATCACCTCGTCATCCGTAGAAGTGAGTTCAGATATTTCGCCTATCTCGGAAAATAAGCCGTCAGAGATACGGACATAGCCATTCTCGATATCTCTATCAGCCATTGTTATGATCTTTACATTTTTAATTATCATTTGATATTCCTTTATTTATATAGTACCATGCTTCTCGTAATATGTCAGCAGCTTTGCTATTTCATAGCATATTACACGGTCTCTGGCGTTGCCGTTTACCATGCACATACTGTTGCGCTTGTATATTACGGCACGGGTGTTGTAAAGCTCCTGTAGCTGTTCCTTGGTATTGTTTACTACGAGAGGTCGGTTTTTATCGTTTCTTATACGCATATAGCAATTTTCAAAGGATGTGTTGATATATACCGACAGTCCGCTGCTACGTGCAAACTCAGCGGTGCTGTCGTTGATGAGTGCTCCGCCGCCTGTTGCAACTATGTAGTTGTCGGCAAGCTCTCTGATATATTTGGCTTCAAGAGAGCGGAAATGCGGCTCGCCGAACTGAGCGAAGATATCAGGAATGCTCATACCCTCTCGCTCGACTATCACCTTATCAAGGTCAACAAAAGGCTTTCCCGTTGCGGCTGACAGTTGTCTGCCGATGTGGCTTTTGCCACATCCCATGAAGCCGCATAGGTAAACAGAACTCATACCAGTCCCTCCATATCGGAGATAAGCTTGTCGATATCTTCTTTATTATAAGAAGCATCGTCCCATATCTCGTGTGCAGCAACTGCCTGCAGCACCAGCATAGCCATGCCTGTCATCGCCTTTGCGCCCTTTTCCCATGCTGTCTTTGCAAGGAGGGTCTCCTTGGGATTGTAGATAGCATCGAACACGAATTTTACATTATCAAGTATCTCGGGAGCGCAGGGCATCCTGTCGGTCTTGGGGCTCATGCCTACGGGAGTTGCGTTTACCAGCAGGTCGAATTCGGGCAATGTTCCACCGAAATCCTCTGCACACAGTGCGCCGTTGTTGATGAATACTATCTTTACATCAGCGTCAGCCTTCTGAGCTCTGATATCTTCCACTACCTTTTCTGCAAGCTCCTTGTCGGAGGTGAGGGCTGCTATGGTGAGCTTTCCGCCATTGATAGCGGTCTCGATAGCCATCATTCTGCCTACTCCGCCGCAGCCGATAAGCAGCACAGAGGAACCGAGAGAGGCTCCGAGCATATCGATAGACTTTGTGAATCCCATAACATCGGTGTTGTAGCCCTTTTTCACCTTGCCGTTTGCGACGCAGTTTACGGAGCGGTAACGCTGTGCACCCTCGGAGAGGGATGCGCAGTAATCGATAACAGCAACCTTATGGGGGATGGTGATGTTGAAGCCATCAAGGGTGTCTAGAAAGTCGTAATTATCCTTTAAGTCCTCTGGGGTGATATCATAGAGCTGATAGTCTACGGTCTCGCCCGAAAGCTCGAAAAGACGGGTGTGTATCTGAGGAGACAGCGAGTGTCCGAGAGGATGTCCGATAAGTCCGAATTTGCGCATAATATTTCTCCTTATTTCAGTACTGCGAGTGCCTTTTCAAGGGTGTCGCAGTTCTCGATGTTTACGGCATTGCAGCCCTTGAAGGTCTTTTTGACGAGTCCTGTCAGAACCTTGTTGGGGCCAAGCTCTACATAAGCGTCGATGCCTGCTTCGTTCATGGCATTCATTTCGTCCACGAATCTAACGGGAGAGCAGATGTGTGCAGCAAGATAGGAAGGCATATCGCTGAAGTTCTCCAGCTTCTTTCCGTAAAGGTTAGCGTAGAAGTCGCAGGTGGGAGCCTTGAAATCGAAGTCCTTTACTGCTGCCTTGAACTCCTCTGCAGCACCTGCCATCAGCTTAGTGTGGAATGCAGCAGATACTGCCAGCTTAACGCAGCGAGCCTTCATAGCAGAGAGCTTCTCGATAGCCTCATCGATAGCAGCGACCTCTCCTGCGATAACGGTCTGCTCGGGGCTGTTGTAGTTGGCGGGAGCGGCAAAGCCGTTTACCTCGGAGAGCACTTTTTCAATAGTATCGTTGTCGCTTCTGAGGATAGCTGCCATTGCGCCGCCTGTAGCCTCGGCAGCCTTTGCCATAGCCTCGCTCCTGAGCTTGATAGCCTTGTATGCATCCTCAAGTGTGAGCATTCCGCTGGCATACATAGCCGCATACTCGCCGAGAGAGTGACCTGCAACAGCCACATTGTCGATGTCGCTTTCACGGGCAGCAGTCAGTGCAATGAGTGAAGCGGTGAAGATAGCAGGCTGGGATAGCCTTGTCATTGCCAGTTCTTCGGGAGTTGCTTCACTGATACGCTTCATAAGGTCAAAGCCCATAATATCGCTGCCACACTCGAGTATCTCCTTAGTGGCAGAGAATTTGTCGGCAAGCTCTGCACCCATACCGGGATACTGGCTGCCCTGACCTGAAAATAAAAATACTGTTTTCATAAATACCTCCAAAAAATGTATGATATATATTTTGCATTAAGCATAATTAACATTAGTTGAACATAATTAACAATACGGTTGTCTATTATCGTGATTTTTTGTATAAAAAATATGTGAAAAATCGACGCCAAAGGGACAATTGTATATAAAATAATGGTAAAGATGTTGACAAAATCCTGCTTATAGAGTAAAATAGATTATAGTATGTTCAAAATTATGAACGTGCGGTTTTGAACATTTTGGTTATTATATGAAATATTTTTGCAATATAGCGGAAATGATATACATGCAGGGTCTACTCTGTACAAGAATATATTATACATTATAATGCAAATAAAATCAAGGAGAATTTTTAATGACTGGTATCGAAATTATCGGAACAGGCAGCTATGTTCCTGAGTTTATTGCGGATAACAATAAGTTTTCCGAATTCCTTGACACCTCTGACGAGTGGATCACTCCACGTACAGGCATCAAGGAGCGTCGCATCCTTACGGATAAACCAAATTATTATATGGGTATCGAGGCGGCAAAGAATGCACTTGCAAATGCAAAGCTCACCGCTGAGGAGATAGATCTCATACTGGTATCTACTTGCTCGCCCGATTTCTTCTATCCTTCGATGTCCTGCCTCGTACAGAAGGGCATTGGTGCTGAAAATGCTGCATGTATAGATGTAAACAGTGCTTGCACAGGTTTCATTACTGCACTCGATATGGCACAGAAGTATCTTGCATCAGACTGCTATAAGAATGTGCTCATCGTTGCAACTGAGAAGCTTTCGTCTCATCAGGATTATACTGACCGCTCCATGTGTATCCTCTTTGGCGATGCGGCAGGTGCGGCAGTTGTGAGAAAGAGTGATAAGATGTTCTGCTCTACACTGGGTGCATCGGGCGATGAGTTCGAGGCCCTTTATTGCAAGGTAAATTATCAGTCCAACTGTCCGTTCCATAGCAGTGATGCGGAGTTTTATAACAACCGTTTTGATACCTTCAGCAAGCAGAACTATCTGCAGAGCGACGGTCATGCGGTTTACAAGTTTGCAGTAAACGCAATGACCAAGGCGGTTAACAAAGTTGTTGATGATAGCGGCTGCGCAGTTGAGGATATCGAGCTTGTTATTCCTCATCAGGCAAATCTGCGTATCATTACAAAGTCTGCTCAGATGCTTGGTATACCCATGGACAGTGGTAAGATCTACACTAATATCCAGCGTCTTGGTAATGTTTCCAGTGCGTGCATTCCTGTTGCCCTTGACGAGCTTAACAGAGAAGGAAAGCTCCACAGTGGCATGAAGGTCTGCTTCGTGGGATTTGGTGCTGGTCTGACCTACGGTGCGATCTTGCTTGAGCTTTGATCGGTGAATACAGATGCATCGTGAGCTTAACAGGTCTGCTGTGCATCTGATGAAATAGACATTTTAGCAAATTTGGTATGATATGCAACGATAACATCGTGACATGAAAGGAAAACAAAATTATGGCAAAAACAGCGATTATCACAGGCTCTAGCCGAGGCATCGGCGCAGCGATCGCAAAGCGTCTTGCTAAGGATGGCTGCAACGTCATTATCAATGATGTATCACAGGAGGTGCTCGACACCGCAGGCGCAGAGATAGCACTGGCTTGCCGTGAATACGGCGTTAAGGCTGAATGCTATGCAGCTGATGTGTCTGACTACGCTCAGTGTGAGGCTATGGTAAAGTGGGCAAAGGATGAGTTCGGCACTATCGATATTCTTGTAAACAACGCAGGAATCACCCGTGATGGTCTGATGCTTCGCATGGGCGAGGATATATATGATCTTGTTATTAAGGTGAATCAGAAGTCAGTGTTCAACATGACTAAGCTGGTAGGCGGTGTTATGCTGCGTCAGAAGAGTGGCAGGATCATAAATCTTGCATCGGTTGCAGGTCTTTACGGAAATCCCGGTCAGATGAATTATTCAGCGTCTAAGGGTGCTGTTATCGCCATGACTAAAACTGCAGCCAAGGAGCTTGGCAGCAGAGGCATCACCGTTAATGCGGTTGCTCCCGGATTTATCCAGACTCCGATGACTGACAAGCTGACAGATGAGCAGAAGGCAGCCATGCTTGCGCAGATAGCAATGAAGCGTTATGGTCAGCCCGAGGAGATCGCAGGAGTTGTATCCTTCCTCTGTTCTGACGATGCATCCTATGTTACTGGTCAGACTATCGAGATAAGCGGCGGACTTAGTATGTAAAATTGGCTGGCAGATCAGCCGTGAACATATAGCAAAAATATCATTCACTAATGTAAATACAGAAAGATATCAGATATTTTTCGGAGGTTAAAAAGAACAATATGGAAAGAAGAGTAGTTATCACTGGTCTTGGCGCAGTTACCCCCTGCGGCAACACTGTTGAAGAGCTTTGGAACAATCTTATTGCAGGTAATCATGGTTTTGAGCTTGCTCCCTGGTGCCCTGAGCACGATCAGGAGGAGCTCAATGTGGTAGCACGAGTAAAGGATTTTGACCCATCGGAGTATTTCGAGAAGAAGGATCTGCGCAGGAACGATGTTATCGTTCAGTATGCAGTTTATGCGGCTATGAATGCATTAAAGGATGCAGGCACAGATTTTAAGGATATCGATCCCTTCCGTCTTGGCACTATCATCGGTAGCGGTATTGGCGGCATCTACACCAATCAGGAGGAGATGCTAAACTACCATCTCAAGGGTCCCAAGCGTGTATCTGTATTC
Source organism: Oscillospiraceae bacterium (assembly GCA_045544715.1). GTDB lineage: Bacteria > Bacillota > Clostridia > Oscillospirales > Ruminococcaceae > CAG-115. The sequence continues at coordinate 12,360 of JAZPZN010000100.1, read as the reverse complement.
ACCATCACAAAGATGATCAGCAATATGCCCGCCGGTATGGTAGCTATCCGTACTGGTTTCAAGGGTAGCAACTTCTGTGTAACAACGGCTTGTGCCAGCGGCACACAGGCTATTGGTGAGGCGTTCCGTGCTATCAAGCATGGTTATCTTGATGCTGCTGTAGCAGGCGGTACTGAGCATAGCGATCTTGGCTTCTGTTTTGCTGCATTCAACAATATGCACGCTGTAACACGTTCTACAGATGTTGAAAGGGCTTCCATTCCCTTTGATGCAGAGCGCAGCGGCTTTGTACTTGGTGATGGCTGTGGTATCCTCGTGCTGGAGGAGTATGAGCACGCAAAGGCAAGAGGTGCTAAGATCTATGCTGAGATCTGCGGATACGGCTCTACCTGTGATGCCTACCACGAGACTAGCCCAGATCCCGAGGGTGCAGGTGGCGCAATGGCAATGAAGTTTGCATATCAGGAGGCTGGTATGAAGCCTGAGGATATCAACTACATCAATGCCCATGGCACATCTACTCACATGAATGATAAGACCGAAACTGCAGCTATCAAGACTGCTTTCGGTGATCATGCTAAGAACATTGCAGTAAACTCCACCAAGTCCATGACAGGTCACCTGTTGGGTGCTGCAGGCGGTGTTGAGGCTGTTGTAACAGCACTTTCTATCAAGAACAGCAAGGTGCATATGACAAGAGGCTACAAGGTAGCCGATCCCGAGTGCGACCTTGATTATGTAACAGAGGGTGCAAGAGATATGAAGATAACAGGTGCACTCAGTAACTCCCTCGGCTTCGGTGGTCACAATGGCTGCATTTGCATGAAGCCTGTAGAAGACTGATAGAGAAAGGACATTGACTATGAACTTAAAGGAAAAGAAGCCCATGCCCATTGAGGAAACAGTAGAGTGCGTCGAGGCTCTCGCAAAGATCGTAAAGGACAACGATCTTGGCAAGATACGTATCAGCACTGACGATATTGAGATCGTTATAGAGGGTAAAAAGTGCCCTCCTCCTATGCCTGCTATGGCTATGGCTCCCATGGCTGCTGCGCCCGCTGCGGTTGCTGCTCCTGCAGCTGAGATCGCTCCTGCGGTTGTTGAGGAGGTAAAGGGCAATGTTGTTACCGCTCCCATTGTTGGTACTATGTATGCGGCTCCCGCTCCCGACAAGGCTCCATTTGTAACTGTAGGTGCTACCGTTAATGCAGGCGATGTTATCTGCATCATCGAAAGCATGAAGGTAATGAACGAGATCACAAGTGAGTTCAGCGGCAGAGTGGCAGAGATATACGTAGGTAACGGCGAGGCTGTAGAGTACGGTCAGAAGCTGATGAGAATCGAATAAGAGGTAAAAAATGACATTAAATCTTGAGCAGATAAAGGAAATAATCCCCCACCGTGATCCGTTCCTCCTCATCGATGAGGTAACTGAGATGGAACCCGGTGTAAGCATCACCGCAAAGAAGTATCTCAAGCCCGATGAATACTGGTTCAAGGGTCATTTTCCCGGTCAGCCTGTTCAGCCTGGCGTGTTGATGATAGAGATGCTTGCGCAGGCAGGCGCAGTATGCGAGCTGTCCCGTCCCGAGAACAAGGGAAAGATCGCTTTCTTTGCAGGTATCGACAATGCTCGTTTTTCCAGAGTGGTAAAGCCCGGCGATACCCTCGAGCTGAAGGTGGAGATAACCAAGCGCAAGGGTCCTATCGGCTTTGGTAAGGCTGTTGCTTCCGTTGACGGCAAGAAGGTAGTAAAGGCAGAGATTAGCTTTGCTCTGAGCGATCCTCAGCCTGACAATGCTTGATAATAATATATAGAGTTTCGGAGTTGACAGAATGTTTAACAAGATACTTATTGCCAACCGAGGCGAGATCGCTATTAGGATAATGCGTGCCTGCCGTGAGCTTGGCATAAAGACAGTAGCGGTGTATTCCGAGGCGGATCGCTCCGCTTTACATGCCCAGATAGCTGACGAAGCTGTCTGCATCGGCCCTGCTGCTACAAAGGACAGCTATCTCAACACAAAGGCTATCATTGCTGCTTGCGAGATAACAGGTGCAGAGGCTATCCATCCCGGCTTTGGATTTCTTTCCGAGAATGCGGATTTCGCCCGCCTTTGTAGGACCTGTGGTATCACCTTTATCGGTCCTGCCCCTGAGGTTATGGACGCTATGGGCGACAAGGCAAATGCGAAAAAGACGATGATCTCCGCAGGAGTTCCCGTTGTTCCCGGCTCTGACGGTGTTGTTCCCACCGTTGAGGAGGCAAAAAAGGTGTGCCTTGAGATAGGCTATCCCGTTATGGTGAAGGCTTCCGCAGGCGGCGGAGGCAGAGGCATCCGCCTTGTGGAGCGTGAGGAGGATCTCGAGGCGCAGTATACTGCGGCTCAGCAGGAGGCTCTGCAGTTCTTCGGCAACGACGAGGTGTATATCGAGAAGTTTATCGTAAATCCTCGTCACGTTGAGGTACAGCTGCTTGCCGACAATCACGGAAATGTAGTGCATCTCGGTGAGCGTGAGTGCTCACTGCAGCGTAAAAATCAGAAGGTGCTGGAGGAAAGCCCCAGCCCCATTATGACCCCCGAGCTTCGTGAAAAGATGGGTACGGCGGCGGTAAATGCCGCAAAGGTGAGCGGCTATCAGAATGCAGGTACTATCGAGTTCCTCGTTGACAGCGATCGCAATTTCTACTTTATGGAGATGAACACCCGTATTCAGGTGGAGCACCCTGTTACCGAGCTTGTGACGGGCATCGACCTCGTCAAGGCGCAGATAAGGATAGCGGCAGGCGAGGAGCTGTGGTTCACTCAGGACGATGTGGAGCTTACAGGGCACGCTATCGAGTGCCGTATCAATGCGGAGGATCCTCGTCATAATTTCCGTCCCTGCCCCGGTAAGATAAAGTCACTGCACGTTCCGGGCGGATTTAATGTAAGAATAGACAGCGCCGTATATTCGGGCTATGAGATTACTCCCCATTATGACAGTATGATAGGCAAGATGCTTGTTAAGGCTCCCACAAGGCAGGAGGCTATTATGAAGATGCGTGTTGCGCTGTCGGAGTTCATAATCGAGGGCGTTGAAACTAATATCGACTTCCAGCTAAGGCTGTTGAAGGATGAGGATTTCGAGAACGGAAACTTTGATATCGGCTTCCTCAACAGAAAAAATATAATGGGGGATGACTAATGGCACTTGAAGATCTGTTTAAAGTAGTCAAGGCGAGATTTGATGATAACAGTCAGGCTCCTGTTGTTGAGAATACGGTTGAGATACCTGAGGATCTGCTTTTCAAATGTCCTCGCTGTTCAAATGTGGTTTATAGCGAGGAGTTCGAGGGTGCGTTGAAGGTGTGCCCCAAGTGCGGATATCACTCTCGTCTGACATGGAGTGAGCGCCTTGAGATGACCGTTGATAAGGGCAGTTTCAGAGAGTTTGACGAGAACATGGAGTCCCTCAATCCCATCGGCTTCCCGAAATACGAGGAGAAGGTGGAGCAGCTGCAGTCTAAAACAGGGCTGAAGGACGCTATCGTTACGGGCGAGTGTACTATTCGTGGCTATCGCTGCGTTCTGGGAATTATGGACAGCCACTTTATGATGGCAAGTATGGGCAGCGTTGTGGGCGAGAAGATCACACGTGCATTCGAGTATGCCACCGAGCACAAGCTTCCCGTTGTTATGTTTACAGCGTCGGGCGGTGCAAGAATGCAGGAGGGTATAATCTCTCTTATGCAGATGGCTAAGACCAGCGGTGCGGTTAAGCGCCACAGCGACGCAGGCGGACTTTACATCACCGTTATGACCGATCCTACTACGGGCGGTGTTACGGCTTCCTTTGCGAGTCTCGGCGATGTTATCCTTGCCGAGCCTAAGGTGCTCATCGGCTTTGCTGGTAGACGAGTTATTCAGGACACTATCCGTCAGCGTCTTCCTGATGATTTCCAGTCTGCGGAATTTTTGCAGGACTGCGGCTTCGTTGATATGATAGTAGAGCGTGGAATGATGCGCAAGCGCATCAGCAACATCCTTAAATTACACGGATTTCCGAAGGAGGCGACAGGCAGATGAGCAATTTGACAGCCTGCGAAAGGCTTGAAATAATCCGCCATAAGAACCGCCCTACGGTGAACGACTATATCCCTGCGTTGTTCACCCGCTTTATGGAATTCCACGGCGACCGTCTTTACGGCGATGATGCGGCTATTATCGGCGGCATCGGATATCTCAGCGAGGTTCCTGTTACTGTTATTGCACAGGTAAAGGGCAGAAACCTTGATGAAAATAAGAAATCAAACTTCTCTATGCCCCATCCTGAGGGCTACAGAAAGGCTCTTCGTCTTGCAAAGCAGGCGGAGAAGTTCCACAGACCTGTTATCTGCCTCGTTGATACTCCCGGTGCATTCTGCGGTATCGAGGCGGAAAAGCGTGGTCAGGGCGAGGCTATCGCTAAAAATCTTGCTGAGTTTATGACGCTGAAAACTCCCGTTATTTCTGTCGTTCTCGGCGAGGGCGGAAGCGGAGGCGCTTTGGCTCTTGCTGTGTGCGATGAGCTTGCGATGCTTGAGAATGCACTGTATTCTGTTATTTCTCCCCGTGGTGCAGCATCTATCCTTTGGAAGGATGGCAGCAAGGAGAAGGAGGCCTGCGAGGTGCTGAAGATCACCGCAGAAAACCTCACTGAGTTTGGTGTATGTGATAAGATAATCGCTGAGCCCGAGGGCGGTGCTCATATGAGCAAGGAGCAGACCGCTGACAGAATATACGAGTATCTCGTCGATGCTGTACATCGACTTAATCGTGTAGATATCGACACTCTGCTGGAAAACAGATATACCAAATTTAGAAAAATCGGCATCTTTACTGAATAAGTTTGTGCAAAATCACGCTATAATTTTCAAAATTTGATATTGATTATTTTTCGGTTATGCTATATAATAGTATCATAAAAGCCGCTCAAAAAGTGGTATTAAAAATTGGAGGAATTTACAATGATATTTGACAAGCTTAAGGCTCTTATTGCAGAACAGCTCGATCGTGATGAGGAGGAGATCAAGGAGACATCCTCTATTGTAGACGATTTAGGTGCTGATTCTCTCGATGTAGTTGACCTCGTTATGGCTATTGAGGAAGAGTTCGGTATTGAGATCCCTGAGGATCAGACTGAGAACATCAAGACTGTTGGCGACATCCTTGCATTCATCGAGGAGAAGCAGTAATATTTATTTCTGCATACCATACGCCCGCTTTAAGCGGGCGTTTTTTGTTGTTGATTGTAGCTTTGCCATTAAACAATAGTTTATCTCGGCACTCCGTGTGGCAGCGCACAGGGAACATTCTCGGGTCGCAGTGATATTATTTTTATGCGACTTGCCATATCTACTGCATCTTTTCCGAATTTCTGCCGTATTTGTTCCATTGCGATCTCAGCTTTATCACGGCGTTCGCTGCGAACTTGATCGTCAAGAAATCCCAGCTGTTGTGGCGCATCTGCTGCCGATAGGCAGATAGCCCTCACTGTCAGTGCCCTGACGTTGTTGTGCCAGTCGTAATTGCTGCAAAACAGCTGCTGCGCTGTCTGTCCTATTTCAAGAAAGGATTGGGTTGGGTATTCCAGCATACATTGTACCTGACGGCTTTGTAGCAGGCTGTCTTTTATTGTCAGCTGAACTCCACCTGCACTCAGACGATGCTTCCTAAGTCTATGTGAAACATCCTGTGCAAGGCCGCTTATTATCTGCCATACTTCTGCCTCCTCTAAAAGGTCGGTCGTGCAGGTGATGCCATGCCCGATACTTTTTATCGGCGGTGTGTAGTCCATGTGGTTGACAGGTGAGGCATCAAGTCCATTTGCAAAGCTCCATAGCACGGCACCGTTTTTACCAAGTTGTTCTTTGAGGAATTCAAGCGGAGTATTTGCAAGCTCTCCGAGGGTATCAATTCCATATTTGCTTAGTACCCTTGATGTCGCCCTGCCTACACCTATCATTTCGCCTGCAGGAAGTGCCCACAGCTTCTCTTTGAAAGATGCTTTCGGGATGACCGTTACAGCATCAGGCTTTTTGAGATCAGAGCCCAGCTTTGCGAATACTTTATTAAAGCTTACTCCCACCGAGATAGTAAGCCCTACTTCCTCACGCATACGGCGACGTATCTCCTCGGCGATCTGTTCGCCCGTGCCGAACAGATCACGGCTTGTGGTGACATCCAGCCAGCATTCGTCAAGACCAAATGGCTCGATAAGGTCGGTGTAGTCTTCGTATATTCGCCGTGCTTTCTTCGAGAATTCCATATAATCGTCAAAGCTTGGCGGAACTATTATCAGCTCGGGACATTTCTGCTGTGCTTGCCATATGGCTTCGCCTGTCTGTACCCCCATGCGTTTAGCAGGGTCGGATTTTGCCAGCACGATGCCGTGCCTATCCTCCTTGCTGCCACATACTGCGATGGGTTTGCCTTTTAGCTGGGGATCTTTATATATTTCAACAGATGCGTAAAATGAATTCAGATCGCAGTGTAAAATTGCCCTCTCCATAGTCATGCCTCCCTTGACAATATTAAAAATTTATGGTAACATTAAAGTGCAAATCAATATAAAATGAGAACTTTTTGAGAACAATTGTATTATACACCCGTTTGAGAACTTTGTCAATACTGTTTGATAACTTTTTGAGAACATCAGGAGGGGCTATGGACTTCAAGGATAAGCTTATAAAGCTGCGTAAGCGTTATTCCATCTCACAGAGTGAGCTTGCAGAGCAGGTGGGAGTTTCACGCAAATCCATACAATTCTATGAAAGCGGAGAACGTTATCCGAGAAAGCACACATTGGAGAAATTAGCTGAGGTACTGAAGGTGAGCGTTGATTATCTAGTAAGCGATAACGAGATGTTTATCGTAGAAGCAGGTGAGGTCGGCGGTCTGGAGGGACAGATATCAGCTGAGCGTTTTATTAAAAATGCAGCAGCACTGTTTGCGGGAGGGCAGCTGACCGATGAGGATAAAGATGCAGTGATGCGCACTATTCAGGAGATATACTGGGACAGCAAGGGTATTAAAGACCCGAGGAAGAGTTGATATGGGAGCATTTATCTACTCAGATGATAACAAGCGATATCATACGCTCAGCTACCACAATAAGCACACACATGGGGGAAAGGTGTATAAGGCTGTCATCGATGCAGGGCTAACCTGCCCTAATATTGATGGCACAAGGGGGTGCGGAGGTTGCATCTATTGTGATGGGGGCAGCGGATACTTTACCGCATTGTCTACCGTGTCGATAAAAGAACAATATGATCGTGAGCAGCATCGCATAAGGAAAAAATTCCCCGAGGCTAAGATAGTTGCTTATTTTCAGGCACACAGCAATACTTATACGGATATAGTAACTCTAGCTGCTATGTTAAAAGAGGCGGCTGAGTGCGGTGTATACGGTATATCTCTCGCCACCCGTGCAGATTGCCTTGATGAGGAAAAGGTGAGGCTTATAGCATCCCAGCCTGTTCCTGTAACAGTTGAACTAGGCTTGCAGACTGCTCACGACAGCACCGCTGAAAAAATAAACCGCTGCCACAGCTTTGCAGAGTTTGAACAAGGTTTTCGGCTTTTGAAAAAGTATAATATCCGCACCTGTATACATATCATAAACGGGCTACCCGATGAAACAGCGGAGATGATGCTTCAAACTGCCCGAAAGGTGGCAGAGCTTCGCCCTGATGGGGTGAAGATACATCTGCTTCACGTCATAGATGGTACAGCACTGCACGAAATGTATAAGCGTGGCGAGTATGCTCCGCTTGAAAAGGAAGAGTATATAGATATAGTGGTTCGCCAGCTAGAGTTGTTGCCACCCGAAATAGTCATTGAGCGCATTACAGGCGATCTCGACAAGACAAAGCTTGTGGCACCCTTGTGGAGTGCCGATAAGATATCGGTGCTTGGAGGGATAGATAAAAAGCAGGCTGAATTGAACAGCTTTCAAGGGCTGAGAAGCAGCGATATTTGAAAATGCTGCCTGTGGTATTCTGCGCTTGACAAAACACTTGGATTATTATATAATTTAAATATGTTTATATGTAGAAAAAGAAAGGATGTTGTTTATGCCGGTAAAGATAGCCGACGGCCTCCCTGCGCAAAGTATACTTGAGGAGGAACACATTTTTGTAATGACGGAGCACCGTGCGCTCCATCAGGATATCCGACCCTTAAAGATCGGTATCCTCAATCTGATGCCAACAAAGATCGCAACTGAAACTCAGATACTCCGCTGTCTCAGCAATACACCGCTGCAGATAGAGATAACGCTGGTGCAGACTGCTTCGTACACAGGACAGAATACTGCCCGTGAGCATCTAACAGCTTTTTACAAGACCTTTGATGAGATAAAGCATGACAATTATGACGGTTTTATTATCACAGGTGCCCCGGTGGAGCAGCTTCCTTTTGAGGAGGTAAAATATTGGGATGAGTTATGTGAAATAATGGAGTGGACAAAGACCCATGTTCATTCTACCTTCCATATCTGTTGGGGAGCACAGGCTGCGCTGTATTACCACTACGGCGTACCCAAGTATCAGCTGGATGAAAAGATGTTTGGAGTGTTCCAGCATGAGCTGCTCACTCCTAAAAGCCGTTTGTTCAGGGGATTTGACAGTACGTTCCCTGCGCCACATTCTCGTCACACTGAGGTGCGCATTGAGGATATCGAGAAAGTGCCGCAGCTGAAAGTAATGGCTGTAAGTGACCTTGCAGGTGTGTATGCAGTTTGCAGCGAGGATAGCAAGCAGTTTTTTATAACTGGTCACTCCGAGTATGATGCCGATACACTGGCAGGCGAGTATTTCCGTGATGTGGATAAAGGGCTTGAACCAAATCTCCCTTACGGTTATTTTCCTGATGATGATCCCACCAAGCCGCCTGTCATGAACTGGCGCAGCCATGCAACATTGCTGTATACAAATTGGCTGAATTATTTTGTATATCAGACTACTCCGTTTGATATTTCAACAAAAATTGAATAAGATATTGATTTTTAATAGTTTTTATGCTATACTATTTTCATAGCATTAGCTATTTAATCAACTAAATTATAAAGGAGATCTTATTATGGGTTTTGATGCTAGTATCTTAGAGACGATAGGCGATATCGTAAGAGCGATATTTATCGTTGTTTTTGGACTGCTTGCCATCGGTGGCGGTATATTGCTGCATTTTACAGTGTTCTCAAATAAGAACGAGGGAAAGTATAGTGGTTTTATGGGATGGCTTTATGACTTCTTCAATTTCAAGAAGCTGATGATCATTCCTTTCCTCAAGCTTACATATATAATTGCTGCTCTCAATATTACTCTTACCGCTATTTTTGAGCTTAGCAGCGCTCAGGGCTTTGTAGATTTTCTGATGCAGCTCATATTTGGCAATATAGCACTGCGTATCGGTTATGAGCTTATACTTCTGTTTGTGAAGAATGTGCGCAATACCAGCGATATCAACGCTAAGCTTCAGGGTGAGCCCTCTGAGTTTAACAAGTGCTTTGAAGAAAGCGCAATTCCATCCTACGAGAAAAAGGCTGCTTCTGCTCCTGTTGCATCCGCACCTGCAGCTGCTCCTGTTCCCACACCTGTTGCAGTGCCCACACCTGTTGAGGATGCACCTGCACCTGCGCCCGTGCCTGTTCCAGTGGAGAGCACACCTGCTTATTCCGTGCCTACACCTGTAGAGCCTGTAGCTGCTCCTGTTGAACTTGCAAAGCCTGTTGAGCCGGTAGCGGTTCCTGTTGAGGAGGCACCTGCGTTTGTTCCTATGGAGAGCACACCTGCTTATTCCGCACCTACACCTGTAGAACCTGAGATTACACCTGTTGAAGAAGTGCCTGCACCTGTTGAAGAAGTGCCTGTAACTGTTGCAGCACCTGCGGAGGAAGCGCCTACAGCCAGTGAGATTGATGATATACTTGCATCGGTTCCTGCACCTGCTGCTGAAGCAGAGCCTGCTAAAAAGGTATGCCCTAACTGCGGCAAGGAGCTTATTGCAACTGCGAAGTTCTGTGGTGGCTGCGGTACTCGCCAGGATTGATAACAAAACTCCTCCTGAATTGTCAGGGGGAGTTCTTTAATTATGTGGACTATTATTGATTAAGCCCCTCCAGTCAGAGGGGCTTTTTTGTGATATTTATACGTCGCCATAAAGCGGTCTGATGATGATATCTCCCTTGTAAATGGAAGCTTTAACTCTCTGCTCGGTGGTGTTCATGACATGAACGTAGTTGTTGATACGGATCGTGGTTCCTGGGTAGAGGAACTTGCGAACAGACACCTCAAGCTCCTGACTGCACTGAAGCTCGATCTCGATCTCTTTCAAGCGAGTATTGATACGCTTGATCTCGCCTTGCAGCTGGAAACGTGAGCGCATAGCCTCGACCTTCATCTGTGCACGCTCGGGGGAGAGCTTCTGCGCCTTTTCATACTCAGTGAGGGTATTTACTACCTTACCAAGCTGATCTACCTTATCTTCGTGACCCTTCAATGTATTGCGGAGGTTATCTGCCTCCTCGCAGAGTACTGCGTTATTGCCGAGGGTGATGAGTGTTTTTGCATAGCTTTCAGAGCCGATCGTGCCTGCAGTTATATTCTCGAGGGCAGTGTACTTGCCACCCATGAGGATGCCCTTTCCAGTGGCATTGATGTTTTTGCCTGCGAACACCTCACCGCCAACGAAGCTATCGCCGTTTACATCACAGTCAGCGTGGATCTTGCTGTTCTCACAGAAGCCCACTTTGACATTCCCCTTTGCGGTGATCGTAGAGTTGATGATGCCAAGGCGCACAGTTACGTCACCATCTGCTATCAGTTCAGCACCTGTTACTGTACCTGTTACGGAGATGTTCTTTTTGGATACAACCTTGTATCCTTCCATAACGTCGCCTTTTATAATAATATTTCCGATAAAGTCAAGGTTACCGCTGGAAACATCAACATTACCCGAGAGATAAAGATCCTCGCTTACGTTGAACGCACCGTTAGCAAATGTAAGGTTTCCATCTACAGTCGCAATAATTGCTGTGCCTTCGGGAGTAATCGTTGTGCCGTTTCCGAGTACAGGTCTTACGGGCTCGCCGATGTGCTGCGAAACAGCTCTGCCAAGAATGTCAGTTCCGGGAGTACCTTCGGTAGGCAGAGTTATCTTGGCGATCTCAGTGCCTGCGAATATGTTCTTTACAAGACCGAGGTTTTTGTAGTCAACTACACCGTGCTCGTCCTCAGTGGGGGCGATAACGCTGTTCTGATCGAAGAGATATGTGATGGTGCCGTCAACTCCGTCAACAGGGGGAGTCCACATAGCTGCACATATATTTTCGTTATAACGCTTTTTCTCTACAGCGTCGATGAGTGCCTCTTCTTGAATACCATATCTGATGTCGGAGTCACGTATTGTCTGCATGACCATATCTATGGTGGCTTCAGCACCGCCGTTTTCGGGGGGAGTTATCGTTAAAAAGGCAGTAGTGTTATTAGGTGCAACGGATATCTCCACTGCAGCATGTTTCATTATCAAGCCATCGTTATTAAGCATCAAGTTTTCGTTTTCAGCCATAATACTAGCCTCCTTTATAATTAATAAGGTGTGGCAAGCACACTTTTACTATCTTAACTATTTCTTTACTATATTGTAACACATTTTTCATTTTTTTTCAAGCATTGTCGATGATTTGTGTAATAAAACTTATAGACGTTTTATTGTATATATGTGACAAAAGCAGGATAATTGAGCCGTTTACGGGTTGATTAAAAACTTGTAGCAGAATATTATTAATAAATTTGCGAAAAATTTTAATAAAAGTACTTGACAAATCCTTTAAAACGTGATAAATTATACTTAGCACTTTAGCACTGAGAGTGCCAGAGTGCTAAAAATATCAGCAGGGGGCGATGATCTGATGCAGGCAAGGGCGATGAAGATACTTGCAGCTATCGTTGATGAATACATCAGAACAGGCGAGCCTGTCGGCTCAAAGCTGCTTGTTGACAGGCTGGATATCACCGTTTCCTCTGCAACTATCCGCAATGAGATGGCTGCGCTGGAGAAGAGCGGATATCTTGAGCATCCTCACACTTCCGCAGGCAGAGTTCCTACCTACAAGGGCTTTAGGTTTTATATAGATAACCTTATGAACCCTGAGCCGATCCTTCCAGAGGCATTGGAGAGCATCGATGATATGCTGGAAAGCGGCGCAGTTACTGATGAGGACATCATCCAGAGTGCTTCTACTGCATTGGCAGAGATCACAAAATGCGCTACATTTTCGACAAATCACGTTTCAAAGTTCTCAGTGATAACAAAGGTGGATGTGGTTCCTACT
>JAZPZN010000099.1:0-11365 GCA_045544715.1 Oscillospiraceae bacterium | reverse complement strand
GGGGGGGGGGGGGGCGGTGCTGCCGTATCGCATTGCGTTTGTCGCTGCCGCCGCAGTGGGCGCAGTGGCAAGGCTTGAGCTGGTGTGGGGGATATCGGATATCCTCAACGGGCTGATGGCGATACCTAACCTGTTTGCAGTGCTGTGCCTGTCGCCAACGGTGCTGCGGCTGACGAGGGAGTATATCGCCGCACCTGCCCCTGCCGATGACAAATAAAAATGTATTGCATTTTTCAGCACAGAGTTGTATAATATATGTACAATATCCTCCGCTCCCCAAAGTGGAACTTTTAACGAACATAAATCAGTGCTGAAAAGCACAAAAATGCACGATAAACGAAAGGGAACCTATGGCAGAAATTACCGTAAACATGGAAAGCATGGAGCAGCTTCACGCTGTATTCGGCGACTTTGACAGCAACGTGAGCGCATTGCAGAAGGCGTTTGGCGTGACGATATTCAGCAGGGGCAGCGATGTGAAGATATCGGGCGACGAGCCTGCTGTCGGCAGGGCGCAGAGGGCGATGGACGCCCTCTCGAAGCTGTATTTCAAGGGCGAGACCATCAACGAGCAGAGCGTGCGCTACGTCATCTCCCTCGTCAACGACGACAGCGAGGGCGAGGTGGAGAGCATCTCCTCCGACTGCGTGTGCGTCAGCTACTCGGGCAAGCCGATAAAGCCTAAGACCGTCGGCCAGAAGAAATACTGCGACATGATACGCAACAACACCATCACCTTCGGCGTTGGCCCTGCGGGTACGGGCAAGACCTACCTTGCGGTGGCACTGGCGGTGAGCGCATTCAAGGCGCACGAGATACAGCGCATTATCCTCACCCGTCCTGCGGTGGAGGCAGGCGAGAAGCTTGGCTTCCTCCCGGGCGACCTGCAAAACAAGGTAGACCCCTATCTCAGACCGCTGTACGATGCGCTTTTTGAGATGTTCGGGCAGGAGGCGTTCAACAAGCATTTGGAGCGTGGCTCGATAGAGGTGGCTCCCCTTGCCTACATGAGAGGCCGCACGCTTGACGACAGCTTCATCATCCTCGACGAGGCGCAGAATACCACCCGTGAGCAGATGAAGATGTTTCTCACCCGTCTTGGCTTCAACAGCAAGATGGTGATCACGGGCGACATCACGCAGATCGACCTGCCCGAGGCGAAAAAGTCGGGACTTATCGAGGCGCTCAGAGTGCTGAAAAACGTTGACGACATCGCACAGAACCGCTTCAGCGAAAAGGACGTTGTGCGCCACCGTTTGGTGCAGGACATCGTGAGGGCTTATGAAAGCTACAACGGTCAGCAGGCGGCGAAAAAGCCTGAGGGCAGAAAGGGATAACGATGAAGATAGAGATATACCTCAGCGATGAGCAGACGCTCCTCGCACCTCCCGAGGACATGGAGAGCCTTATCGAGCGGTGCACTGCGGCGGCACTGGAGGAGGAAGAGCTCTCCGAGTACGATGCGCAGGTGAGCGTAACTCTCGTTGACAACGAGGGCATCCGTGCGCTCAACAACGAGCATCGTGGCATCGACAGGGCGACGGATGTGCTGAGCTTCCCCCTCGGCGACGATGAGGGCTTCGACACCGACCCCGAAACGGGGGCGATACTGCTAGGCGATATCGTGCTGTCCCTTGAAAGGGCGAAGGAGCAGGCGGAGGAGTACGGCCACAGCTACCGCAGAGAGGTGGCATTTTTGCTGGCGCACTCGCTGTTTCACCTGCTCGGGTACGACCATGAGATAAGCGAGGAGGAGGAAAAGCTCCACTTTGCAAAGCAGGATAAGATACTGGAAAGGCTCGGCATCACCCGTGATTAAGCTGCTTAAAGGCTTCGGCTATGCAGGCAGAGGGATATTGCTCTGCCTTTGGGAGCGCAACTTCCGTATACACATCGTGGCTGCGGTGGCGGTGGTGTATTTCGGGGCGAGGTTCTACGAGTTCAGCCGCTCGGAATGGGCGGTGATCGCCCTCACCATAGGTCTGGTGATGTCGCTTGAGGCGGTGAACACTGCACTGGAGCAGCTTTGCGATAAGGTGTGTGCCGACGACGACCCCTTCATCGGCAGATGCAAGGACTGCGCCGCAGGGGCGGTGCTGGTTGCCGCTGTTGCGGCGGTGGCAGTGGCGGCTTCGCTATTCTTTGACATCGAGAGGCTTGCTGCTGTTTGGCAATATTTCTGCGGAAATATCGGGGCGGCGGTGGCGATGTTGGCGGCGATAATGCTGGCGGCGGTGTTTGTTTTCCTGCCCGAGAGGTTTAAGAAATAGGGCGGTGCTGTTTGGTTTTTTCTGTTTTTTTGCGTTGGTAAAAGGCGCATAAATGGCTTGATATTGCGCTTTTGTTGAGCCTTGCTGCTGTGGGCAAAGAAAAAATTGGGATTTTTTTGCTTTTTTTGGAAAAAATACTTGACAGATAGAAAGAAATGTTGTATAATAATATCGAACTGAAAGGGGAGCTCCTGTTGTCGGGGCTGAGAGTGTATCGACAGATACAGACCCTGTACCTGATACGGATAATGCCGACGCAGGGAGGATGTTGTTTAAGTTTGCATCTCTGCGCACCGCTATTTTGCGGTGCGCAGACTGTTTTTCCGAGAAAAGGTCAGCTCAAATATTTCACATCGGGGTGTATTTTATGGAAAAAATAACTACCAATCGCACAAAGACCGCAATGCTGGTCGAGGGGGCTGTAATGGTCGCTTTGGCGGCAGTGCTCGGCTATATCAGGATATTCCATCTTCCGTGGGGAGGCTCTGTCACGCTGCTTTCAATGCTGCCTATTGCGGTGTATTCCATAAGGCATGGGGTCGGCGCAGGGCTGATGGTAAGCTTCGCTTTTTCCCTCATTCAACTGGGGCAGGGTATGCTTGACGGGCTGCTCGGCTGGGGGCTTACTCCCGTGATGCTGGCGGCTTGCGTACTGCTCGATTACATCGGTGCTTTCTCGGTGCTTGGCTTTGCGGGGGCGTTGCGCAGCAAGGGACTGGCAGGTCAGCTTGGGGGCATCGTTATCGCAGTTGTGATGCGCTTTGGGCTGCATTTTCTCAGCGGAGTTGTGATATGGCACAGCTTCGGTGAGCTGTGGGAGGGCTTCTACACCGAGAACGAATGGCTGTACAGCCTGCTTTACAACGGCTGCTATATGCTGCCCGAGATGATATTCACCGTCATCGGCGCAGCCGCATTGCTGAAGATACCCCAGACGAGGAAAATGATACTCACCGCACAATAACTATCGCACCTAAGAGCAGCAGAGCTGAACTCTGCACAAACGTAAAAAGGAGCTTTTATGAAACGACGTACCACTGCCCTTATCATCGCAGCGACGCTGCTTTTCCCCATCGGCGGATGCAGCGACACCACGCAGCCCCATGACAGCACTGCGCAGGCGACGGAAAGTGAGCCTTTGCAGAGCACATCGGTGACGGAGGTCACCACCACCATCCCCGAGGAGCAGCCCGAGGAGGCTGACGACGGCAGGAGCGGCGAGCCCGTGACCCTTTCCCACGAGGGCGGAGTGTATGAGGAGGAGTTTGCGCTGACCCTTACCTCAGCCGAGGGCAGCGAGATATACTACACGCTTGACGGCAGCGACCCTGTAAGCAGCCCCACTGCGATAAGGTACGATGCCCCCATAAATATCACCGACAGGGGCGGGGATAAAAACGTGGTATCCGCCGTTGACCCTGTCGATATCTGCGGCAGCTTCAACTATGTAAACAAGGAGACGAGGGAGGACTTTCTCTGCGAGATATCCGCCCCCGAGGATGAGGCGGTGGATAAGTGCACCGTTATCCGCATTGCGGCGAAAAACGCTGACGGCAGCTATACTCCCGAGGTGTGCCCCACCTACTTCATCGGCAGTATGGAGCAGCATATCCGGGGCATAAAGGCAAGCTGCGAGGCGGCAGGTCAAGACCTTGCGGTCATCAGCATCGCAATGGACTACGGCGACCTTTTCGACAGCGAGAGGGGCATATATGTAAAGGGCGACATCTTCGACGCTGCGCTGGAGGAGTACTTGCAGGAGGAGCGTTTGCGTGACGGCGAGACCGCCCGCTCCCTCGATGCAAACTACAAGCAGCGTGGCAGAGAGTGGGAGCGGCAGGCATCCGTCACCCTGATGCAGTGCGATGAAAACGGCAGTGAAACGATGTTTTCGCAAAGCTGCGGTATAAGGGTGCAGGGCAACTATTCCCGCTCAGACCTGCAAAAGGGCTTCCGCCTGTATGCCCGCTCGGAATACGGCAAAAAGAACTTCAAGGGCGAGGTGTTCGGCGAGGATTACCTCAGCGACAGCGGCGAGGTGATGGATAAGTTCAAGACCCTCGTGCTGAGGGCAGGCGGTAACTGTGCGTTTTCCGCAAAATTCAACGATACTTACTGGCAGTCGATGGTGCACGACCTTGATATCGCCACCACAAGGTCACGCCCCTGCGTTGTGTACCTCAACGGCGAATACTGGGGGCTGTACATCCTGCAGGAGGATTACACCGACGACTATTTTGAGGACTTGCACGGGGTGACCAAAGACCATGTGCTGATATACAAGGGCGATGCGGAGAGCCTTGCGCTGGGCTATAAGCTGGATGAGGGCGAGCTTCCCGAGGGCGTGACGGATGAGAGCTATTATTTCAGCGAGCTGCTGGAGTTTTTCGATACCCACACCGGCTGTGCCGCCGAGGAGGACTATGCGGCACTTGCCGCACTGGTAGACCCCGAAAGCTGCAGAGATTACTTTGCAGTGGAGTGCTGGATAAACAACAAGTGGGACTGGCCTGGTAAAAACTGGAGTATGTGGCGCACTGCCGTGCCCGACGGCAGCGAGTACGGCGACGGCCGCTGGCGATATATGCTGTACGATATCGAGTTTGGCGGTGTGGGCGGCAAGGGCGACGCAGGCGCAAACACCATCAAGGAGGATAACTACAAGCCCAACGGCTTGCTTGATATGGATACCGACAATCCTGCGGTGCTGTGCTTTGCGTATTTTATGACCAACGAGGGCTTCCGCAGCGACTTTTGCGACAGGCTGACGGGGCTGTCTGAGGGCAATTTTGAGAGGCAGGCTGCGCTGCAGCGGCTACAGGAGTTTGAGGATATCTATGCTCCGCTGTATGACCAGTTTTTTGCACGATATCCCGAGACGGGCAGCACCGACGAGGCACTCAACAGCGGCTACTCAAGCGTGCTGTGCCTGCGTGAGTTTGTAGAATTGCGTGCCGACAAGATCGACAAGCAGATAAAGTTCGTGCAGAGAGTGTACGGCTGATGATATCTATGGGGGGCGAGGGTTTCGCCCCTCATTTTTGCAGCTTTGTGCAGTTGCCGTCGTGCTAGTATATTTCTACAGGGGCATCCCTGTAGAAAGGAGGTAAGCCAATGGGCTTATTCGGACGATTGCTTGGCAGGGGCGAGGTCGCTGCTGACAGCAGGCTTACTGCGTTTTACAACGGCAGCCTTGCCGAGTGGCAATCAATCTACAACGGCGGCGGCAGCTGGCGATATACCCGCAAGGGCGGCATCAAGGGCGGCAGCCGCAGGGTGGCATCGCTCAATGCCGCAAAGACCGTTTGCGAGGAGCTTAGCCGCCTGTGCTACGCTGAGGGCAGCGAGCTGATATGCAGTGACAGCGAGGGCGCAAGGCTGCTTGAAAGGGTGCTGAGGGAAAACCGCTTTACTGAGAGGTTTCCGCAGTTTTTGGAGAGGGTGTTCGCCCTCGGCGGCGGTGCTGTGCGTGTGTACTGGGATGAGGGCATAAAGCTTGATTTTGTGACGGCTGACTGCTTTGTTCCCACCGACTGGGAGAGCGGAAGGATAACAGGCGCAGCCTTTGCATCCCGCATCACGAGGGGCAGCGAGAGCTACATCCTCACGCAGTCGCAGCGCATCGAGGGCGGCGACTGCATCGTCGAAAACCGCCTTGCAAAGGAGAGCGGCGCAAAGGCGGAGCTTAAATCGCTGTATCCCGACCTCCCCGAGCGTTATCGCATCGAGGGACTGGGGGAGCCGCTGTTCGTCTACTTCAGGGCGGGCAGCGGAGTGCTTGAGTGCTGCCCCGCACTGGGGGCATCGGTGTACAGCGGTGCGGAGGATACTCTCAAAAGCATCGATACGGTGTTCGACAGCCTTGAGAGGGAGTTCATACTCGGCAAAAAGCGCATCATCGTGCCGTATTACGCCGTGCGTGGCGAGTACGACGGCGGTGAGCTGAAGCACTACTTCGACGTGAATGACGAGGTGTTTCAGGCGATGAGCACCTCGGACACCGAGGAGCTCAACATCGTTGACAGCTCCGCCGAGCTGCGTGTGACGGAGCACCTTGACGCCCTCAGCGGTCTTTTAGACCTGCTGTGTGCGCAGGTGGGACTTAGCGAGGGCGCACTGAGCTATAAGGACGGCACGCTGCGCACTGCCACCGAGGTGGTAAGCAGAAACAGCCGCACCTATCGCACGCAGTGCTTTTACCGCCGCCGCATATCTGACGGGCTGCAGCGCATGGCAGACTGCATATTCACCCTTGCGAAGATGGCGGGGCTGCTGAGCGACAGCGGCAACTACACCGCATCGGTGACCTATGCAGACGGCGCAGCGGAGGACGACGGCACACGCATCGAGCGTGCGGTTACGCTGTATAACGCAGGGCTGATATCAAAGGCGAGGGCACTGGCGAAGATATACGGCATAAGCGTTGAGGAGGCTCAGCGCATGGAAAGGAGCGAGCAGGATGAAAAACACTCTGATGAATGAGCAGGAGGTATCGACCTCTGCGGAGGTAACGACCTCGGCGGAGGTAACGACCTCGGCGGAGATGACGACCTCTGCGGCGGAGGAGCAGACCTCGGCGGCAGAGGAGCAGACCTCGGAGGTGGCGCAGCTGAAAGCGGAGCTTGCAAGGGCGCAGATGACCACAGAGCTGCTGCTTGGCGGTGTGGCGAAGGAGCGTCTTAGCGAGGCACTCGGCTTTGCGGAGAGGTTCTGCGAGGGCGGCAAGACCGCAACGGAGGCGGCTGCTGCGGTGGTAGCGGATTATCCGCATCTGAAGGCGGTAGCGAGGGAGCTGCCGAAGATGGCAGCCCCCTCGGGCGGCATGGTGGATGGCTTTGCGGAGATAAGAAAGATATTCGCAGGCGCATTGAGATAAGCCACTCAGGCTGACGATAAAGCACCATCTGCGTTGTCAACCGCAGAAACGGCAGGCACAAAGCCTAGCCGTTCAGCGGTTTCCTAGCATCTGGCACTTTCTCGTTCGCCTAAGAAGCAGATCTAACCACTCCTGCAACCATTGCAGGGGTGGTTTTTTGTTGCTTTGTCGCTTATCGGCTGTCATGATGCGGCACTTGAAAAATTAAGCAGGATGTGATAAAATGTACCTATACTTGACATTTGGGAGGAAATATGGAATATATCTGGTATATTATCGCCTCTGCGCTGGCAGGCGTTGGTACGGGGCTTGCGGGGCTGTCGGCGGCAACGGTGATGGTACCGATACTTATCGTAATGTGCCCCTCGTTCTCGGGAGATACGGGGGCTTATCAGGCGACGGCTATCGCACTGGCATCGGATATCCTCGGCTCGGCGGTGACTACTGCTGTTTACATCAAGCACAAAAACATCGACCTTAAACGGGGATGGATAATGATGGCGTGCATACTCGTCATGTGCACCCTCGGCAGTGCGGCGGCTTGGGCGGCAGGTAATGTGGTGCTGGGCGGCTTTACGCTGCTGCTGACGTTTTGCATCGGTATACGCTTTATCGTAAAGCCCGATACTCAGCGCAAGGAGGTGGAGGAAAAGGGCGCAAGGCTAGATGCGAAGGGCATTGCCATCTCGCTGTTTTTCGGGCTGACCATCGGCTTTGGCGCAGGCTTCGTCGGTACGGGCGGCGGCATGATGATGCTGGTGGTGTTTACTGCGTTCCTCGGGATGGGGCTGAAGCCTGCGGTGGGCACAAGCACCTTCATTATGACGTTCACTGCGCTGATAGCGGCGGTGGCCCACATACTCATCGACCCTGCGATAATCACCGAGCGGTGGGACGCTCTTGTAATCTGCATCGTGACGGCGACGGTGTTCTCGATAGCCTCGGCGCAGTTTGCGAACAGGGTAAGCAACCGCACTGTCGGCATTGTGACGGGAGTTGTGCTGACGATACTGGGGGCGGCGATGATAATACTCAACTACAGGGAGTTTTTCATCGACAGCGGTCTGCTGCTTGAAACGGTGGTGTGCCTTGGCAAGTATCTGCTGTTTATCATCCCTGCTGCCCTTGTGCTGATAACGGTAAGGTTTACGCTGAAGCCCGACAGCGTGCTTTTTAGAAAGCTGCTGCACGGTGCGGCGTTTTTGTCGCCCGTTGTGGTGATGCAGCTAACCGATAGGTGGCTTGCGGCGGCACTCGCACTTGTGCTGTTTGCGGCGGTGGTGTATCCCGTGCTTGCGGTGTGCGAGCACATCAAGGGCTTTTCCGACCTGCTGACCGAGAAAAAGGCAGGGGAGATAAAAAAGAGCCTGCTGCTGCTTTTCATCTCGGCGGCGGTCATCGTTGCGGTGATGTGGGGAGGCTTCGGACAGGCGCACCTTGCCTCTGCCGCTATCCTCATGTGGGGCTTCGGCGATGCGGCGGCGGCGCTCGTCGGCAGGAGGTTCGGCAAACACAAAACAAACGTTAAGTTCGCCGACCCCGACAAGACGTGGGAGGGCAGCGCAGCTATGTTCGCAGTGTCCTCGGTGGTGGGAACTGTGGCTCTGCTGCTGCTGTCGGCGCAGCCGTGGTACTTTTGCCTTGCGGCGGCTGTTGTTGCCTCCCTCGGCGGCGCATATACCGAGCTTGTCACTAAGGGCGGCAACGATACCGTCACCGTACCTGCGGTCAACTGCTTGCTGCTGCTGGTGATGGGGCTGCTGATAGGGTGAGATAGATCAGGCTTTTAAGTTGCGATATGCTTTGGCAGCACGGGTTTTATCGTGCTGCCTTTGCTTTGCGAGTTTTTGAAAAAGGCTTGCCCCGTCGCCGAAAACTTTATAAGGGTCTATGCGTTTTTTACTTGACGTCCTTCACCTTTTGTGCTATAATCTAATATGTATATTTATGTGCTATGGAGGACGATATGAAATTGATAAATATCGGCTTCGGCAACACTGTAAACGCCGACCGCATCGTCGCCGTCGTCAGTCCCGAGGCTGCGCCCGTTAAACGCATCGTGCAGGTAGCAAAGGATAACGGCTCCGCTATCGATGCCACCTGCGGCAGAAAAACAAGGGCTGTCATCATCTGCGACAGCGGCCATGTGGTGCTGTCAGCTCTTCAGCCCGATACAGTGGCAGGTAAAACTTTGGAGGATATCGATGATGAATAAGGGTATTTTATTTGTGGTCTCCGCCCCCGCAGGATGCGGCAAGGATACTATTTTGGAGCAGATGTTCAAACAGACCGAGAACGTTTGCTACAGCGTTTCAGCAACTACAAGAGCCCCCCGTGAGGGCGAGGTAAACGGCGTGCACTACCACTTTCTCACCCGTGAGCAGTTCGTGCAGATGATAAAGGACGACGCAGTGCTTGAATACACCGAGTATTGCGGCAACTACTACGGCACTCCCCGCAAGGCGGTGGAGGATATGCTTGCCGAGGGCAAGGATGTCATACTAAAGATAGAGGTCGAGGGCGCAATGAACATCAAGCGACTGTTTCCCGACAGCAAGCTGGTGTTTATACTGCCGCCATCCCTAGCCGAGCTTGAGCGCCGCCTGCGCAAAAGAGGCACCGAGACCGAGGAGAAGATAATCGAGCGTACCGCTCAGGCTAAAAACGAGCTTGAATTCGCTAAGGATTACGACTACCTCATCGTCAACGGCGAGCTTGAAAAGGCAGTGGATGACCTTATCTGCGTCATCCGTGCGGAGCATCTGCGCAAGGATGTCAGCCTTGATATCCTCGCCGCTGTAAAGGGTGAATAAGTGGCTGAAATAGTTGCGTCGGTGGTGCTTGAAAAGACCACCTACGCCTTTGATGGAATGTTCGATTACCTCATCCCCGACGCTATGAGGGATACCCTCGCCGTGGGGATGAGGGTCGTTGTGCCCTTCGGCAAGGGCAACAAGCGCAGGGTGGGGCTCGTGATGGGCATCCACGGGGCTGAGGGCTCCGCTAAGCTAAAGGAGATATGCGCCGCTGTAGATGACAGCCCCGTCCTCTCCGAGGAGATGGTTAGGCTTTGCGGGTGGATGCGTGACAACACATTCTGCACTTATTTTGATGCTTTCAGGGCGATGCTTCCCCCAGGGCTAGGCTACACCCTCAGCACACGCTATGCGGCGGCGGAGGGCTATACGGGCGACCTCGACGAGGATGAACAGCAGCTGTATGACGATATACGCTCGCTCAGCGGCAAAAAGCTTGACGACTACATCAACTCTGAAGTGGCCGCCAACGGCATAAAGCGCATAAAGTCGCTTGTGCTGAAGGGTGCTGTCACCGAGTGCGACGCTTTGAAGCGCAGGGTCGGCGACGACACCATGCGTATGCTGCGCCTTACGGGGCAGGAGAGCGAGAAAAGGCTGACCGCAAAGCAGCGTGCCGTAGTAAGCTTTTTGGAGGAGTGCGAGAGCGCCTCGGTGAGCGAGGTGTGCTACACCTGCACCGTCACCCCTGCGGTGACGAAGCGGCTAGTGAATGACGGAATACTGGAGGAGTACGAGTATCAGGTGTTCCGCACCGAGCCGACGGAGCTTGCGAGCGAAAGCCCCGATGACATCCTGCTTAGCGAAAAGCAGGGCGAGGTGTTCAAGGGCCTCTGCGAGCTGATGGAAGCCGCCGAGCCTAAGTGCGCCCTCCTCAGAGGTGTTACGGGCAGCGGCAAGACCTCGGTGTTCATCAAGCTTATCGATAGGGCGCTGAGGGCAGGAAAGTCGGCGGTGATGCTGGTGCCCGAGATATCGCTGACTCCGCAGATGGTGGGCAAGTTCCGCAGGCTGTTCGGGGCTGAGGTGGCTATCATGCACAGCAGCCTTTCCCTAGGTGAACGGGCTGACGAGTATCAGCGCATCAAGTGCGGCAGGGCGAGGATAGTGATCGGCACGAGGAGTGCGGTGTTCGCCCCTGTAAAAGACCTCGGCATCATCGTCATCGACGAGGAGGGCGAGGGCACCTACAAATCCGAGAGCTCGCCACGCTATCATGCGAGGGACATCGCAAAGCAGCGTTGCTTCGCTAATAACGCATTTTTGCTGCTTGCCAGTGCAACTCCGTCGCTGGAGAGCTATTACTACGCAAAGACGGGCCGCTACAGCCTGTTTGAGCTGCAGGAGCGATACAACCAAACGGCGCTGCCCGAGGTGTTTATGGTGGACATGAGGGAGGAGCT
>JAZPZN010000098.1:0-41950 GCA_045544715.1 Oscillospiraceae bacterium | reverse complement strand
GAACACCTGCCCCCACCGCAGGTACCCGCAAGACCCCCCCAGGTCTGCGTGCGCTGCAGAAGTACGCTGTCACCGCAGGCGGAGGTAGAAACCACCGCTACAACCTCACCGACGCAGCAATGCTGAAGGACAACCACATCGATGCCTACGGCGGCATCACCGCAGCCGTTACAGCCCTGCGCAAAAAGGCAGGTCACATGCTGCAGATAGAGGTAGAGACCCGCAATCTCGATGAAGTAAAAGAAGCTGTAGACTGCGGCGTAAATGTAATCATGCTCGACAATATGGACTGCCCCACAATGGCAGAGGCAGTAAAGCTAGTCAACGGCAGAGCAAAGCTTGAAGCCAGCGGAAACATCACCCTCGACAACATCGCAGAGGTGGCAAAAACTGGCATAGATATCATCTCTCTCGGTGCACTTACACACAGCGTGCAGGCATTTGATATCTCGATGAAGTGGAAGAAATAAGCCACGGTGACGACATGTGACGGATTTTGCCCATTTTTAAAGACCCTTATATATATTTTTTTGATTTTTCTTATATAAAGAGTTTATATGCCATGCAAACTATACATCACCCTACACAAGGAGGCGATACTATGCAAGTTAATTTCTACGACAACGTTGACGACAACCTGCTTCAAAATGTGGTAATCGTCGCAAAGCATAGAGGAAAATGGGTGTATTGCAAGCGTTGGAAGCTCAGGACATACGAGTTTCCCAGCGGAAACCGCAAAATGGGCGAGACCATTGAGCGCACCGCTCGCCGAGTGATATGGGAAGAAACAGGTGCCGTAAAGTATACGCTCACTCCCGCCTGCGTATACTCTAAAAAGGAAGACGGCAAGGAAGTTTTCGGTATGCTGTTCTGTTCTGAAATAACTGAGTTCGGAAAAAAGACCGACAGCGAGATAGAAAAAATATACTACCTTGATGACCATCCCTCCCCGCTCACCTACCCCGATATCCATCCTGAATTGGTAGAGGAAGCACTGAAACGCTGCCTCCTCGTGTAAATATATAATATCAGAACAAAAGAACAAAGAGAGGAATTTATCATGACGAATTCCATGCATTGGGCAAGCGTATGGGGAAATGCGATCTCCATCGGCGAAAACCGCCCCGAAAGCTACAATAAAAATCTCACTATCCGCTATCCTGTGTATTCGCAGTTCGGCGGCAAGGCTGTGCGCCTCACTTTTGACAACTACTGCGGAACTGAAGCAGTGACATTCGATAAGGTCACCGTTTTCATCGACGGAAAGTTCTACCCCATCACCTTCGGCGGCAAGCGTGAAGTGACTATTGAAGCCGAAAAAAATGCGGTTTCCGACGAGCTGGAGTGCGAGATATTCCCCCAGAGCCTCATCACCGTAAGCTTCTATTTTGAGGATTTCACCCAGCTTCGCTCCGCTGTTTACACCAGCGGCCCTCTCACCGAGGGAATATATGCGATAGGCGACCAGACCGAGGTAGACCTCATTCCGCAGGACATCGCAAGAAATACAAACATCATCTACTTTCTCAGTAACGTATCCGTGCTGACAGATAGCAGCAACCGCACTGTTGTGTGCTACGGTGACAGTATCACTGCACAGGATTGGCCCGAGTACCTTACACTGCGCTGCAACCGTGAAGATAAGCTCAGCACCGCCATCATCCGCAGAGCGGCAAGCGGCACAAGGATGCTGCGAGAGTATAGCTGCATCACCTACGAGAGCTACGGACTTATGGGCAGCAAGCGATTTGAGCACGAGGTGCCCACCGACGGCGCAGATACCGTCATCATCCAGCACGGCATAAACGACATAATCCATCCTGTCGGCAAGGAGGTAAACCCCTTCCGCCCGATGAGCGACCTCCCCACCGTAGAGGAGCTTATCGACTGCATGAAGTTCTACATTGAAAAGGCACGCAGCTACGGCTACAAGGTGTATATAGGAACTCTGCTACCTATTGAAGGCTGGCGCACCTATGCTCCTTTCCGTGAGGAAATAAGGCGAGAGTTCAACGAGTGGATACGCACCACCGACCTCATCGATGGCTGTATAGATTTCGACAAGGCGGTATGCGACCCTGAGCATCCCGAGCGGTTTCTTCCCGAATACGACAGCGGCGACCACCTACATCCAAGCAAGGCGGGCTACAAGCGCATGGCGGATATCGTTCCGGATGAGATACTGAAATAAGAATACAGCAAGTCCCTCCCGCATAAAATAAAACGGGAGGGATAAATTATGCTTTACAACAGCCTGCATCATCTGATAAACCGCAGCTCATCATCGAGAGAATTCTTTCTGTCGCTGCCCGTGCAGACGCAGATGATACTCCACAAGGAGAATTTCAATATCCATACGCAGTTCGACCTACGCAGAAAGGCGGAGATAGTCGAATCGCTCAGACGGAAAGACCTTATGTAACAGCACACCCCGCAGCCAAAGCTGCGGGGCAAACTATATACAACTATGATCAGCAGCCCTTCAGCGCTCTCTGACCGATATCCTTGCGGTAGTGAGCCTTCTCAAAGGTGATGGTATCGACTGCCTTGTAAGCCTTGTCAAGGGCACTCTGCAGATCGTCGCCCGTTGCTGTAACACCGAGAACTCTGCCGCCTGCGGTGAGGAACTTTCCGTCCTCAAGCTTTGTGCCTGCATGATAAACATACGCAAGGGCGCTCTGACCGTTATCGTCAAGGCCTGTTATCTCCTTGCCTGTTTCGTACTTCTCGGGATAGCCGCCGCTTGCCATAACTACGCAAGCGCAGCTCTTGTCGCTCCACTTGATGTCAAGGGCATCCAGCTTCTCCTCCCAGATAGCCTCGATAATATCAACGAGGTCGGTATCCAACAGAGGAAGAACCACCTGAGTTTCGGGGTCACCGAAGCGACAATTGTACTCTACCACCTTTGCACCATTGGGAGTAAGCATCAGACCAAAGTACAAACAGCCCTTAAAGGGTCTGCCCTCTGCCTGCATAGCAGCGATGGTGGGCTTGAATATCTTCTCCATACACTCTGCCTTGAAAGCGTCTGTATAGCAGGGATTGGGAGCAATAGTACCCATTCCGCCCGTGTTGAGACCCTCGTCATTGTCATAGGCTCTCTTGTGATCCATTGAGGATATCATGGGCTGAACTGTCTTTCCGTCGGTGAACGCAAGAACTGTAACCTCAGGGCCTGTCATAAACTCCTCAACAACGATCTCACTGCCCGACTTGCCGAACTTACCGTCAAGGAGCATAGAGTTTACAGCGTCCTTAGCCTCTTCGAAATCCTTTGCGATGATAACTCCCTTTCCGAGGGCAAGTCCGTCGCACTTGATAACTGCGGGATAGCTGTTCTGCGCCTTGATGTATTCGATAGCCTTTTCAGCCTCGGTAAAGGTCTCATAGGCTGCGGTGGGGATGTTGTACTTTTTCATAAGTGCCTTGGAGAACACCTTGCTGCCCTCAAGGATAGCCGCATTAGCACGAGGGCCGAAGGTCTTGAAGCCAGCCTCATTCAGCTTATCCACCATACCGAGTACAAGGGGATCATCGGGCGCAACGAAAACATAATCAGGCTGGAGCTTTTTAGCAAGCTCCAGCATACCGTCGATATCGGTAGCCTTTACAGGAAAGCACTCAGCGAGCTTACTGATACCGCCATTTCCTGGCGCAGCATACAGCTTGTCTACCTTTGAGGACTTTGAAAGTGCGGTGATGACAGCGTGTTCACGACCGCCGCCGCCTACTACTAAAATGTTCATTATCATTATTTCCTTTCGGGATATTTATTAACATTTATATTCTACCATATTTTTTCTTCAATTGCAATAGAAACATAAATTATTGTTTTGCTGCTCCACCGCTATACAATAATTTTTTGCTTTACAAAAAAAGTGTGTGAATTTCTTGACAGAACGCAAACAATAGTATATAATAATAGAGTATAGCGAATTTCGGGAAGCTTCGTCATTCGCATAACTCTACTCTATTATAAGGAGCAAAAGACAATGGGACTTACATTAACCGAAAAGATCATCAAAGCGCACATCATTGACGGCGAAATGATCAAGGGTCAGGAGATCGGTCTGAAGATCGATCAAACTCTTACACAGGACGCTACAGGTACAATGGCATACCTCCAGTTTGAGGCTATGGGCGTTGACAGAGTAAAGACAGAGCGTTCTGTTGCTTACATCGACCACAACACACTGCAAAGCGGCTTCGAGAATGCCGACGACCACCGCTTTATCGGCTCTATCGCAAAAAAGCACGGTATCTGGTTCTCCCGTCCCGGCAACGGTATCTGCCATCAGGTACATCTTGAGCGTTTCGGCAAGCCCGGCAAGACCCTCATCGGCTCTGACAGCCATACTCCCACAGGCGGCGGTATCGGTATGCTGGCTATGGGCGCAGGCGGACTTGACGTTGCTGTAGCTATGGGCGGCGGCGCATATTACATAACAATGCCTAAGGTAGTAAAGATCAACCTCACAGGCAAGCTGAACGACTGGGTTTCCGCTAAGGACGTTATCCTTGAGGTGCTGCGTATCCTCTCCGTAAAGGGCGGCGTAGGCAAGGTAATGGAGTACTGCGGTGAGGGTGTTAAGTACCTCTCCGTTCCCGAGCGTGCTACTATAACTAACATGGGTGCTGAGCTGGGCGCTACCACATCTATATTCCCCTCTGATGAAACTACTCTGCGCTTTTTGAAGGCGCAAGGTCGTGAGGAGGACTATGTGGAGCTCTCCGCTGACGCTGACGCTGTATACGACGAGGAGGTAAATATCGACCTTTCCAAGCTCGTTCCCCTCGCTGCTTGTCCTCATTCTCCCGACAATATCAAGACTATCGAGGAGATCGGCGCTGTAAAGGTGGATCAGGTATGTATCGGCAGCTGCACAAACTCCTCTCTGCAGGATCTTCTGAAGGTTGCCCACATCCTTAAGGGCAAGACCGTTCACCCCGATGTCAGCCTTGCTATCGCTCCCGGCTCAAAGCAGGTGTTCAATATGATGGCTGAGTGCGGTGCGCTCTCCGACCTCATCGACGCAGGTGCGAGAATCCTCGAGAGTGCCTGCGGTCCCTGCATCGGTATGGGTCAGTCTCCCAACAGCAAGGGCGTTTCTCTGCGTACCTTCAACCGTAACTTCGAGGGAAGAAGCGGCACAAAGGACGGTCAGATCTACCTCGTATCTCCCGAGACTGCGGCTATCTCCGCTATCACAGGTGTGTTCACCGACCCCAGAACCATCGGCGCTATGCCTCCCTACATCATGCCCGAGAAGTTCCTCATAAACGACAACATGGTAACTCCTCCCGCATCTGTTGAGGACGCTCCCTCCGTTGAGATCCTCCGTGGCCCGAACATCAAGCCTTTCCCCGTAAATCAGCCCCTTTCGGATTCCATCGAGTGCGATGTTACCCTCAAGGTAGGCGACAACATCACCACCGACCACATCATGCCCGCAGGCGCTAAGATCCTGCCTCTGCGCTCCAACATTCCCGCTATCTCCGAGTATTGCTTTACTGTCTGCGACGAGACCTTCCCCAAGAGAGCAAAGGAAGCAGGCAAGGGCATCATCGTCGGCGGCGTAAACTACGGTCAGGGCTCCTCCAGAGAGCACGCAGCGCTTGCACCCCTCTACCTCGGTGTAAAGGCTATCATCTGCAAGAGCTTTGCACGTATCCACCGTCAGAACCTCATTAACAACGGTATCCTGCCCCTCGAGTTCGTGAATGAGGCAGATTACGACAAGATCGCACAGGGCGACAGCCTTGCAATTGCTGACATCCGCTCCATCGTTGAGAACGACGGCAAGATCATCGTTGAGAACAAGACAAGGGGCTTCAGCTTTGAAGTTAAGTGCGAACTCTCCGAGCGTGGCAAGGGCATGATACTCGCAGGCGGTCTGCTCAACTACACCAAGAATAACTGATTACCGACAAGAAAAGGAATATGGTGTTCGTCGGCGGTTTCAGACATCGGCGCAACACCACTCCTTTTATATATTTGAAAGGAACCAAAAAACAATGGCAGATAAGATTCAGATGACCACTCCTCTCGTTGAGATGGACGGCGACGAAATGACCAGAATCATCTGGAAGATGATAAAGGATATCCTCATCAACCCCTATGTTGACCTCAAGACTGAGTATTACGATCTCGGCCTCGTAAAGAGAAACGAGACCAATGACCAGATCACCATCGACTCCGCCAACGCTACAAAGAAGTACGGCGTTGCTGTAAAGTGCGCAACTATCACTCCCAATGCACAGCGTATGACAGAGTACGACCTCAAGGAGATGTGGAAGTCACCTAACGGCACTATCCGTGCTATCCTTGACGGAACTGTTTTCCGTGCTCCCATCATCTGCAAGGGTATCAATTCCCTCATTCCCACATGGACAAAGCCCATCACCATCGCACGTCACGCTTACGGCGATGTTTACAAAAACAGCGAGATGAAGGTTGCTGACGGCTCCAAGTGCGAGCTTATCGTTACCGACAAGGATGGCAACGAGACACGTCAGCTTATCCACGAGTTCAAGGGCAGTGACGGTATCATTCAGGGTCTGCACAACATCAACGGCTCTATTGCTTCCTTTGCAAGGGCTTGCTTCAACTTCGCTCTTGACACAAAGCAGGATCTCTGGTTCGCTACAAAGGACACCATCTCCAAGCAGTACGACCACACCTTTAAGGATATCTTCGCTGATATCTACGAGGCTGAGTACAAGGCTAAGTTCGAGGCGGCTGGCATCGAGTATTTCTACACCCTCATCGACGACGCTGTTGCTAGAGTGGTACGCTCTGAGGGCGGCTACATCTGGGCTTGCAAGAACTACGACGGCGACGTTATGAGCGATATGGTAGCTACCGCATTCGGCTCTCTCGGTATGATGACATCTGTCCTCGTATCCCCCGACGGTGTGTATGAGTACGAGGCTGCGCACGGCACTGTTACCCGTCACTATTACAAGCATCTGAAGGGTGAGGAGACCTCCACAAACTCCGTTGCTACCATCTTCGCATGGACAGGCGCACTCAAGAAGAGAGGCGAGCTTGACAACATTCCCGCCCTCGTTGACTACGCTGAAAAGCTGGAGAAGGCCACCGTACAGACCATCGAGGAAGGCGTGATGACAGGAGATCTGTATGTTCTCTCCACCCTCGAAAACAAGCGCAAGGTGAACACTGAGGACTTCCTGCTGGAGATCAACAAGCGTCTGGCGGCAATGATGTAATGCCGCAGCTCGCTCTGAGAAAGACGGGTGATAAAATGCAGAAGAATATTTCAAATTCAGTTATACGCAGGCTTCCGAGATACTATCGCTTTCTTGGTGAGCTGCTCAGACAGGGTACAGAGAAGATAAGCTCCCGTGAGCTGTCGGAGCGTATGCGCCTCACCGCCTCGCAGATAAGGCAGGATCTCAACTGCTTTGGTGGATTCGGACAGCAGGGCTACGGCTACAACGTTGCTGAGCTGAGGCAGGAGATAGCTAAGATACTCGGTCTTGACGACAGGCACAGAGTTATCCTCATAGGTGCAGGAAACCTCGGACGTGCGCTGACGGTGCATATCGACTTCACAAAGTACGGCTATGAGCTGGCAGGCATCTTCGACAGCAACCTCACTATGGCAGGTCTGGAGATAAGCGGCATCAAGATAATGCACACCAGCCGCCTCGCCGAGTTTTGCGAGAAAAACAAGCCTGAAATGGCAGTGCTGTGCATTCCCCGCACCGCAGCCAAGGAAACTGTACAGACCCTCATGGAGCTGGGAGTTACCGCATTCTGGAACTATTCGCACTACGATATCAACTACGATTTCCCCGAGGCGACAGTTGAGAATGTACACCTCGCCGACAGCCTTATGACGCTTTCCTACAATGCTAAGCGAAAGGAATCGCTCCCCGAGGACGATGACGAATAATGATGACCCCACTGCAGGAATGTAGTGGGGCTTTGTTATACAAATATACGGATAAGCAGCATTATTGCAATACGGCAGGGTTATCCCTGTGCCTCAAGCCCAAAGCTGACGGATAGTGCGTTGTTGACCTGATTCATGGCTGCGCTGTCAAGCTCACCCATGCGTTCCTTCAGGCGTTTCTTATCTAATGTACGCACCTGCTCCAGCAGCACTACAGAATCCTTTGCAAGACCGCAGGAAGCCGCATTTAGGGAGATATGTGTCGGTAGCTTCGCTTTATCTCTCTGGCTGGTTATGGCTGCGGCTATGACGGTGGGGCTGTGACGATTTCCTATATCATTCTGTACTATAAGAACAGGACGCACGCCTCCCTGCTCAGAACCTACAACGGGGCTAAGATCGGCATAATAAATTTCTCCTCGTTTTACTAACATTTGTATTCATTCCTTTCATTGACCGTTCGCTTGAGCGACGGGGTGATATCACCTTAGCTGCTTGCAGAAATATTATTGTCACACTCAGCAGCGGTTATTCAAAAAAAGCCAAGTTAAGGCGGTATCATTACATTTTATTCCCGCAATTGATAGTGTGTGAATACTTGACAAGGCATCGTCATTATGATACAATCTACACAAACAACAGTCTTGGGAGGTAATTACTATGCGTGGTGCATTCAGAGCTGATGAAAGCTATTTTGAGTTCAGAGAAAGGGGCTCGTTCCGATGCCAGCAGCCCAACGAATTGCTTATATGCGCAGCAGTGGTGATCCCGCTGTTTATCGTGCTTTCAATGTTCTCCATGTGGCTTGCAAGTTTCAATATTTTCGGGTTGGTATTCTTATCGTTTATCCTATTTGAAGCTATCTCGGTGATGATCTGTATGGGCGTTTTCAATGTAATCACCAGCGGAGTTGACTACAAATACGATGCTAAAGCAGAGGAGTTCCTTATAACCGATAACAATGGCAGTCAGACTGTCATCATGTATGCGGATGTTGTAAGCATAAGATACAAGCCCAAAAAGCTATTTTGGAAGCAAAGGGGCTACACTGTCACCATTGAAACGAGATATCGTGACTTTGTATATGAATACATCTACAGCAAAAACAAGCTGTGGAAAGATCCATCTGGCTCACCATTCCACATCATTGAGGAGCGATCAAAGCTTATGAAAAACAAGGAGAATAGTGATGGCTGACCTTGAGAAGCACTGCGCAGGCGAGCGCAGACCATTGGTACGAAAAGGCAGATTCAGACATAGCTACAAGCATGAGGGTACTGCACTGCTGATATGGCTGATAGTTTCAGCGACAGTGATAGTGCTGATATGGTACTTTGGATATCTTCTGGATTCGGTGAATGTGGCGCAGCACAACGAAGCTCGTGAGGCAACCGCAGATCTGACGTTTATTATGATGATCGCATGGCTTTTTCTATCGGCCTTTGCGTATGCGATAATCTCCTCTGGCGGACTATGCGAATACATAGCCGATGAAACAGAATTTATCGTGAAGGGCCCTGCAAAAAAGCAGGAGATATTCTACTACAGCGATGTTTATGAAGTCCGCTACGAGCCAATAAGACTGCTGTTCATGGACAGAGGTTACCTCGTCACCATCACAACAGGTGTGCGTGAGGTGACCTATCGCTATCTCTACGGCGATGACAAACGCAACAGACGCATGGAGGACTCTCCTTTCTATTATCTTGAATACAACTGCGGTCTGTGCGAAAAGGATGACGCTCCGCCTCCCGATGTTGAAACGGTGAAAGAAATGATCGCTGTTCAAGGGTATCAAAAAAGCTATGAAAGCATCAAAGATGACGACGACAGCTTCTTTGCATAAACAGTCAAAAAACGATTAAATAAACTATTAACCTAAAATCAGCCCTGTCAAGTTAGACAGGGCTGATAGTTTTGTGTAGTAGACACAAAAATTGTTTAACAGCAGGATCAAAAATTTCTTTGGCAACAAGCTTAATCTGCTTGAAATTCCCACAAATATATGCTATAATTTAAGAGATTGTAGGGCTTCTATGCCCATATACTATAAAATTATTCTTCAGGAGGATTTTTTATGGCAGATATACAGCAGCTTTTTGACCTGTGGCTGGCTAAGGCTACCGCAGACCCCGATCTCAAGGCAGAGCTTGAAAGCGTAAAGGACGACGAGGACGGCAAAAGCGATCGCTTCTACCGTGAGCTGGAATTCGGTACAGGTGGTCTGAGAGGTGTTATCGGCGCAGGCACCAACCGCATGAACGTTTACACCGTTAAGAAGGCTACTCAGGGACTTGCTGAGTACATACTCACCAGCGGCGAGATCAAAAAAGTGGCTCTCTCCTACGACAGCCGCATCAAGAGCGATTACTTCGCTAAGAGTGCTGCAGAGGTACTGGCTGCAAATGGCATCGAAGTGCATATCTACACCGAGCTAATGCCAACTCCCATGCTCTCATGGGCTGTAAGGGCATTGGGTTGCGGCGCAGGTGTTATGGTAACTGCTTCCCACAACCCTGCTAAGTACAACGGCTACAAGGTATACGGCGCAGACGGTTGCCAGGTTACTCTGGAGGCTGCTGAGGCTATCCTCGCAAAGATCAACAACATCGATGTTTTCGACGGTGTTAAGAGCATAGATTTTGACAAGGCTGTTGCTGACGGTATGGTTAAGTATATCGAAAGCAGCGTTATCGATGAGTACATCGGCAAGGTAAGAGAGCAGGGTCTTCACACCGACCTAGTTGCTGACAGTGGTCTGAAGGTAGTATATACCCCCCTCAACGGTACAGGCAACAAGCCCGTTCGCCGTATCCTCGCTGAGATCGGCATCAAGGATGTCGTAGTAGTTCCCGAGCAGGAGCTGCCCGACGGCAACTTCCCCACCTGCCCCTTCCCCAATCCGGAGATGGAGGAGGCTCTGCAGTACGGTCTTAACCTCTGCGACAAGGAGCACCCCGATCTTCTTCTTGCTACCGACCCCGACTGCGACCGTGTTGGTATCGCAGTTCCCGACGGCGACCACTATGAGCTGTTTACAGGTAACGAGGTAGGCGCACTCCTGCTGGAGTATATCTGCAAGGAGCGCATTGCCCTTGGCACCATGCCTAAGGATCCCGTTGCAGTTAAGACCATCGTTACAACAGATATCACCAAGGCTATCTGCGCAAAGTACGGTGTAGAACTGCGTGAGGTGCTTACAGGCTTCAAGTTCATCGGCGAGCAGATCGGATGGCTTGAGGAAAAGGGCGAAGAGGCTCGCTACATCTTCGGCTTCGAGGAGAGCTACGGCTACCTTGCAGGCGGCTATGTAAGAGATAAGGACGCTGTAGTTGCATCTATGCTTATCTGCGAGATGGCTGCGTTCTACCGCACAAAGGGCATCTCTCTTATCGAGGCACGCAAGAGAATGTACGACGAGTATGGCGTATACTTCAACAAGCTTGAGAACTTCACCTGCGAGGGCGCAAGCGGCATGCAGCGCATGAAGGAGATCATGACATCCCTGCGTAATAACGCTCCCAAGACCATCGGCGGTGTTGAGGTTGTGGCTGTTGCTGACTATGCGGCTTCCACCAAGACCTGCACTAAGACAGGCGCAGTTGAAACACTCACTCTCCCCAAGAGCGATGTTATCACATTCTACCTGACAGACGATGCAAGCGTTATCATCCGTCCTTCGGGAACTGAGCCTAAGATCAAGGTATATTACACCACAAAGGGCGCTGACAAGGCTGAAGCAACCGCTCTGCAGAGCAAGCTCTCCACTGACTTTACAAAAATTATGGGATTTTAATTAAAAAATTGTAAAAACCCCTTGCATTTTTAAGAAAGATGTGTTATAATACTATCTTGTAATGATAAATTATTAAAAAGATTGAGGTGACATACATGAAAGAAGGTATCCATCCCGCATACGAGGCAACTACTATCAGATGCGCTTGCGGCAACGAGATCGAGACACGCTCTACCAAGAAGGAGATCAGAGTAGAAATCTGCTCTAAGTGCCATCCTTTCTACACTGGTAAGCAGAAGCTGGTAGACACCGGCGGACGTGTTGACAGATTCAGAAAGCGTTTCAACCTGGGCTAATATCATATTTAGTTCAAAATGTAATTGCAGTATAGTAAAGCTCACGTGCATAGAAAAATGTGCGTGAGCTTTTTTCCCTTTTCTGTTGCAGAATTGCACGAAAATTGCGAGTAAAGGTATTAATATGCAGAAACGTATCATAGGCACTGTTGTAAAGGTTACGGTAGACCGCCCTCTTGGCAGCTATCATCCCAAGCATCCCGATATGTATTACCCCATAAATTATGGATATATCAAAGGCATCATAGCACCCGACGGCGAGGAGCAGGATGCTTACATCCTCGGAGTAAATGAGCCTGTAAAAGAGTTCATCGGCAGTATCATCGCTGTCATACACCGATATGATGATGTGGAAGAAAAGTGGGTAGTTGCCCCCGAGGGAGCTTCGTTCACCAAAGAGCAGATAGCCGAGCTGGTGCGCTTTCAAGAGCAATATTTCAACTCAGAAATATTGATATAAGCAAGAGGAATAGATCAATGCCAACAATAGAAAAAGCTCAGAAATCTGATCTGAAAGCAATACTTGAATTACAATATCTTGCCTACCAAAGTGAAGCCAAACTGTTCAACAACCGCAACATTCCACCATTGAAGCAGACTTTGCAGGACTTAGAAAACGAGTTTGAAAAAGGCATCATGCTTAAAGCAGTGGATGAAAATAAAAACATCATCGGCTCTGTACGGGCTTATTGTGATAACAAAAGTGCCTACATAAGCAAGCTGATGGTGCACCCATCAAAGCAAGGATGCGGAATTGGTACACAACTTCTTTCAGCCATTGAGAAAGAATACATCGGTCACCGCCTTGAATTGTTCACCAGCACCAGAAGCACAAACAATATACGATTGTACGAACGGCTCGGATACAGGATATTTAAGCAAGAATCTATAACTGACGAGCTGCAATTTGTATATTTAGAAAAACGATAACACTGCATTAAGAGGTCATAAGCATTATGGAATACAAAACCATCGCACGTCGCTGTGAAGCGAGTTTTATTGAAAAAAAGAGCGAGTTCATAGGCTACCTCTGCCCTGTTTCGACTGAAGAGGAGGCAATAGCCTTCATTGAGGAAATACGCTCCATGCACCGCAAGGCTACACACAACTGCTATGCCTACATCCTCAGAGAAAACAATGCTGCACGCCACTCGGATGACGGCGAACCTGGAGGCACTGCAGGAGTTCCTATCTATGAAGTGCTCCGCAAGGAAGGGCTAACGGATATCTGCTGCGTAGTTACACGCTACTTCGGCGGAATAATGCTGGGCGCAGGGGGACTTGTGCGTGCCTATACAAAAGGAGCAAAGGACGCTGTTGACGCTGCGCAGATAAAGTGCATGGCTGCAGCTGAGCAGCTTGTGGTGACGGTTGATTACGGGCTTTACGGCAGACTGGCACAGATATTTCTTGATTTCGATGCTAGAGTGGAAAGCGAGGATTTCGCCGACAACGTGACAATAACTCTCTGCATCCGTGAGGAAAGCTCTGAAAAGCTTCAAGCTAAGCTGATAGATGTCTGCAATGGCAGCATTTCTATAGATGTTGCACAAAAGCTAAACTTTGATTTTGCGCAAAATTAACAAACTTTCATTTTCAAAAAAGGTGTAACAGGTCGAATTCTGTATATAATTATGTAAGGATTTTTTTCGACCTATAAGGAGCAATATGGATATTTGGGAAAAGCTTTACAATGAAGCTTTAAGAGTTCAGAATGCAAGGCAGATATCTCCCTTTATTGATGCGGGAGGAGTTGCCGCAGCGGTACTCTCTAAAAGCGGAAACATCTACGTGGGCGTTTGCATCGACACCTGCTCCACCCTCGGTGTATGTGCTGAGCGCAACGCTATCATGAACATGATAACAAACGGCGAGCATCTTATAGATAAAGTAGTAGCGGTGATGCCGAACGGCAAGGTCGGTGCCCCCTGCGGTGCCTGCCGTGAATTTATGATGCAGCTAGATAAAAGCAGCGGCGGCATTGAGATCTTAATGGACTACGACAGCCGCAGAACAGTTAAGCTGTCTGAGCTTGCCCCCGATTGGTGGGGCGCTGAACGCTTTACATAATAGCTTACATCAAAACGACACAAGGAGTGAATGCCATGCTGCCCCGTGAGAGGATAATGCAAACCGAACAGCTGACTTTGAGCGAGTATGCCTGCAAGTCATCGGACAGCCGTGGCAGAGCAGTATTTGAAGCTCCCTGCGATGTGCGCACGGATTTCCAGCGTGACAGGGATAGAATAATACATTGCAATGCATTCCGCCGCCTGAAGCACAAAACTCAGGTGTTTCTTATTCCCCACTCTGACCATTACAGGACTAGGCTCACCCACACACTGGAAGTCAGCCAGATATCCCGTACAGTAGCCTGTGCCCTCGGTTTGAACGAGGACTTGACAGAGGCCATTGCACTGGGACACGACCTTGGCCATACTCCGTTTGGTCATGACGGTGAGCGAGTGCTGGCAGCACTGATGCCGAACGGCTTCTCTCACAACCTACAGGGCAAGCGTGTAGTTGAGGTCATCGAAAAGGACGGAAAAGGTCTCAACCTCACCGCCGAAGTTATCGACGGCATCGTAGGTCACACTACCTCGGGTAATGTTCCCGAGCCTTTCACAAGAGAGGGAATGGTGGTGCGATTCTGCGACAAAATAGCCTACATCAATCACGATATCGAAGATGCGATAAGAGGAGGGGTCATCCGTGAGAGCGACCTACCTGAGCAGCCTGTAAAAATTCTCGGTAGTACTAAATCCCAACGTATAACCACGCTGGTGCGCTCGCTGATAGACAACGGTGCTGAGAAGATACAGATGTCACCCGAGATAAAGCAGGCTCATGACGAGCTGAGAGCGTTCATGTTCGAGCGGGTATACCGTGCTGAACCTACCATCTCAGAAAAGGATAAGGCATTTTACGTTATCGAGTTCCTATATAAATATTTTACCGACCACCCCGAAAAGCTCCCGACGCTGTATCGCAGCATCGCTGAGCGTGATGGAATGCCTACCGCCGTTGGCGATTTTATAAGCGGCATGACCGACGATTACGCAGTAAGAGTATTTCAAGAGATATGCATTCCAAAGGGATGGAACGGTGCAACTATAAACAAATTCTAAGCTTTATAAAGGATATATATGAGAAAGATATTAGCAATATCAATGGCATTGTTTTGCCTTTTTTCCCTCGCAGGATGCGGTGATGCACCCGTCACGACATCATATTCATACGCAGTGCTTGACGGCGAGGTAGTTACAAACTATAAGTTCACATACTCCGCCGACAAGCTTAACGAGGCTGCCGAGGAGCTTTTTATAGCTTATTTCTCCGACAAGGATGACGAGGTGTATATGATCACCGCCGCTCTCCCTTCCGAGATGTGTACAGCAGGGCTCACGATGACGCTTTCAGACTTTACCGACAGTGCAGAGCTGCGTCTCACACATGTCAGTGATGATGTGTATGAGTATTCAGCTTCCAGTGATCCTGAGGTATTCAGCGATGTGGAGTTCCGTATTGAGAGCTACTCAAAGGGCGCAACTGCGCAGTTCTATATCAAGGCTGAGTTCACCGTTGATGAGGAGCTGCTCAGCTATGAGGGCTGCTCAGATATCCTTATGAAAGAATGATATCACGCAGGAAAGGAGTGACAGCGTATGGCTTTACCCGACAGCTACCTCAGAGAGCTGCGTGACAACAACGACATCATTTCCGTAGCAGAAAGCTACGTTGAACTGAAACGCTCAGGTTCGACTTACAGTTGCCGCTGTCCGTTCCACTCCGAAAGAACGCCATCCTGCCATTTTTATCCCGACACTCAGAGCTTTTTCTGCTTTGGCTGCGGTGCAGGCGGTGACGTGGTGAATTTTATCCGCTTGATCGAAAATTTGGATTATTACGATGCCATCAGATTTCTTGCGCAGCGTGCAGGAATGGCGATGCCCGAGGATAAGACCGACGATGGAGCCAAAGTTCGCCAGCGCATCTACGAGATGAACCGTACTGCAGGCAAGTTCTTCCATGAGCAGCTTTTCTCTCCTGAGGGAAAGGCAGGGCTTGATTACCTCACCCAAAGAGGTCTTACTACCCATACTATACGACGCTTCGGTCTGGGATATGCGGCAGATGACTATCACAAGCTGCATCACTATATGAGAGGTCTTGGATACACCGATGACGAGCTTGCAGGCGGAGCACTGCTGGCACGCTACAACAACAAGGTATATGATAAATTCAGACATAGGGTGATGTTCCCTATCTTTGATACAAGGGGAAATATTATCGCATTCGGCGGCAGAGCGCTCAATGCTGACGCTCAGGCGAAATATCTCAACAGCGATGAAACTCCCGTTTTCCAGAAGCGTGAGAACCTGTTTGCATTGAATTATGCCAAAAATTCCAAAGCGGATTATTTCATCCTCTGCGAGGGATATATGGACGTTATCTCCATGCATCAGGCAGGCTTTACAAGTGCTGTGGCAACCCTCGGCACTGCGATAACCTCCTCACAGGCAAGGCTCATCGGCAGGATGGGAAAGAAAGAAGTAATACTCTCCTATGATTCCGATGAAGCAGGTCAAAAAGCCGCATCCAAAGGCATCAACCTGCTGTCCGAGGCAGGAATTAAAGCAAGAGTACTAAAGATGGTCGGTGCAAAAGACCCTGACGAGTTCATACAGAAATTCGGAAAGGAAGCATTCGAGCATCTGATAAACAGCTCAGGCTCTGCTATAGATTACGAGCTGGACAAGCTCGCAAATGGACTTGACCTAAATACCTCTGACGGTAAGGCTACTTATCTTAAGCGTGCAGTTAAGTTTTTAGCGCAGCTGCACAACCCTCTCGACAGAGCGGTATATATTACAAAGACCGCTGAGGTCGCAGGCATACAGGCATCCACCCTCACATCATCTGTTGACGCTGAGATAAATTTCGGCAAGCGCAGACAGAAGAAAGAGGAATACCGCAGCATCGTTACTCCACGCACTATTGCCGACAAGATAAATCCCGAATCTGCCAACCACCCGAGAGAGGAAAAGGCAGAGCGAGGAATAATATGCTACCTTTTCAGCAATCCCGACAAGCTACAAAGCATACGCAGTAAGCTAACGAACGGCTTTGTAACAGAATTCAACGGGATGCTGTTCTCGATGCTGGCAAAGCAGATAGAGGAAGGCAGGGCACCTGATATTACCGCCCTCGGCAGCGAATTGACACCGCAGCAGACGGGCAGAATAACCGGTATACTGCACGACTTCGCAACATTCGCAAATGATAACGACGCTCTCGCTGATTACATCAAGGTGCTGAATGACTATGCGGAAGCCTCTGCTCCCATATCCGCCGCATCGATGACCGATGAGGAGCTGCTTGCATCACTGCAAAAGCAGCTTGAAAAGAAAAGCTGACGGCTCTCCCCCTGCAGGACTAAGCAGGACTCCGCCGTATGCAATATATAAAGGCCGAGCGACGCTCAGCCTGGTAGAACACCGCAAATTACCCTGAGCTGCGTAGCAGCTCATAGCAAAGGAGAACAAGACATGACAGAAACAGCCTCCAACACATCTATACAGGAGCTCATCAAGATAGGAAAAGAAAAGGGCTGCCTTACATCAAAGGAGATCACCGACCTGCTTGAGGAGCTCAACATCGACCCCGAGCATATCAACAGCCTATATGAAGAGCTTGAAAGCCTTAATATCGCCATCATCGATGACTACACCGCCGATGTTGAAGCAGATTTTGACAGCATCGTTAACATGGCATCCTCCGAAGATTACGACGATATTTCCTACGAGGGCGACATGGTGGTGGATGACTCTGTAAAGCTCTACCTCAAGGACATAGGCAGGATCCCCCTGCTGACCCCCGAGGAAGAGATCGAGCTTGCAAGCCGCATGGCAAAGGGCGACCCCACCGCAAAGGAACGTCTCAGCGAAGCTAATCTTCGTCTGGTAGTCAGCATCGCAAAGAAGTATGTCCGCCGTGGAATGCAGTTCCTCGACCTCATTCAGGAGGGCAATATGGGGCTTATCAAGGCAGTGGACAAGTTCGATTATACCAAGGGCTTCAAATTCTCTACATACGCCACATGGTGGATAAGACAGGCTATCACTCGTGCTATTGCAGATCAGGCTCGTACCATCCGCATCCCCGTGCACATGGTTGAAAATATCAGCAAGGTGAAGAAGATGCAGAGCCAGATGCTCCACGAAAACGGCGAAGAGCCTACAGACGAGGAAATCGCAGCACGTCTTGATATGCCCCTCGAAAAGGTGCGTGAGATAATCCGTATCTCTCAGGATCCCGTATCCCTCGAAACACCTATCGGCGAAGAGGAGGACAGCCACCTCGGAGATTTCATCCCCGACGAGGACGCTCCCGCACCGGCCGATGAAGCCTGCGTAAGCGTGCTGAAGCAGACCCTCGGCGAGGTGTTAGACACCCTCACGGAGCGTGAGAAGAAGGTAATAATCATGCGCTTCGGTCTTATTGACGGCAAGCAGCGTACCCTTGAAGAGGTCGGCGCAGAGTTCAATGTTACCCGTGAGCGTATCCGCCAGATCGAAACAAAGGCACTCAGAAAGCTCCGCCACCCTTCTAGGAGCAAGAGGCTCAAAGACTTTATGGAGTGATCCATAAAGCCTATCCCCATCCCATATAAGAAGCAACGATCCTACAACGGCACATTCCCATCGGAACAACGGAAAGGATGATACAAATATGAGCAATACTAACACTACCAAGGCTATCAATGATCTTATCGAGCGTGGCAAGGTAAAGGGCAAGCTCACTGCACAGGAGCTTACCGATGCACTTGAAGAGCTTGATATCGATGTAGATCAGATCAATAAGATCTACGAAGCACTTGAGGCAAACAACATCGAGTTCATCGATGACACCACCATCAACGACGAGGATCTTAACAATGCCCTTGACTTCAACGATGATGCACAGGATCAAGGCGACAGTAGCGCAGTTGTTGACGACCCTGTAAAGCTGCACCTGAAGGAGATCGGCAGGATCCCCCTGCTTTCCACTGAGGAAGAGATCAAGTTCGCTGAGCGCAGTGCCAACGGCGACGAGTATGCACGCAACAGACTCATTGAAGCTAACCTCCGCCTTGTTGTAAGCATCGCCAAAAATTTTGTCGGCAGAGGCATGCCATTCCTCGATCTCATTCAGGAGGGCTATATCGGTCTTATCAAGGCAGTAGAAAAGTTCGACCACACTAAGGGCTACAAGTTCTCAACATACGCTACATGGTGGATCAGACAGTCTA
Source organism: Oscillospiraceae bacterium (assembly GCA_045544715.1). Taxonomy (GTDB): domain Bacteria; phylum Bacillota; class Clostridia; order Oscillospirales; family Ruminococcaceae; genus CAG-115. The sequence goes on along the minus strand of JAZPZN010000098.1, from coordinate 22,645 downwards.
TCTCCCGTGCCATCGCAGATCAGGCACGCACCATCCGTATCCCTGTGCACATGGTAGAGACCATCACCAAGGTGAAGAAGGCGCAGAATGCCCTGCTGCACAAGAACGGCAGCGAGCCCACCATCGACGAGATCGCTGAGGAACTCGGCATGACATCAAATAAGGTTCGTGAGATAGTTCGTATCGCACAGGAGCCTGTTTCACTTGAAGCCCCCGTTGGTGAGGAGGAAGACAGCTTCCTCGGTGACTTTATCCCCGATACCGATGCCCCTGCACCTATCGATGCAGCAATGCAGAGCGTATTCAAGGATGAACTCAACAAGGCGCTCAACACCCTCTCTGAGCGTGAGCGTGAGGTGCTGAAGTACCGTTACGGCATCGACAACAAGGAGGGTAGCCACACCCTCGAGGATGTAGGCAGAGAGTTCAATGTTACCCGTGAGCGTATCCGTCAGATCGAGGCAAAGGCACTCAGAAAGCTCCGCCAGCAGTCCCGTAGCAAGAATCTGAGAGATTTTCTCTGATACCCTGTACATTTGGCATGGCATACGCATAGTGCCTATGCCATTCATCAAACATAAATAATAGCAGTAAGCCGCTTCCGATATTATCAGAAGCGGCTGTTATATCAATAACATACTGTTACAACAATATTAACAGCAAAAGAGTGAGGTGTCAAAATGCTCACACTGGCAAATATGTACCACCCAATAACGGCTTCACCATTTCAGAATAGCGACAGCTACAGCGAGCTGCCACCCTGCGAAGCACTGAAGCCCTACATACGCTGTTTTTGGGGCACAAAAGCACCAATAACATCCAAGCCAAACAATGAACAGGATCTGGTGATACCCGATACCTGCATGGATATCATCTTTAAGCTGAACTATACCAACAACCACTGTAGCGGATATTTCTGCACAGTGGACGAGCATTCACACCTGACAGGTGGAGATAGCAGCGCTGACACTATATCCACCTTTGCCATACGTTTTTATGCATGGGCCGCCATACTGTTCACCGAGCAGGAGCTAAGCGGTACAAAAAACAAAGCTTTCTCAGTAGAACATTTTTTCGAAAAACTCAGAGCAGAGTTGGAACCTATGTTGTTTGATATCCCCACCCTTTACGGAAAGGCTGAAGTGGCAGAAGGCTTTCTTCTAAAAAGACTCAATGGAAACAGGATAAATACCGATCTTATGAACTCTGTATACTACATGATAAACTCCTGCGGCAGAGCGAAGATAAGCGAAATATGTGCATACTCGGCTATCTCGGAAAGGCAGCTTGAGCGCATCTTCAATTATAACATGGGCATCTCCCCGAAGTCCTTTTCATCGCTTATCAGGTATCAGCTTTTATGGCAGGATATGGTGCTGTCAAAACATTTCAATGCGCTTGATGCGGTGGAAAAATACGGTTATACCGATCAATCGCATCTGCTCAATGATTTCAAAAAGCATCACATGATGAGCCCATGTCAGGCACTGGAATTCGCTAAGTGCAGCAAATAATGTCGTTTTTTTACAATACTTTTCTCGCAGACTGTGCTATGATATATAAAAAAACAAAGGAGCTATCTATATGACGACACTCGAAAAAGCGCAAAGATTTATCTACCGCAACGCCCGCCCCCTCGACATTGCTAGGTGGAAGTTCCATTTTGAAAACGGAAATACCGATGATGTACTCCAAGCTTTGTCATTTTACCAGAACGATGACGGAGGCTTCGGACATGGTATCGAGCCTGATTTTCTGAATCCCAACTCATCTCCCATTGCTACATGGGCAGCAACCGAGATACTCCATGAGATAGGGCTGCAGGATAAGCAGAATCCAATCGTGAAAGGAATACTCCGCTATCTTGAAAGTGATGCAGACTTCAACAAGGAATGCCGACAGTGGCTAAACACCGTTCCAACCAACAATGATTTTCCTCACGCTATTTGGTGGGAATATAACGGCGACGGCGAACTGAAATACAATCCAACCGCCGCACTAGCAGGCTTTATTATCAGCTATGCAGAGAAAGACTCTGCACTGTATGAAAAGGGATGCACCATCGCCAAAGAAGCTATAGAGTGGTTCATTGCCGCTGTACCATTTAATGAGCAGCATGTGACTGCATGCTATATAAGGCTATACAACTGCCTTTCGGATAATAACCTTCCACTTGCTGATATGACCGAATTCAAACAAAAGCTGCTTTTGCAGGTCAGCAATAATATCTGCAATGAGAAGGAAAAGTGGGCGACTGAATATGTAGCCAAGCCCTCTGACCTCTTCCTTGACAAAAACAGCATATTCTACCCTAATAATGCGGATATTGCAGAGTTTGAGGTATCCCATATCATCGACAGCCAACTGCCTGACGGCAGCTATAGCGTTCCGTGGCAATGGTGGACAGACTATAAGGAATTCGAGATATCCGCAAATATGTGGCGATCAGCGATCATCATCAAAAATATGAGATATCTCAAAGGCTTTAATAAGCTATAACTTTATTGACAAAACAGTTGCTATATTGTATAATTATTGTATGGCGACTACAAACTGCAGCAGGCTGTATTTCGCAGTCTGCTTTTGTATTTATGGAGGTACAGCATGACCCTGCAGGAGATGATCGACAGTTCACAGCGTATCGTGTTTTTCGGAGGTGCAGGAGTTTCCACCGAAAGCGGAATCCCTGACTTCCGCAGTGTTGACGGGCTTTTCAGACAGAAATATGACTACTCTCCCGAATATCTTGTAAGCCGTACCTGCTATGACACCCAACCGGAGGAGTTCTTCCGCTTTTATCGTGACAAGATGATATGCACCTCAGCCAAGCCCAATGCCGCTCACCTTAAGCTTGCAGAATTGGAGCAGGCAGGAAAGCTCTCCTGCGTTATCACGCAGAATATTGACGGCCTGCATCAGGCGGCAGGTAGCAAAAATGTTGTAGAATTGCACGGCAGTGTAAAGCGGAATTTCTGCCAGAAATGCGGAGATCCTTACTCTGAGATAGATATTCTTAATTCCCCCGAGGTCATCCCTCATTGCGGCTGCGGTGGAAGGATAAAGCCCGATGTGGTGCTCTACGAGGAACAGCTGAAGGAAGAGGATATAACAAAGGCAGTGGAGGAGATATCCTCCGCAGATATGCTGATCATCGGCGGTACATCACTGGTGGTATACCCTGCTGCAGGGCTGATACGCTATTTCAGAGGAAGATATCTTGTTGTCATCAACAAGTCACCGACGGATGCGGATAAGAATGCCGACCTCGTTATTTCCGACAGCATCGGCAAGGTTTTGAGAGAGGTAACTGTAAATTGACATATAAGAACGAAAAACCATACGATATTACCCCCGATGAGCGCAAATTGCTGTCAGGTATTCGCAGACGACCTGGGATGTATCTTGGCGAAAATAGCTTCAATGCTTTCATAGGTTTCGTATACGGATACTCTACAGCACTTGACAATACGGACATCTCCCCTGAAATGCACAACATCCTTCCTTGGGGAATGGGTATGCACGAATTTGCCGCTGAAAAATACCTCGGCGGTATTGAGAATATGGGACCTTGTGGATGGATGAGCAGTATACAAAGTCATCAACCTGATGACAAGAAGGCTTTGGCAGAATTTTTTGTATTTTTGGACGAATACCTCATAGCAAACGGCTTTGAGCCTATCCCCGACTGGGATACCACCTACGAAAACAAACCGAAAGGAGAATGATATAAATGAAGACCGTGACCTACCAGTGCCCGAACTGTAATGCGGCGCTGGAATTCAACAATGAGATAGGCAAATTCAAGTGCTTCTACTGCGACAGCGAGTTCGGTGAGCAGGAGATACAGCAGGAGTTCAAGGAGAATGAAAACCTCTCTCTTGATAAAGCCGACCCTGAGCTCACCGAGGAGCAGAAAGAGATAGAGGAGTTCACCGAGGCCTCGGCACTATACAGCTGCCCAAACTGCGGTGCAGGCGTTATCTGCGAGGAGCTTGCATCCTCCACACGCTGCCACTTCTGCCACACTCCCGTTATCCTTACAGGAAGGCTGTCGGGAGAGTTCAAGCCTGATCTTATCATCCCATTTGCAACCTCAAGAGAGGTAGCAAATCAAGCATTTGCAAACTATACCAAAGGCAAGTTCCTTCTACCTAACGGCTTCAAGCAGAATGCAAAGGTTACTGAGATATCTGCCTTATATGTACCCTACTGGCTAAAAAGCGGAGTGATGGATGTTTCTGCAGACGCTACTGCCACAAAAGTACGCACATGGAGGACAGGCGATGTGCGCCACACTAATACCAAGTATTACTCCGTAAGGCGCAGGGCGCAGATGCCGTTCATACGTGTGCCCTGCGATGGCTCAAAACGTATCGATGACGACCTGATGATGAGCATCGAGCCATTCAACTACTCGGGTATCAAAAAGTTTTCAATGAGCTATCTTTCAGGCTGCGCCGCCGAGAAGTACGACCTACCGTTTGAGGAAGCGGAGAAACTTATCGATAAGCGTATCCATACAGCAGCTACTGAGGTGATATCTGCCGATATCAAAAAAGGTGGCTACAGCACCGTTAATATCTCTGGTATCAACGTTACAAATGCCAGCAATGCAACAGGCAACAAAAAGGTTGCTCTTTATGCGCTGCTGCCGGTGTGGTTCCTCAACTATCAATATGAGGGCAAGGATTATCCCTTTGTTATGAATGGTCAAACCGGTACACATTTCGGTATCCTCCCAGTCAGCAGAATAAAGCAGCTGCTGTTCAGTGGTGGCTTATTTACTGTACTGGGACTTGTATTTTCACTGATAGGAGGGCTGTTCTTTGTCTAAGATACTTTCAGTCCTGATGGCAGTGCTCATGCTTGCAGCGGCTTCGCTGTCAACAAGCACCGTTGCTGCCGCAGCAGGACATATCGCTTCCCTGCTGGACTATTCCAATGTTCTCACTGACAGCGAGGAGGACGATCTGCGCAAGCTCCTTGCTTTTACCGCCCTTAAGATAGAAGCAAACGTTGGTGTCATCATTACCGATGACATATACGGCGCATCCCCGAGAGAATACACCGAAAGTGAGCTTGAACGCCTGTTCGGCGCAAACAGCGACTCCCTCGTGCTGCTGATATGCAACGACTTTGAAACGGGCTACGACTACATCTCCTGCACGGGAACAGCCGCAGACCGCTACCACGACGAGAGCCACGAGATGCTTAGTTCGTTCTACTATGGGCTTGACCACAGCGGCTACTATCACGGCATCGTTGATTTCTGCGAGTATCTCGGTGTGACAGAAGTAGACGCAGGTATAATCTCCCCAAGCGATGCTCCCGTAGCAGTAAGCTACACCGCAGTATTAGCTGACTATGACGATTGCTTCACCGATTCGGAGGAAAACGATCTAATATCCTATATGCAGATGACTGCAAATGAGATAGAGTGCCATGTTGGTATCGTCACCTCCTCCGATCTCCGTGGAATGAACGATAAGCAATATGCTGTCCAATTCTATCAGGACAGCTTCGGAAGCGGCTCAAATGCGGTAGTGCTGCTATTCTGCAACGATCACGTCAACTATGATTACATATATACCTACGGACTTGGCACTGATAAGTTCGATTCACGTATTGACGACATTTTTGATGATATCTACGACGCTTTGGGTGATGACGCTGACAGTTACGATTATTATCAGGCATCAATGAGCTTCTGCTCATATATGCGCAATCACAACTATGAAACGGATTATAACGACTACTACGATGATGATGATTTCCACTTCAGCGGCGAGGGCTCATTCACCTTTGATTTCGGCATAGCGGTATTTGTGGGTGCAATACTCTCCCTCATTGTAACTACTATCAGCGTAAAATCCACCACCAATGCATACAAGAAAAAAGCCCCTATCAGCGCACGTCATTATCTCGATCAGACCGCTATCAAATGGCTTGACAGACAAGATATCTACCTGCGTGAAACAAATACCTCTGTCCGCATCAGCAGCTCCAGCAGCGGTGGTGGAAGGAGCCGCAGCGGCGGCGGAGGCAGACGACGCAGCGGTGGCGGCGGAGGAAGGGGACGCAGAAGATGAAGATCGTTATCCAACGTGCAGCACACGCAAGCTGCACCGTGAACGGCGAGATCACCGGAAAGATAGGCAAGGGTTACCTTGTCCTCCTCGGAGTTGGGCCTGACGATACCGAAAAGGATTGCGAAAGGCTCGCCGATAAAATGATAAAACTGCGCATCTTTGCAGATGAAAACGGTAAAACTAACCTATCCCTCGCAGATGTTGACGGAGGTCTGCTGATAATCTCCCAGTTTACGCTATATGCGGATTGTAGCCACGGTAACCGTCCGTTTTTCGGTGGAGGTGCCGCCCCAGCCGAAGCCAAGCGGCTATACGAATACTTTGTTGATTATTGCAGGCAAAAGGTCGCTGATGTGCAGACAGGCATCTTCGGTGAAGAGATGAAGATAGAGCTTCTAAACGATGGCCCGTTTACAATAATCCTTGAATAATAATTCCGCCTCTGATGCTTTCAGGGGCGGAACTTTATTCATTGAACCAGCTTGCCGTCTGAAATTCTCACCAGTCGCTGCGCCTGCTTTGCAGTGTTTTCGTCATGTGTTATCATCACTATTGTCTTGCCGCTGCGGTTAAGCCGCCTTAGTATCTCCATTACACCCCTGCCCGAGGCACTGTCGAGATTGCCGCAGGGCTCGTCTGCGAGGATGACTGAGGGATTGGAAGCCACCGCCCTCGCAATAGCCACTCGCTGCTGCTGGCCGCCTGACATCTCCGTGGGGCGATGCATGGCTCTTTCGGAGAGTCCTACCTGCTCAAGAGCCTCCAATGCAGCATCACGGCGCAGCTTCTTCGCAACTCCACGATAGGCAAGGGGGAGCTCCACATTCTCTAGCGCAGTGAGCGACGGGATGAGATTGAAGCTTTGAAAAATAAAGCCCAGCTTTCGGTTGCGTATCTCGCTCAGCTGCTTATCGTCAAGGCTCGCCACGTCTACACCGTCAAGAAAATAACTGCCCGAGGTGGGCGTGTCAAGGCAGCCGAGTATGTTCATCAATGTAGACTTCCCTGAGCCGCTGGTACCTACGATAGTGACATATTCGCCGTTGTAGATATTAAGGCTCACGCCGTCAAGGGCGTGTACTGTATTTCCGCCTACCTCATAGTATCTGCGGAGATTGTGGGCTTTGATTGACATAAGTATACCTCCATAATTTTATATGGATATTATGGACAAACAGCTGCTACTTATGCAATCAGGGGCAGTAGTATCTGCCCCTGTTGTTATTGCTCGCTGAAAAATTTTTCGAGAGCCTCGTCATAGCTGGATTCTCCTGAGATGTAGCTATCCATTGATCGCTGAAAAGCATAAATTAAATTCCCATCATTGCAGCTGAAAGCATCAGCCGTAGCCTTTTCTGCCACCGCAGCATATACGGAATAAGGATTCTGTCCACCGAGGAATTCCCTTCCATTATCACTGTTCTCACAAAGAGCCTTCGCTGCCGTTCTGTTATTAGGAAACAGGGTAATGCTGACGGGAGTATCATGATAAGTCGTGTATTCAATACAAGCGTAGCGCTCCATGATCTCAGCATTGCAGAAAACGCTTCGTATAAATTCCGCCGCCGCTGTTTTGTCATCGGTGTCTTTTGTCACGCATAGCATAGTGCCTCCCCAGAAGTAGGGTGCTGGGCCTTCGCAAATTGCCCAATCGCCATAGCTTGACGGGTATTCGCTGTATTCTACATTTGAGGGGATAGTGTAGTCAACTCCCCAGGTGGGCATAAAGCATCCGAATACAGTTCCGTCCACCATGACCTCTGCCCATTTATCAGACCAGAGAGAGCAATCGGTGATGTAGCCTTTATCCATAAAGAGCCTGCTCTGCTCCGCCCATTTCTGGAGCTTTCCATCGATCACGATAGCACCGCCGCTTTGCATACGAACAGCAGAGCTCTGCTTAAAAAGCCGAATTGTTTCATCGCTGCTTATGTGCATATAATAGCCGTCCTGCTTCATGAGTTCTGCGGTTCTTGTGAATTTATCCCAATCTGCAACATATTTCTGCACTTCGGAGGGCTCATCAGTGCCAAGCACCTCTTTTGCGATAGAGCGCCTGTAAGCGAAAACGCCTGCTGCTGCCTCCCATATCAAACCTTTTAACTCCCCGTCAAATGTGCCAAGCTGCAGAGTATAGTCGTACATATCAGCAGTGTCAGCATCGATAATGCCTATATCTGACAGCGGCAGCGCATACTTTTCAAGATAATCATCAAAGTAGGATACATCGGACTCAACAACGAACATATCGATGCGCTCTTCCTCGCTGGAAGGCTCTTCAATGGCATAGCGGAGCACATCATTGTAATTATAATCTGCATTTGGCGGAGGCATCTTCCATACTACCTTGACATCTCCCATGTAACCTGTATTATCACCATTATCTATGTAATCAGGAAGCGTGTGGGCAACTATATTCATCAGCACATCGTTATTGCTGTATATATTAAGAACCTTGCCCTCCTGCTCTTCCTCCGATATCTCTTCAGGGACAGATGAGGTGGTTTCAATAGAAGATGTTGTCTGCTCTTCACTTGAAGCAGGCATATTCTGAGAGCAGCCCACAAACAGCATAGATACCGCCAGTAAAGCGGAAAGCATATATTTATTTCTCATAACTGTTACCTCCTTTGTTATTGCTTTAATTATACACCCCAACAAAAAATCTGTCAACAAAACGGCGGGAATTTTCATCCCGCCGAAGATATTAAAGCATAGGAGAGTTGTTGATGGCAGAGAACAATGCCTTGATAGAGGACACGATGATATCCGTATCGATACCTGCACCCCACGCAACCGATCCGTCAGGACATCCAATACCGATATAGGATGCCGCCTTAGATTTAGAGCTCTGCTCCAGCGCATTGGTGGTGTAGACGGAGATGCCGTAATCAAGTCCTGTGCCATTCTTTATCGCATTGCTCACTGCGTCAAGACGACCGTTTCCTGTACCGTTGAAGCATCGCTTCTCACCGTTGATCTCCACATTGACAACTGCAGAAATAAGCTCGCCCTGGGTGTAGTGCGCATTAATAAACCTGATCTTATGGCTAAGGTTGAGATAATTCTCCTTGAAGATGCCATAGATCTCGCTGGGCATAAGCTCCTTATGCTGCCTGTCGGAAACACGCTTTACAGTATAGCCGAAATGCTCGCTCATCTTGCGTGGCATCGTGATACCGTAGTTGCTCTCCATGAGGTAGCCTATGCCGCCCTTACCCGACTGGCTATTGATGCGGATAACATCGCCCTCGTATTCTCTGCCAAGATCCCTCGGATCGATAGGGAGGTAGGGTACTGTCCAGTGCTCGGGGTTCTTCTCGTTTATCCAGCGCATACCCTTTGCAATAGCGTCCTGATGCGAGCCGCTGAAAGCAGCAAATACCAGTCTGCCGCTGTAGGGCATACGCTCATATACGTGCATTCTTGTCAGACGCTCATAGATCTCAGTTATCTCTGGGAGATTAGAGAAATCCAGCCCAGGCTCAATGCCGTGGGAATACATATTTAATGCCAACGTGATGATATCAACGTTACCTGTACGCTCGCCATTTCCGAACAGTGTTCCCTCGACTCTGTCAGCTCCCGCAAGCAGACCAAGCTCTGTATCTGCAATAGCACATCCCCTGTCATTGTGAGGATGCAGTGAGATTATCACATTTTCACGACTGTGCAGCACCTTTCCCATGTATTCCACCTGCTGCGCATAAACATGGGACATAGACTCAGCAACGGTGACTGGCAGATTGATGATGACCTTGTTGTCGGGTGTAGGCTGCCAGATATCGATGACCCTGTTGCATATCTCTGCAGCGAACTCGGGCTCAGTACCTGTAAAGCTCTCGGGAGAATACTCAAAGCGGAAATTTCCCTCTGTCTTTCCTTTGTATTCATTGAGGAGCTTTGCACCTGTCACCGCTATCTCTATTATTTCCTCCTTAGTTTTTCTGAACACCTGCTCACGCTGGGCAACAGAGGTGGAATTGTAGAGGTGAACGATGGCATTTTTGCAGCCTTTCAGAGCCTCAAACGTCTTTTCAATAATATGCTCACGGCTCTGAGTGAGTACCTGCACTGCCACATCATCCGGAATAAGATCACGCTCTATCAAAGCACGACAAAACTCATACTCGGTGTCGGATGCAGCAGGAAAGCCTATCTCTATCTCTTTGAAGCCAACGTTTACAAGGTGCTGGAAAAACTCCAGCTTCTCCTCTAAGTTCATTGGAATTATCAATGCCTGATTTCCGTCACGCAGGTCAACACTGCACCATACAGGAGGCTTGTCGATATACTCCTTAGCCGTCCAGTCCATACAAGGGAACGGAGGCATAAAATAGCGCCTTGAATACTTGTTTGCTTGTGTCATAGTTTTGTTTCCTTTCAAATATGTATTGAATAGGTTGAAACTGTTTAAAATAAAAATAGCTTCATCTCTGTCAAGAGATGAAGCTAGAAAAACTCCACGGTACCACTCTCATTGGTACGCAAAACGCACCCACTCAGTCACATCCAACAATGTGTTTCTCTTTAACGGGAGAACCCGGAACGACCTACTAAGGCTCATGCCATTTCGGAGGCTCTGCTCAAGGAGGAGTTATTTCCCTGCTCTGCTGCTGTCTCGCACCAACCGACAACTCTCTGAAAGCATCCACAAGGCTTTGTTTCCTATCAACGCATTTCAACATATTCTACAGTGATTATAGCACATCATTTTCCATTTGTCAAGTAGTAAATATTATTTAACTGATATTAATTTTTAATGAAATATAATTCGGCAGCACTTATTTGTGCTGCCGAAAGTCGTTATCTGTTTCGCTCCTTGATAGTGCGCTCGATCTCACGGTCAGCATCACGCTTAGCCATGTCCTCACGCTTGTCATGGAGTTTTTTACCCTTGCACAGACCCACCTGCACCTTTACTCTTGAGTCCTTGAAATAAACAGATACGGGAATCAAAGTGTATCCTCCCTGCTTAACAAGTCCGAAAAGGCGCATTATCTCCTTTTTGTGGAGCAGAAGCTTGCGCACACGATAAGGGTCTTTATTGAAGATATTTCCCTTCTCATATGGGGCGATATGCATATTTTTGATGAATGCCTCGCCATTGTCGATAGATATCCAAGAGTCCTTCAGATTGATACCGCCGCTACGGATGGATTTTACCTCCGTGCCAAACAGCTCAATACCTGCCTCCAGGCTCTCTATGATGAAATATTCGTGCCTTACCTTACGGTTATCTGCAATTAGCTTTGTGTTCATCTTTCCTCCGATGAATGATTATTCACCGATGCAGTACTTCAAAATATCAACACTGTCGTCAACTCTTACCCAACCATCACCGTTGAGGTCTGCAGCCAGCTTTACAGCATAGCTGTCAAGAGTAACTTCGCCAATGATAGCCCTGAGAATGTACACTGCATCAAGCGCAGTAACGATGCCGTCGCCATCGATGTCGCCGGGCACGATGATGGTGTAAGCCACATCGCTGTTTGCAGCCGCAGCTGTCATGCCTGTAGCGATCCTGTCGTTAGCGAGGGGAGTTGTGCCGTCAGCATTAAGTACTGTAACAGCCTCGCCATTGTCAAGGCAGGCTTTGAAGTCTGCTACGGTATACATGTTCTTGAACTTGCTGGAAATAGTGAGCTTCTCGTGATCGATATCAAAGTTTGCACTGATCATTGTGAAATTCTGCAGCACAGAGCTGATGAAATAATCGCCGCCTGCTGTAAAATCAAGAGTTACAGAGCCTGATACGATATTTACTTCCTTAACGAACTCGCTCTTGCCGGAAGATTTATTCCACTTATAAAGGCGATATGTGCCATCCTTATAGGTGTCGGATACATCCATAGTAACCTCGGCCTTGCCGGGGAATGCGCCATCCGCAACAAAGGAGAACAGGTGATAATCGCTTGCACTGCCTACTTCGATCCTGATCTTCTCCTCATAAACGGAGCTGTATACGATCTCAGCGTTGAAATCAGCAGGAGTTATGATGTCCTTGCCATTGAATGTTACAGTATACTTTTCACCGCCTCTTGTAGTGCCACGACGGACAACGGTCTTATCCTCGCCATATATCTCCTCAAACTCGCTCTTGAGGATAATAGCGGGGCGCTCAAGCTTTGTGGGAGTAAGATTAGCCTGTGCCTTCTGATACTCACGGATAGCATCGTTTGCAGCATTGATTGAAGCATCAGTATCTGTTGAAAGCTCGCTCAGCAGGTCAACAGCAGCCATAAATGCCTTCCAGCTCTCCTCAGTATAATCCTCCTCAGCAAAGGTCTTGGAGATAGAGATAAGCTCAGTGAGAGTCTTCTTGGTTGCGGAATTGATACCCTCTACAAGAGCATTTCTGTCAGATATAAGATTGTCAAGTGCATTACGCAGCATGCTGGTATCAGCACTCTCATAGTTGAGAAGAGTCTTTGCAGTGCCAAGAGAAGCTTCAAAAGCCTTCCATGATGTACCTGTATACTCTTCCTTCTTGATCTTAGCACACTCCTGCACCAGTGTTTCAAGCTGGATACGGATAGTAGTGGGATCCTCACCATCGAGGAAATGAACCTTGAACTCAAAGTTTGTGTTCTTGTTCTCCTCACTTGTGCCTACAAGGCGTACAACACCCTCAACAGTGCCTGTAGATGTAACAGTGTTATCCTTAACGCACTTGCCAGTGTCAAGATCTACCTCTACACGCTCATTTTTCTCGAAATCCTCGTCCTTAGCGTCCTCCTCTGTATAATTGTAGGTAGGCAGCTCAGGATTGTAGAAATAAATAGGCAGCTCACTGTCATCGCTCAATTGAAGTGTTGACAGAATCTTATCCTTAAATTCATTTTCATTAAAATTATCGCCCAGCATGAAATAATATGTATCAGAATTTATCTCAATGCTGCGCTGACCGGTAGTGTTGATAAGGTTGTTGTTGATCTTCTTGCTGCTGATATCAAGTGCAGCAAACCATGCAGGCACACTAGTAAGATAGTTGTCACTGATATCAACAGTGGTAAGCGCATAGCAATCGCTGAGATCGAGGTTATTTACAGCACCGAGAGAGTCGATCTCGTTGTATTCCTTGCGATATGCCTCCATCTCCTCAGATGTGATGATACGCATATCGTTATCGTTAAGTCTGAGGGTGCGCAGACGATGCATATACTCTACTACCTTAGGCACGCCCTTGAGCTCAAGATCGCTCAGATCAAGGGAAGTAACATCGTACAGATCGCTGAATGTGATCTCATAATACTTGCTCTTTGTAGCCTTTTCAAGAGCCTTGATAAAACCATCGTGGAGCACGCCGTCAACGCAGAAATACTCGGGATAAAAGTCATAAACAACCTTGTTATCGTCAAGCTTTGTGGTTGCCGCATAAGCAACAGGCGATACAACAGCAGATGAAAGTACCATGCAGCCTGCAAGTGCAGCGGAAATAATGCGCTTTTTTAATGTCATAGTTCATACTTCCTTTCATATTTTCCCAAATTGTATACAATATATAACTATACAATAAGTATTATAACACAACATTTATCGATTTGCAAGGGAAATTTACGATATTTTTCACTTTTTTACATTTTTTGCAGCAAAAAAGCACCCGACTGTTGCCGAGTGCTTTTCATCTAAGGTATACGGGCGAGACATTGCCCTTTTCAGAGCCAACATAGCACGGGTAACACCCGCAAATGTCCGACCTTACTTCCCCATATTAGGACACACAATATTGCTGTGTCCTATAATATATATCGGCAGATATTTCAGAAACTTTAGTAAAATGTTAAAAAACAAACAAATTTTCCGAAAGATATTATATATTGAGATCCGCCCCGACAAAGCCGAGGCGGAAGCTGTTATTTTGCTATCGCATCAAAAGCAGTGACCATCATGTTCTGAGCACTGCATATACCACATATATAACATAAGCTGATACCATTGCAATACCCTCGGCTCTGTTTATCTTCTTGCCTGTCAGACAGCAGATATAACCAAATACAAACACCGCAAGACAGAATATCATATCTATTGTAGTATTTGCATCCAAGACCATAGAGGTATCAACTGTGAATCCAGGGTTTTTGATGATACCAGTGATCGTAAGTATTCCAAGTAAGTTAAACAGGTTAGAGCCTATTACATTTCCGATTGCAACACCTGTATCACCCTTTCTCGCAGCGACTACAGATGTCACAAGCTCAGGCAGGGATGTACCAACAGCGCAGATAGTAAGACCTATCAAAGCCTCACTCATGCCAAATGATGCGCCGATACTAGATGCATTCTGCACTACTATCTCGCCACCTGTTACGATCGCACAGAGACCACCTAAAATATTGAATGCACATTTGTACCATACAAAGGGAACATCTTCCTCAGCAGCGACCTCAACAGCAGCTTCTGCACCACCCACTGCTGCCTCGCTCTTCTGCTGCTTTTTCATGATCATGATAGTAATGACCACATAAGCAACATATACCAGCAGAAATGCCCATGCAGTAAGACCGTTGAGCATACCTGTCAGATAGATACAAACACCGACTGCCAGTGTAACACCAAGGCAAAAAGGATAATCCCACTTCAACACTATCTTCTGAATGCTGAGAGGATTGATAATTGAACAAACACCCAGCACACCAAGCACATTAAACATGTTAGAACCTATAACGTTACTAGTCGCCATATCTGCAGAGCCTGCCATAGCGGAGCTGACACTTACTGCCATTTCAGGCATACTTGTGCCTGCCGCAACGATGGTAAGACCTACGATGAGTGACGGGATGCCCAATTTTTTTGACAGAGCCACCGCACCATCAACGAACTTATCTGCACCATAGATCAGCAGCATAAAGCCGCCTATCAGATAGATGACCGACAACACTAATTCCATTTTTATTCTCCGTTTCTTTGATTTCTCCGCCAGAACTAATTGCTTTGGCGAACATACAAATAGATTATAGCACTATTTTGTATAAATGTCAAAGTTTTTCGGAGATTTTGTCGACTAATATGCGGCAAAGATTTACCGCCAAAAATCTACAGCGGAGCACGAAGCTCCGCTGTACGATCAAAATCTCACCTTTGCAGTAAATCTGCCGCCCTTTGCATTTGCATCAAATTTGAACCGATGCAGCTCACATATCCGTTTTACTATTGAAAGCCCCATGCCCGTACCGCTGTTTTTTGAACGGCTGCCATCACCCTTTGTGAAGGGCTTGCAGAGCTGCTTGCTATCGAGCGATAATGCGCTGTCGCAGTCATTCACCAGTATCAGTGACTTTGCTTCGGCGGTCAGTGTTATCCTGCCTCCATCCGTGGTATATTTAACTGCGTTTGCGATGAGGTTCTCCAGCGCCTGCGAAAGCAGCTTTCTATCTGCGCTGACAGTACAGCTGCCACTGACAGTGAAAGTGATGCCCCTCTCCTGTGCAGCAAGGCGGTATTTTTCAAACAGCTCTGCCGCCAGAGCTGCTGCGTCTATCTTCTCACGTGTGAGGATGCATCCGTTCTCCAGCTTTGTCAGCTGCAAAACATTTGCGATAGTATCATTCATATATCGTGTGTTATCCAGTATCGCATCGGTGTAATATTCTGCCTTTTCGGGATGAGCTCCGCTCTTCATATTCTCTGCATATCCCGATATTGCCATAAGGGGAGTTTTAAGATCGTGAGAGAACGCATCGACCATACTGCGACGATACTCCTCCGCCTCATAATCAGAGGAATATTTCGCATAGGAAACATACGAGGATATCACCGCTATCATTACTGCCAGCACCAGCAGACCGATATAACTGTCGACTACCGCCACAGTATACGCTTTCCAGAAATCAAATACAGCTAAAGAGAATACCGCATACTCCTTATCATTCAGCGTAAACTCATCAAAGTTTATAAAGTCAGTATTGCTGTATGTATAATAAGATTCATTAAGCGCAATCATAGCATCGCTGAATTTTTTTCCCTCTACAGCATTTGCAACTATTGAAAGCAATTCACTGTCCTTAAGAGTGCCTCCTGCAATATTCAGTAATTTGTCGGTATAATGGGTATAGCCAGCCGTATCAACAGGAGTGAAGTCCTTTTCAGCTATAAGCTCGCCGTCCGCCATAGGATCAGTTTCATCAAAGCTGTAAACGGACACCACAGAAGGGATAAACTCATCACCCTTGATATAAACGCTGTCGAACTCAAGATAAGTGTTCATATCGCTGTTTTCAACAACGAAATCCACCACAGCCTTATCACGGCATGCAAATACCGAATTTTGCTCTGCCTTGCGGTCTTTGATAATAGCAAACACTGCAAACTCCGAAGTGGCAACTATCTTTCCTGTATCCTTTTCGGTTACTATTATAGCTCTTTCAAGTCCCGTATACTGCTCCATCTGATAATTGGAATACAGCGCAGTATAATATTCTATTGCCGCCTTATCTCCGTTTGCAAAATTGCTGTCAAGTATAGACGCTTTCACAACAGAAAACTCATACATATCCTGGGATGAAGCATTCGCCCTCGCAAATGTCATTGCTACTCCCATAGCTGTTGTGGCTATTAAAAGTGCGATCACCACCATTATTATCACACGCTTTATCAAAAACGCTAAGAATTTTACTCTCTTATTGCTCTTTCCTATTGTCATATCATTACCCCCAAAAACATCAGTTGTCAGTTATTTTGTAGCCCCGCTTGATAACGGTCTTTACCTGCGCACCCGCACTACCCAGTGACTTGCGCAGCTTTTTGATGTGGTTATCCACCACCCTGTCACCACCGAAATAATCATATCCCCACACCTTATTTAGGAGAGTATCACGGTCGATGACCCAATTTTTGTGCTCCATCAGATAGCGTAGCAATGCAAACTCCTTCGGAGCAAGCTCCACTTGTTTACTGTCGGCGGTGACTGTAAGAGTTATTAAATCCATGCTGACAGCTCCACAGACGAGCTCACGCTTTATCACCATTCCCTTTGCACGCTTTAACAGGGCATTGACTTTAGCATAAAGCTCCGCAAGGGAAAAGGGCTTCACCATGTAGTCATCGCAGCCCAGCTCGTAGCCATACAGCACATCTTCTTCCCTTGCACGGGCGGTGAGGAACAGTACGGGTACCTCGCTATTCCTGCGCACCTCTCTGCAAAGCGAAAAGCCATCAATGTTCGGGAGCATCACATCAAGCATGATAAGGTCGTATTCATTCTCGGTTATTTTATGTAGACCCTCTTCCCCGTCAAAAGCAAGTGAAAGCTCGATACTACCCTCGCTTTTTGAGGAAAAGTAGTCCTCAATCACCTCTCTTATGCTGTAGTCATCCTCTACAAGAAGAACCTTGTAAGCCATGCTATCACCTCCGACAAGTAGATATTAACACGCAGATGTATCCTTTTTGTATCCTTTTTTAGTTTTTTTGGGGGTATTCGGATACATTTTAATTTTAGCACAATGGAAACAAATTTTCAATAGTACCAATTTTTCATTGACGAAATCTCCACGAAATGATATACTGTTTATATCCACCACAAAAATCAGCATAAGCAAGTATAAATCATCAAATTAGCTCATAGATATTGGACAAAACATATTTTGTGGAGGTAATCTATGAAGCTCAATAAAAAGTCCATCCAGCTCACCGCCGCAATGGTCGGCAGCTTTATCGCACTCGCAGTATGCGCAAGGCTGACAGAGGGGGTTATCCCAGCATCCGCCGATGCAGTGCAACGCCCCGTGATCGTGCTTGACGCTGGCCACGGAGGTCTCGATAGCGGCGCAGTTGGTAAGAACGGAGTTCTCGAAAAGGACATCAACCTTTCGATTGTAATGCATCTGCAGCAGCTGCTGGAGCTATCGGGATTTGAAACAGTGCTCACCCGTGACGAGGACATCTCGATCTACGACGCAGGTGTTGAGGGAATACGCAATCAGAAGTTATCGGATATGGACAACAGACTTGAAATTATCCAAAGCTACCCCGACAGTGTTTTTCTCTGCATCCATCAGAACAATTACAAAGATCCGCAGTACTTCGGGGCGCAGATGTTCTACAACAATAACCATCCCGACAACCGCACACTGGCGCAGACTATGCAGGACAGATTTGCTATTCTGCAGGAGGGCAACGACAGGGAGATAAAACTATCGGGAGATGAACTGTTTCTGCTGAAAAACAATGATAACCCATCGCTTATGATAGAGTGTGGTTTTCTCTCAAATCCCGAGGAGGAAGCAAAGCTTGCAACCACTGAATATCAACAGCAGGTGGCATTTACCATCTACAGCGGTCTGCTGGAGTATATGGAAAAAACAGCACCAGAAACCGACGAAACACCGGAACTATAAAACCACAAAGGAAGTTGAAATATGGCAAAACCAAAATCTCTGTTCATCTGCCGTGAGTGTGGGCAGGAATACTCAAAATGGAACGGCCGCTGCACCGCCTGCGGCGAGTGGAATACTATCGAGGAATCTGCAGCTCCGCTAATTGCAGCACGCAGCAGTGCGCCCGTTACCGAGTTCAAATACAACCGCATCGGCGACATCAGCTACGAGGACGAGACCCGTTATGATACTGGCATTTCAGAGCTCGACCGAGTGCTTGGCGGCGGTCTGGTAAAGGGCTCGCTGGTGCTCATCGGCGGCGACCCCGGCATCGGCAAATCCACCCTGCTATTGCAAATATGCGGTCACATGGGTAGAGATCATACTATCCTCTATGTTTCGGGTGAGGAGAGCGAGCGACAGATAAAGCTACGTGCCGACAGGTTGGGAGTGTGCAGCGATAATCTGTTTCTCGCCAGCAACAACAGCTGTGAAAGCATCGTTCATGCAGTCTGCCAAAATAAGCCGGAGGTAGTCATCATCGACTCGATACAGACTATCACCACCTCTGCTGCGACATCCTCGGCAGGCAGCATCGTGCAGGTGAGAGAATGCACCAACGCATTCATGCGCATGGCAAAATCTGAAGAGATACCCGTGTTCATCGTCAGCCACGTCAACAAAGACGGCGGCATCGCAGGCCCCAAGATAATGGAACATATCGTTGATACCGTGCTGTATTTCGAGGGTGAAAAGCAGCTCTCATACCGTATTCTGAGAGCGATAAAAAACCGCTTTGGCTCTACAAACGAAATAGGCGTGTTCAACATGGACGATGACGGCTTAAAGGAAGTAACCAACCCATCTGAGATGATGCTCTCAGGCAGGATAACGAATGTATCGGGCAGTGCAGTCGTCTGCTCCATCGAGGGAACCCGTCCGATTCTAGCCGAGGTACAGGCGCTGGTTACAAAATCCTCCCTCTCCGCACCAAGAAGGGTGGCAACAGGCTTTGACTACAACAGGCTGTACATGATCCTCGCTGTACTCGAAAAGCGGACAGGAATGTTCTTCGGTGGTGTGGATGTCTACGTCAATATTGTAGGCGGTCTTCGCCTTGACGAGCCTGCCGCTGACCTCGCAGTCGCCATGGCACTGTACTCGGGGCTTTGCAACAAGGTCATCCCCGAGAAGCTGATGGTTTTCGGTGAGGTGGGACTTGGCGGCGAGGTGCGTGCAGTGTCCCATGTGAGAGAACGTGTCAAAGAAGGCGCAAGACTCGGATTTGATACCTGCATAATTCCCAAACAGAGCTTCTCCTCCCTCAGCAAAAGCGATGACTACGGCATAAAGATCATCGGAGTAAGGACGCTTGAGCAGGCTTTCAAAGCAATAAAGGCCGCAGATGAGGAGGCAAAGGCAGAGCCATGAAGACCGCACGTCTTATCTACATTGCAGCCTTTCTGACCTTCCTCGCAATCGAGGTGTGCATCGCCCTGTTCGTACACGACAACTTTGTACGGCCCTACATCGGCGATGTGCTGGCAGTGGTAACAGTGTACTGCGGTGCGAGGATAGTATTCCCCGACAAGATAAAGCTTTTGAGTCTTGCAGTGTTCGCATTCGCCTCCATTGTTGAGCTGGTGCAGCTTACGGGACTCTCCGATGTATTCGGAGAGGGTAGCTTTTTGGCGATACTGCTCGGCTCCACCTTTGACCCTGTAGACCTGCTGTGTTACGGTACAGGAGCAGTCATCGCACTAATATGGGATATATTCGGTACAACAAAACTAAAGGAACGATAAATCATGAGCATCTTCTATCGCCTCGCACCTTTCATACAGGATTACATATACCGCAACAAATGGGAAGAGCTGCGTGAGATACAGGTCAGGGCAGCCGAAGCCATCTTCGACACTGACGACAATTTGCTGCTGAGCTCGGGTACCGCTTCGGGTAAGACCGAGGCTGCGTTTCTCCCTGTGCTTACTCACCTTTGTGAGAATCCCTCTGCAAGCGTTGGGGTGCTGTATCTCTCCCCTCTGAAAGCACTGATAAACGACCAGTTCGAGAGACTGGAGCAACTGCTTGAAGAAGCAGATATCCCTGTCACAAAATGGCATGGTGACGCATCGCAGACTGCCAAAAAGAGGCTGATGAAGCGTCCCCGTGGAGTTATCCAGACCACTCCAGAGTCGCTGGAGTCTATGATTATGCACAACTCCTCTGCAGCTTATAATCTGTTCAGCGACCTGCGTTTTGTCATCATCGATGAAGTGCACTACTTCATGGATAATGACCGAGGTCTGCAGCTTTTGTGCCTTTTAGAGCGACTTTCAAGGCTGATAGGATTCCACCCTCGCAGGATAGGATTATCCGCCACCCTCGGAGATTGCACCAATGCCGAAAAATGGCTCAACACTGGCACAGAACGACGTTGCATCACCCCAAGGGTCAGCGAGAAAGGCAGAATTCTGCGACTGGCGGTAAGGTTCTTCCCAATCAAACAGAAGATACCGAACAACGACAGCAAGGTATTACTGCAGCACTATTATGATTACCTCTACGAAAGCACCCACGGCAAACGCTGCATCCTGTTCGCCAATAGCAAGGGCGAGGTGGAGGAGAACATCGCACATCTCAAACGCATCTCAGACGAGCGGCGGTCGAACGACTGCTACCTCGTACACCATGCGAATATCTCCCCTGCCCTACGTGAATTCGCCGAACAGCGCATGAAATCCTCCGAGATGCCCGTATGCACGGGAGCCACTGTTACGCTAGAGCTTGGTATCGACCTCGGCCATCTTGAGCGCATCGTGCAGACAGGCTGCCCACTGACAGTTTCAGGACTTGTGCAAAGGCTTGGCAGAACAGGACGCAGGGGCGGTGCTGCTGAGATGAGATTTGCATTCCGCTGGGATATGAGTATGCCCCCGCAGGAATTCTACAAAGAGATAAACTGGGACCTCGTCACCTGCATTGCAATGATACTACTCTACACAAGCGAAAAATGGATAGAGCCGATGTATCTACCCAAGCTCCCATATAGTCTCCTCTACCATCAGACAATGAGCCACATGGCTGCCTGCGGCGAGGTAATGCCTAAGGAGCTTGCTAAATACATTCTCACCCTCGGTCCATTCAAACACATTTCAAAGGATGACTATCTCTGCCTGCTGCGCCATCTAATGGAAAACGGGCAGCTTGAACGCAGCGAAAACGGCGGTCTGCTGATAGGCAAAAACGGCGAAGCAGCAGTAAGCAATTTTGAGTTTCTCGCAGTATTCTCTGTCCCTGTTGAATATAGTGTACGTTGCAATGCTGAAGAAATAGGCACCGTGCAGACACCATTCCCTGAAGGCTCTCAATTTGCACTGGCAGGTCAGGCATGGGAGGTCACCGAGCTTGACAAAAAGGAAAAGCGAATCTTCGTAAAACACATTGCAGGCATCTCAGCCAACATGTGGCAAGATAGCGGAAACGAATATGTTCACACGAAAGTTATGAAGAAGATACGGGATGTGCTACGCTCTGACGAGCGATATGGGTTCCTTGATGAGACTGCCCAACAACGTTTAGACAATATCAGAAAAAGCTGCCGCAACGGTGGTCTCGCAGGCTGCGGCAGCGTCATCCCTATGAGCGAAACTCAGTATGCAATATTCCCCTTTCTGGGGACTAGAGGCTGCATGGCACTTATGTATGAATTGCGCAGACGTGGCTATAATGCTAACGTATACCATCAGCGTTATCTTCCTGTTTGCATAGAGATAGCAACTGACCGTAACATTTCAGAGATAGCCGCAGACCTTGCTGATATCAAACAACAAGGGGCTGACAAATACAACTTCACCATCCCCGACAACTGCGAGATCAGCGGAAAATACAACGACTACATTCCTCGCTCGTTGCTCAAAAAGCAATATATCGAGGATTATCTCGACACCGATGATATGCAGAAGAATATGGAGATATAACCGCTTCATTTCGCCGAGTAGAATTTTTCAAAAAAGCACTTGATTTTTCCAAAAACCTGTGTTATAATAATTTAGTTGGATAGCAATAAATTCTATTTATTGCTATTCGCTATTTCGAGATGTGGCTCAGTTTGGTAGAGCGCTGCGTTCGGGACGCAGAGGTCGCAGGTTCAAATCCTGTCATCTCGACCACAAAGGGCTCGAACTTTATGTTGCGAGCAAGACAGAATGCCTGATCGTATCGTTACGGTCAGGCATT
>JAZPZN010000097.1:0-3552 GCA_045544715.1 Oscillospiraceae bacterium | reverse complement strand
GCTGGCAAGGCTCTTGCAGAGCAGGGCATTGACGCTCGCATCATCAACATCCACACCAACAAGCCCATTGAGCGTGACAACATCATCAAGGCTGCAAAGGAGACAGGCAAGCTCATCACTGTTGAGGAGCACAGCGTTATCGGTGGCCTCGGTGCTGCTGTAGCTGAGGTAGTAACAGAGGAGTGCCCTGTTCCCGTTATCAAGATCGGTGTTAAGGACACTTACGGTCATAGCGGCCCCGCTGTTGACCTGCTTAAGGAGTTCGGTCTGTGCGCTGACAACATCGTTGCAACCGCAAAGGCTGCACTTGGCAAGTAAGCTAAAGTTCAATAATTATGGCTGCCCTCATTCTGCTGAGGGCAGCTTTTGGTTGACAGAGATGTGTTGCAGTGATATAATTAAGAAAATGGACAGGAGGCGGTATCAAAATGGTAAGGCAGAAAATGATCGCAGCATCGGCGTTGCTTATTTTAGTGCTTGCAGCAACGGCTTGTACACCGAGCCATGCAAGTAAAACACAGATAGCTGAGCATGCCGCAGAGGTTGCAAAGGGTGAAAAGGTAAAGCTGGTTGAAGAGCTGGATGACGACCGATATCTGTTTTCCTCCGATGAAAGGGAGCTTCAGTTTGAGGTGTGGTCTACGGCGGATACTATCATCATAGATGGAGCTGATTTTGGCTACACAGGTGAGTTCACGATCAGGGATAACTATGAGGATATGGTAAGCCTATGCTATGAGGCGGAGGTGCTGGGTCTGATGCAGAAATATGGCTTCGACAGCTGTGAAAGATCGGAGCAGTACACTGCTGCAAGAGAGTTCCGCTTTTGTATGACAAGGGAATACACGAGCGGGGATATCGACAGAGTGAACGCATTTTTGAGTGAGCTGCAGGGCATCATGGAGCGTGAAAAGCTGTACCACCGAGATGGTGGGTATGACAGCATCTCCATGTACAGCTTTGAAGTGCTGTGGCAAAGCGGCGAGAGCGAGTATATCAGGACATCAGGCATCAACACAAGTATGTATTACACCGAGCTGTATGCTGATGGCAGTAGTATAGATATCCGTGATCTGACATGGACAGATATGCGGCAGGCTAATGTTATTCCGCCTGTACGTGACGGATACCTCATTTATGTTCCATAAAACATTATCGGGATGGCAGATGCCGTCCCGAGCTTTATTTGTTGACAACAAATGCGGCTGTATGATATACTAAAGCTATATACAAGCAAAGGAGAATACTATGATAAAAGCTGTTATTTTTGATATGGACGGTCTTATTTTCGACACTGAAAAGCTGCTCGTGAAATATTGGTGTCAGGCGGCAAAAGAGTTCGGCTTTGATATGCAGAGGGAGCACGCTCTAGGTATCCGTAGCTTAGCGAGAAAGTTTGCGATCCCACATCTGCAAGGCATATTCGGTGAGGATTTCGATTATGTTAAGATACGCACTCGTCGCATGGAGCTGATGTCAGCACATCTGGCAGAGCATGGACTTGAAACAAAGGCAGGCATACATGAGCTGCTTGGCTATTTACACGAGCATGGCATACCCGCTGCGATAGCCACTGCAACGGACTATGAGCGCACTAAGGATTACCTCACAAGGGCAGGGCTGTTTGAGCATTTTGACAAGATCGTGTGTGCCACTATGGTGGAGAGCGGAAAGCCTAAGCCCGATATCTACATCTATGCGGCGCAGCAGCTTGGGTTTGAGCCATGCGAGTGCCTTGCACTGGAGGATTCGCCAAACGGGGTGCGCTCCGCATCATCTGCGGGCTGCATCACTGTAATGGTTCCCGACCTCACTCAGCCCGATGAGGAGATCAGCAGTTTGACATTTGCCAAGGCTGATAATTTGTCAGATGTGACGAAAATCATTGATACATTATGACAAAAATCTGTTCACCCTATTGCGCAGTTTTCGTTAATATGTTATAATATGATAAATAGTATTTTATAGTTTATAACTATAAATTTTCCTGTTGCCACAATATATTGATGATAGGCGGTGTGAACATGGCATTTGATGAGCGCATACAAGATGCAATAATCAATAACCTCAGCTCAAATCCTGCTGGCACGAAACAGGGGGCACAAGCTCCGGCAAAGGCTCCAATAGATGGCAGAATAGAAATCAACTTTGATGGTGATGGTACTTTGTGTAATGCAACGCTGTATGCTGCAAAAAACGGCGGCAGACCAGTCACCGTTGACCGTGTTATGGAGGTGCTTGCTTCACATGGCATCACTACGGGCATAGATGAGTTTGATATCAAGGATATCGTGCAGAATGGTCTGTATGAAACTCCCGTGTGTGTTGCGAGGGCTATTCCGCCTAAAAGAGGTCTTAACGGAGTGCTCACTTTTCGCTATGACAGAGAGCGCAAGATCGCTCCGAAGCATGACGACAGCGGCACTGTGGACTTCCGAGAGCTGGATTCCATCATACCCATCCGCAAGGGTGAGGTAATCGCTGATATCACGCTCCCCACTGAGGGCACTCCCGGAGTGAACATCTTCGGCAAGGAGATACCTCCCGAGCCCGGAAAGCCTGCAAAGGTAACCCTCGGTAAAAACAACATAATGACAGTTGACGGCAAAAGCGTTGTAGCCGCCTGTGACGGACATCTTATGTACGGATTGGGCTGCTTCAATGTTGAGGATACCGTTACTATACGCAGCGATCTAGATATGTCCATAGGCAACCTAAATTTCTTCGGAGATATCCATATCAAGGGTAATGTGCTTGAGGGCTTCAAGATAATTGCGGGAAAGACTGTAAAGGTTGACGGCAGCGTATTCGGCAGCGAGATAAAGGCAGGCGGAAATGTAACTGTTATCGGCGGTTGTATCAACTCCACCATCGATACAGAGGGTAATGTGAACATAGGCTTCTGCGAGAATACCAATATCAACGCAAAGGGAAATGTTGTTTCAAAGCAGTTTGCTTTCTGTGAGGTGTTCTGTTATGGCGAGCTTATCGCAAAGGGCCCTACGGGTGTCATCGTGGGCGGCAAGATAACCTCAATGCGTGATGTAACTGCAGGCATCATCGGCTCTAACAAGTATACGCAGACTGAGATAAATATCGGTGACGGCTCGGTGCTATTCGCCCGCAAAAAGCAGGCGCAGAAGGAGCTTGATGAGATAATTGAGGTGCTCGGTCAGTCCACAAGAAATCTGGAATTCCTAAAGCAGCGCAGGACGCAGCAAGGCGGCAGGCTTTCAGAGGCGCAGGCAAAGCAGTACAAGGTAGAAACGCAGAACAAGATATTCTACAATATGAAGAAAAAGACCCTGTCGGAGACCATTGCGCAGCTTGACGAGGATATCAAAAACAAGGATATCCTTTCTGCAAGGTGCAGTGGCGTTATCTATCCCGGTAGTCATTTCTGCATCAACTTTATGACGCTGGATGTGACAGAGGTATATAAAAAATCAAGCATAACTGTTGTCGGCGATTCGCTGGTGGCAGTGCCTTTCAGATAACTATGATACCTAAGAATTTTATATATACCTACAGCGGCGTGAGCTTCTCGCCGCT
>JAZPZN010000096.1:0-15905 GCA_045544715.1 Oscillospiraceae bacterium | reverse complement strand
GTGGGGATATCGTCGTTATCCGCAAGCACGCTTTTTATCGCAAGCATTATGCGTGAAAGCTCGCCGCCGCTTGCTATCTTGCATAGGGGCTTAGGCTCTTCGCCTGCGTTGGCGGATATCAGCATCTCCACCTTGTCCATGCCGCTCAGCGTTATCTTGTCGGGCTCTATCGGGATGACGATGCGGACATTCGGCATATCGAGAAACTTCAGCTGCTCGCATATCTCGGCGGATAGCCGCTCTGCCGCCTCTTTGCGCTTGGCGGTGACGATGGCTCCGCAGCGTTTTACCTCCTCTGCCAGGCGGTGCTTTTCAGCTGCGAGGCGCTCCAGCTCCCCGTCGAGGTCGTCAAGCTGCATCAGCTCGGTGCGGCACTTGTCGAGGTAGCCTACAAGCTCGTCAGCCTCCATATTATATTTGCGCTTGCAGTGCTTAAGGCTTGACACCCTGTCGCTGAGGTTTGCCATGTATGCCTCGCTGTAGTCGGCGTTAGCCTCTTTTAGCATCATGGATGCGAGGTCTTCAGCATCCAGCAGTATATCGCCGAGCCTGTCGTACATATCCTCAGCCTTGTCGAGCTTATCTTTGATGCCGCCTATTGCGATATGCGCCTGCCGTATAAGTTCGATCGCACCGTTTTCCTCCTCGTCACCTGCCAGGCAGTAGAAGGCGGTATACAATGAGCGGCGCAGCTTTTCGTTGCTGTGCATCTTTTCTAGGTCGCTTTCCAGCTTGTCGCCCTCGCCGATGTGCAGGTCAAGCTCCTCCAGCTCCTCGATGATGGCGGTCAGCTGCTCGGTGCGGCGTGAGCGGTCATCATTATCGCTTTGCAGCGTTTTTATCTGTCGTGCCACCGCCGAAAATCCTCTGAAATACTCACGATACTCCGCTAAGGCGGCATCTATGCCGCCGTAGCTGTCGAGGATATTGCGCTGGTCGTCATTTGACATAAGTATGCGGTTTTCGTGCTGACCGTGCACGTCAACAAGGAGCTCGCCCACCTCACGCAGCATCGATGCTGTTGCGGTGCGCCCGTTGATGCGTGCGGTGCTTTTACCGTCTGCGGATATCTCACGGGTGAGTATCAGCTCGTCATCCTCGTCGGAGAAGCCAAGCTCGGCAAGCTTTGCCCTCACCTTGTCGGGAAGCTCGTCGAAAAGTGCGGTTATCACCGCCTTTGGCGCACCTGTCCTTACGATATCTTTAGTTGTCCTCTGTCCGAGGATGGCGTTGATGCCGCCGATAAGTATACTTTTACCTGCGCCGGTTTCGCCTGTAAACACGTTGAACCTTTCACCGAAACGGGCGGTGGCACGCTCGATAACGGCAAGATTTTCTATTGAAAGCTCTCTCAGCAAAATGCATACCTCTCTTTCGGTTATCTGCGCATCATGCGTTTAAGCAGCTCGATAAGCTGCACTGCGTGGTTTTCTGTCCTTGTAAGTACAAATATTGTATCATCGCCTGCGATGGTGCCCACCACAAAGCCGAAGCTCTGCTCGTCAAGCACTGCGCAGGCTGCGTTTGCAAGTCCTGCCCTGCACTTTATCACAACGGTGTTCATGGCATAGTCGAGGGACAGCACCGACTGGGAGAAGATGCTGTTATACTCGGGGGCTTTTCCCGCCACCTCGGAGAAGTAGCAGTTAACGCCATTCTCGCTCATGCCCTTGCTGATTTTCAGCTCCCTAATATCACGGGAGATGGTCGCCTGCGTGACACGTATGCCTGCCTCCTTGAGGAGTATTTGCAGCTCCTGCTGAGTTTCCACCTCATTTTCGGATATTATCGATAGTATTGCCGCATGGCGTTGTCGTTTTTCCAAAACAGCCGCACCTCCTCGTACTCGTTATTTCAGTGGCTGCATCAGCTTGCTGTGCACTGCGCCGAAGAAGCCGTCGCCTGCCTCGATAAGCTGTAGGCAGTATTCGCTTTTGTGCAGCGTCAGCAGGTCGCCCTCGTTGAAGGGGATGCCACGCTCGTCGTCGATGCTTAGGGTCACCTCTGCGCCCTGATAGAGGGAGCAGCTTAGCACTATCTCCTTATCCGCCGAGAATATCATCGGCCGTGCGGAGAGGGTGTGGGGGCACAGCGCAGTGAACTCGATACACTCCACATCGGGGGCGATTATCGGGCCGCCTGCCGAGAGCGAATAGGCTGTAGAGCCCGTCGGGGTGCTGAAAATAACTCCGTCGGCGCATAGCCTTGTAACCTCCTGCTTACCGCATAGCGTGCAGAACTCGGGCAGCTTTGAGCGACGATTGCGCTCAGCCACCACATCATTGAGGGCATGGCGAATCTCTGTTGTGCCGTCAGCCCTGTTTAGCACCACCTTCATCATCATGCGGCGGCTCACCGAGAAATCGCCCTTGATGATATCGGGTATCCTGCGGATATCCTGCGGCTCCAGTGTCGCCATAAAGCCCAGTCTGCCCGTATTTACACCCAGCAGGGGCAGGTCATTGGCAGCAGCCAGCTTGCCCCAGTGCAGGATAGTTCCGTCGCCGCCGACGGTTATCATGCACAGGCAGCCGTCAAGGCTGTCGGTGCAGCCGATGCCGATGATATCGTCGGTGCTGCGGTCGGGGAGGTAGGCAAGGGGCGTGATGCCGCTGTTTTCAAGCAGGGCGCAAATCTCCCTCGTCAGCCTTACCGACTCCGCCGCCAGCGGATTGTATGAAACTATGGCTTTCATGCTGTCATTCCTTTCTCAGGCACATCAGGTACTCGGCGTTGCCGTCGCCGCCGTGGATGGGGGAGTCTGCGATGCCCTCAATAATAAAGCCGCTCATTTCGGCAAATTGTCGGATATTCTCCACAACGGCACGGCGCACCTTTTCGTCCTTTACGATGCCCTTTTTGCTGAGAGCCTTTCTGCCTGCCTCAAACTGGGGCTTGATGAGCACCACCGCCCTGCCGCCGCTTTTCAGCAGCCGCAGGATATGGGGAAGTATCTGCTTAAGCGAGATGAACGACACATCCGTGCCGATGAAGCTGACCTCCTCGGGGAGAGTACAGCTGCGGATATCGGTCTGCTCCATGGATATCACTCGGCTGTCTTTTCTGAGCTTTTCGTCAAGCTGATCTCTGCCCACATCAACAGCGTACACCTTCACTGCGCCGTTTTGCAGCATACAGTCGGTGAAGCCGCCCGTTGATGCGCCGATATCAAGGCATATCAGTCCGCTAAGCTGAAGCGAGAACGCATCTATCGCTCCCTCAAGCTTCACACCGCCCCTGCCCACATAGCGCAGCTGCTCACCCGTTATCTCAACGCTGTCAGCGTCTGCCACCTCGCAGGAGGGCTTTGTGCATACTCTGCCGTTGACGGATACTCCGCCGCTTTTTATAAGGCTCTGCGCCGCCGTGCGGCTTTTGGCGAGGCTGTTTTCAGTAAGGTAAATGTCTAATCTCATATATTCCGTATTGCTGTTATCATCCCGTTTTTGTCCAGTCCGTATCGGGCTAGCTGCTGCTTTACAGTGCCTGCGGCAACAAAGCCGCTGTCAACGCCGATGGCTTCAAAGCTGCCCTTCCAGCCACGCTTTGCGAGGGTAGAAGCGAGGTTTTCGGCGATGCCGCCTCTCAGGATGCCCTCCTCAAAGAACACTATCCTGTCGTAGGATGCGGCTATCTCAGCCACCTTGCGGGGCAGGGGAGATATCTTTACAAGGCGCAGCCAGTCGGCAGGGCTGTCGCCCTCGCAGCACGCCTCGTCGAGCCACGCAGATATCCTGCCGTAGCTGACAGCAAGGGTTCCGTTTCGCTTGCCGCTGTAGGCGAACTCTCCCGCAGGGGACAGCTTTTTGTACTCGCAGCCCTTTGGATAGCGCACTGCTGCGATGCCCTCGGTGTCGTATACAGCCTTTTTAAGGCAGCTGCGCAGCTCCTCTGCGCTTGCAGGGGAGTAGATGGTAGAATTGGGTATCGCACTTATCATCGGCACATCGAATATGCCCTGATGCGTCTCGCCGTCCTCACCGACGAAGCCTGCACGGTCTATCGCCAGCACCACATGGGTGTTTTCGATGGCGCAGTCGTGTATCAGCTGGTCATAGCCTCGCTGCAAAAATGTGCTGTACACTGCAAAAACAGGCAACATTCCCTGCACCGCAAGCCCTGCCGCAAAGGTGACGCTATGCTGCTCTGCGATGCCTGTATCGAAAAATCGGTGGGGGCAGCTCTCTTTAAAATAGTTCAGCCCTGTTGCGTATTTCATGGCGGCGGTGATGCCGCATATCCTGCTGTCGTCACGGCCGAGCCTCTCAAGCTCCCTGCCGAACACCTCTGAGTAGGTGATGCCGCCGCTTACTGCGCCCTTAGGGGACACCGCATGGAACTCCCCGGGGTTCTCCTCCGAGGGCTTGTAGCCCTTGCCCTTTTTGGTGAAAACGTGCACAACGCAGGGACGCTTCAGCATCTTTGCAACGCTGAGTGCCTCGATAAGGTCATCCATATTGTGCCCGTTGACGGGGCCGATGTAGGAGAAGCCCATGTTTTCAAACAGGTTGCTGGAGTTGTAGATAGCGTCCTTCAAAAGGTTTTTTGCGATCCTTACCGAGCGTTCCAGCCGCTTTCCCACAACGGGAACCGAGCTGAGTGCCAGCTTGAAATGCTCTTTAGCGCAGTAGTATTTTTTGGTTGAGCGTATCTGGGCGAGGTATCGTGCCAGCGCACCCGTGCTTTTTGAAATCGACATTGCGTTGTCGTTGAGTATCAGCACTAAGCTTGCGCCGCTTTTGCCTGCATTGTTGAGGCCCTCGTAAGCCATGCCGCCTGTAAAGGCACCGTCGCCTATCACGGCAGCTACGCTGCTGCTGTCGCCCTGCAGCTTCATTGCGGTGGCGATGCCGAGGGCAGCAGACACCGATGTGCTGCTATGCCCCGAGATAAAGGCATCTGCGCTGCTTTCCGACCCCCGTGTGAAGCCCGATATGCCGCCCTCTGTGCGCAGCGTTGAAAAACGGGAATACCTCCCCGTCAGCAGCTTGTGGGCATAGGCCTGATGACCCACGTCCCATACTATCTTATCATGCTTTACATCGAAAACATGGTGCAGTGCCACCGTAAGCTCCACCGTACCGAGGTTTGAAGCGAGGTGGCCGCCCGTCTTGTTGACGGTGCACATAATGCAACTGCGCAGCTCACGGCATAGTGCGGTAAGCTGCGGCAGTGACATCTGTGATATAATATCGTGATTTATGCTATCGTTTAGCACAACGTATCCTCCGAAACAATCGGGGGCAACGCAATAAAACTCGGCACGCAAGCGGCGATATCCGAGCTCTCCGCCTCCCCCTAAATTTACGGCATCGGGAATGCCATAGATATCAGTATTCCTAACAGCGAGCCTGCCAGTACCTGCAACGGCGTGTGCCCGAGGAACTCTTTAAGCTCCTTCTGGTCTGCGAGGTTGTCGATATCGTCGTCGTCGCTGCCCGAGAGCTTTGATATCTCATCGTCCATTTCATCGATTATCCTGCGCATACGGTTAAGCTCCTTTGCGTGCAGGCCTGCGTTGTAGCGCACGCTCATTGCATCGTAGATAACGATGCCCGCAAGTATCGTTGCAAAGGCGAACTCCGCACTGGAAAATCCGTGCAGGCGCAGCGTGTATATCGCAACGCTGAACACCAGTGCCGAGTGGGAGGAGGGCATACCTCCTGCGCCCACGATGCGCTCGGGATTGAACGTCCTGTATCTTACGGCGTGCAGGATAGTTTTTATCACCTGCGCAGCCAGCCACGAGGACAGCCCGACGGTGATGATGGGATTAGCCATAAATATGTCCATTTATTGGTTGTTCCTCTCTTTTATTAATACTCTCTTTTCAGCAGCAGCTCCGTCAGCCCTATTAGAAATTCGGTATCGGCGAACTCGGAAAGGGCAGCCTCTGCCTCATTTGTCAGCCTCTCTGCCTCAGCCCTTGCCTTGTCGATGCCGACAGAGGTGACATAGGTATATTTTCCGCTGTCTGCGTCGCTGCCGACGGGCTTGCCAAGCAGCTTTTCATCAGCGGTGACATCGAGTATGTCGTCAATTATCTGGAATGCAAGTCCCAGCTTTTGCGCAAAGCATCCTGCGGCGAGCTGCTTTTCAGCCCCCGCACCTGCTGCAATGCAGCCTGCCCTGCAACAAAAATCGAGCAGTGCGCCTGTTTTCATGCGGTACATTTCGAGTATTACAGGCTCGCTTAGCTGCGTTCCCTCGTTCTCGGTGTCGATTATCTGACCGCCTATCATGCCGTATATGCCAGACCTTTCACCAAGCAGCTGTATTATCTTCAGCGCAGCCACCTCGCTGATGTGCTTTTTCAGCGCAGCCTCGGCTATCAGCTGATAGGGCAGCATCGCAAGTGCGTCGCCTGCAAGCAGAGCCGTTGCCTCGCCGTAAGCCTTGTGGCAGCTGGGCTGACCCCTGCGCATATCGTCGTCGTCCATGCAGGGCAGGTCGTCGTGTATCAGCGAAAATGTGTGCATCATCTCGATTGCGCAGGCTATCGGCAGGGCATCCTCGGGCTCGCCGCCGCACACACGGCAAAACTCCATCACAAGTGCGGGTCTGATTCGCTTTCCGCCTGCTTTAAGACTATGCCTTGCCGCCTTTATCACGCTGCTTTGCAGGCAGTCGGTCAGGGGCAGGTATTTTTCCAGTGCTTCCTCGGTCATCTCGGCATAGTCGGCTAGCTGCTGCTTTACTTCATCGGCTGTCATTACTGTGCTTCCTCCAGCCTTTCAACCTGCAAACGTGCGTCTGCGATGTACTGCTTGCAGTATTTTACAAGCTCGCAAGCCTCTGCGTACAGCTTTACTGCCTCCTCAAGGGGGAGCTCCTTGCTGTTCATTCTTTCGCTTATCTCATTAAGACGGCTGAGTGCCTTTTCAAATTCCATCGGTGTTGTCGTTCCTTTCAATAGATGTTACCTGTGCGGTAAATTTACCGTCGGCAAGTCGTATGCTGACCGCATCTCCGCTGCTGATATCGTTGACGCTGGTGATTATCCTGCCGCCGCTCTCGGTGACCGAGTAGCCTCGTGCGAGTATGGCGAGGGGATTAAGCGCAGCGATCATCTCTGCGGCGGCTGTAACGCCGTTGTCAGCGGTGGTGAGGCGGTTGCGGATGTTAGCCTTTATCGAGCCCTCGATGCCGTCAACACGCTGCTGCAGCGCATTGAGCCTTGCCTCGGGGGATAGTGCGGTGATAACTCCAGCCTTTGCATCGATGCCCCTTTCGGCGGCACTGAGGCGGTTGTGGATACCTGTCTTTATTGCATTGTCAAGGCTGTCGGTGTATTGCTGCAGGGCATTTATCCTTGTCATGGGTGTCAGCGCACGGATAAGCTCCGCCCTTGCGGCTACGTCACGCTCATGCTCGGCGAGCCTGCGCTGCATATTCTGCGAAAGCCTGCGCTTCATATCGTCAAGCCCTGCGATGTACATCTTGATATCGGGGGTGGCATCGTTTGCCGCCGCCGAGGGGGTAGGCGCATATCTGTCGGCTGCAAAGTCGGCGAGGGATATGTTGATGCCGTGACCGACAGCGGATATGGTGGGGATGGGGCTTTCGTAAATCGCACGCACCACTATCTCGGTGTTGAAAGCCTCAAGAGTATCGGTGGCACCGCCGCCCCTGCCGATTATCAGGGTATCTGCGCCGATGGCAGCCGCTCTCCTTATGGCATTGGCGATCTGCATTGGGGCGGTTTCGCCCTGCACCTGCGTGGGCACAAGCACAAGCTTTACGAGGGGATATCTGTCGGTGATGACATCGGTGATATCCTTGAACGCCGCACCCGAGCCCGATGTGATGACTGCGATCTTTTTGGGGCGGGAGGCGATAGGCCTCTTTTGGGCGAACAAGCCCTCAGCCTCGAGCCTGTTTTTGAGAGCCTGCAACGCCGCAGCCTGTGCACCCTCGCCCTCGGGGAGGATGTTGGTGCATTTTAGGCTGTACTCGCCGTTGGGAGCATACACATCTATCGAGCCTGTGCATATCACCGTCATACCGACGGCAGGCTGAAACTGCACGTTGCCCTGATTGAACGTAAACATCACGCACTTGAGCACCGCAGTTGCATCCTTTATGGTAAAATACCAGTGCCCCGACTTTGCGTTTCTGGTGAACTGGGAGATCTCGCCCTTGACACGCACATTGTTAAGCCGCCTGTCACCTTTGAGTATCGAGGATATAACGCTGTTGACGTTGGAAACGCTGACAACGACAGGGCCGTCCTGCTGCGGAGCCCTGAAGGGAAGGGGATCATTTATCGGCATCGTTTTCACCTGCTTCGGTCATGTAAGAGTTAAGTATACCGTTGATAAAGCCGCTGTCCTCTTTGTAGCAGTATTTTTTGGACAGCTCGATAGCCTCGTTGATGGCTGCCTTTGCAGGCACACGCTCGCAGTGTATCATCTCGTACAGTGCGATGCGCAGCAGGGTCATGTTGGTCTTTGGGATACGTGCGATGGAACGGGTCTTGCTGTATTTTTCAACGATGGCATCAAGCTCTGCCTGGTGCGCCAGCACTCCGTCAACTATCTCGTCGGTCTCCTCGTTCTTCAGCAGGCCCATGGACTCGATGCCTGCCTCGGTTATCTCCTCCGCCGACTCTCTGAACATGGTCTGAAACAGTATTATAAATGCGCTTTCACGCACTTCACGTCTATTAAGCTTTTCTTCCATTTTAACTCCTTGTGGGTTTATTTTTTTATCTTGATGGCAACAACAGCAACATCGACCTTTGTCACTGCAAAGCCTGTCATGCTCTGTATTGCGGATTTAACGTTCTTTTGTATCTCCTCGGCAACGTTTACGGCATTGTGGCCCTCAAGCACTGCTATCTCCATGGATATTGCGGTGGATTCGCCGTTGATCTTTGCCTGTATTGCGCCCATTACCTTTGCCTTTGCGGTGATGGGGGGAAGGCTCTGTGCCACGCTGTACACACCGTCTACCTCGACAGCAGCGGTCTCAGCGATCTTGAGGATGACATCGGTGGATATCCTTATCGAGCCTGTGGTCTTGACCTTTTTGTTTTCCATAAGCTACCTCCTGTATAGTGAAAAACACTTGTAAACATATTTATACTTTTATAGTATAACACAATTTTACAAAATACACAATACTTTTTTTGCCCTAATGTGAATTTTTTTGCAAACATTGCCCATGCGCCCCCAATCAACAAATCTGAATAAAAAAATTAAAAAACCTATTTACTTTTGCGCTTTTTTGTGATAAAATAGAAGATAAGATTACTTTGTGACGATAAAGCGCACAAAAAATTGAAAGGACGAAAAAAATGCCTATCACCGAGATACTTGAAAGAAATGCCCAGCTTTACGGCAATGATATCAGCCTTGTTGAGGTAAACCCCGACATCAAGGAGACCCGCAGGGTGACATGGAAGGAGTACGAGCTTATCGAGCCTAATCCTGTCTGCCACTACCGCCGAGAGATAACATGGAGCGTGTTCAACGAGAAGGCGAACCGCTTTGCGAATA
Organism: Oscillospiraceae bacterium; assembly: GCA_045544715.1. Classification (GTDB taxonomy): domain Bacteria; phylum Bacillota; class Clostridia; order Oscillospirales; family Ruminococcaceae; genus CAG-115. Next base: position 6,405 of record JAZPZN010000096.1, on the reverse strand, counting down.
TGCTGATATCCCGTGGAGTTAAAAAGGGCGACAAGGTCGCTATACTGCTGATGAACTGCCTTGAGTGGCTGCCCATCTACTTCGGTATACTTAAAACGGGTGCGCTTGCAGTGCCGCTCAATTTCCGCTATGCCTCGGACGAGATACAGTATTGCCTCGACCTTGCTGAGGTGGATGTGCTGATGTTCGGCCCCGAGTTCATCGGCAGAGTTGAGGAGATCGCAGACTCCATCAGCAAGAACCGTCTGCTGTTCTACGTGGGCGAGAACTGCCCCACATTTGCCGAGCATTACGACAGCCTCGCTGCCAACTGCCCCAGCACCTCTCCCGATATCAAGCTCACCGATGCGGATGACGCTGCTATCTACTTCTCCTCGGGCACGACCGGCTTCCCGAAGGCGATACTCCACAATCACGAGAGCCTTATGCACTCCTGCAAGACCGAGCAGAACCACCACGGTCAGACTAAGGATGACGTGTTCCTCTGCATCCCTCCGCTGTATCATACGGGCGCAAAGATGCACTGGTTCGGTAGCTTTTTAGTCGGCGGCAAGGCAGTGCTTTTAAAGGGCGTAAAGCCCGAGTATATCCTCAAGACTGCATCGGACGAGCATTGCTCCATCGTGTGGCTGCTGGTTCCGTGGGCGCAGGATATCCTCGACGCTATCGACAGGGGCGAGCTCGACCTGGCAGATTACGAGCTTTCGCAGTGGCGACTGATGCACATCGGCGCACAGCCCGTTCCTCCGAGCCTCATCGCCCGTTGGAAGGAGAAGTTCCCCGATCACCAGTATGACACCAACTACGGACTTTCTGAGTCCATCGGCCCGGGCTGCGTGCACCTCGGCGTGGAGAACATCCACAAGGTTGGAGCTATCGGCAAGGCGGGCTATGGCTGGCAGACAAAGATAGTTGACGAGCAGGGCAACGAAGTTCCCAAGGGCGGCGTGGGCGAGCTTGCAGTGTACGGCCCCGGTGTAATGACCTGCTACTACCGTGACGAAAAGGCGACCGCAGAGACCATCCACGACGGATGGCTGTTTACAGGCGACATGGCGCAGGAGGATGAGGATGGCTTTATCTTCCTCGTTGACCGCAAAAAGGATGTCATCATCAGCGGCGGTGAGAACCTGTACCCTGTACAGATAGAGGATTTCCTCCGCTCCCATGCGAAGATAAAGGATGTTGCGGTGATCGGTCTGCCCGACAAGCGACTGGGCGAGATAGCAGCGGCGATAATCTCTGTAAAGGACGGCGAAAGCTGCACCGAGGAGGAGATAAAAACATTCTGCGGAAAGCTGCCCCGCTACAAGCGTCCCCACAAGATAATCTTTGCGGATGTACCGAGAAACCCCACAGGCAAGATAGAAAAGCCCAAGCTGCGTGAGATATACTGCGGCGAAAGCCTGGTTGCCTCGCAGAACAGAGGTTGATATCAAGCGGCGCAGCGACCCTGCGCCGTTTTTAGTGCTTGACAATCTGCAAAATATGTGCTACAATATAAAAAATATGTTAAAGCGTTGAGGGGAACCCAGTAGCCCCGTATCTCACTTTCAGAGAGCCAATGGTGGGTGTGAATTGGCAGGAGAGCGGCAAGCGAATTACCTCCCCGAGTGGCTGTGCGAAAGCGTTTGCGAGTAGTGCGGCACGGGTAAGCCCGTTAAAGCTGTCCAAAGGTCGCAGGATAACTGCGGCAAACTGAGGTGGTACCGTGATTTATTCGCCCTCTTGCGCTTGCAGGAGGGCTATTTTATTATTAAGTGGGGTGGCACCGTGAACAAAATAAAGCAAATGCGGAAAAAAGCACACGCTGTCTTCGTGCTGATAATTATCGTTGCTCTGCTAATTTGGGTGGGCGGAACATTTCGTGGGCAGACACAAACCCTCGACAACTTCACCGCTACTGAAATGAGTGCTGTTATAAATGCCGCTGGTATCAATACCGACAGCGAGTTTGATCTGATTTCATTTTGTTTTATGTCGTTCCCCATGAGCAATACATTTTTTGTCATAAAGCTGAAAACGAGTGATGTGGAGGGGCTTTGCGCCGATATTGCGGATATCAGTGATAGCATCGAGCCGTTGCCCTCATATTCGTTGTATTACTTTTTCTTCCCCGTACAGAGGTATGCACCAAACGGAAGGTTCACCGCTTACACCGACGGCAATTATGTGTATCTGTCAACATGGAGCTGGAAAAATGAAGCTATCTCAAACGCATACTGGGATATAGAGAACGGGCGGCAATTGCCGAGCACTTGAAAGGTCGTGATATCAGTGGAATTTTTGATAAATTCCATCGTTTATGGAGGTCGCTCATCAATATAATTTGAGAGGAGTGACACAATGATAAGAAAAGCGGAATTTTCCGATATTCCGAGGCTTGCAGGGCTATTGAAGCAGCTTAACGACAAGCACATCGAGATAGCCCCCGACAGCTATCGTGCGCCGTTTTTCGGCTATTACGAGCTGTCGGTGGAGAGCTTTCTCACCGATGACGAGCGTTACACAGTGTTCACCGAGGAGCAGGGCGGTGTGATCACCTCCTATGCGGCGGTGCAGGTCATCGACAGGGAGCGTGCCGAGCGTGTACCTGCGAGGATACTCTACATCGAGCATTTCGTCGTGGGGGAGGAGTACAGGCGGCAGGGCTGCGGCAGACGGCTGTTTGAGTTCCTCAAAGCCTACGCCGAGGAGAGCGGCTGTAGCCTGATTCAGCTGGGTGCGGCGGCGCAGAACAGCGACGCCCTTAAATTCTACGAAAGTATGGGAATGAAGCCCCGCTCAATAAAGATGGAGTATCGGCTGTAGACCAAAACAAGAGTGTAAACGCACTTTTAAATAAACACAAAATCAATATAAAGGAGAACATGACAATGACGATTTATGACGAGCTTGTTGCGAGAGGACTTATCGCACAGGTAACAGACGAGGACGAGATCAAAAAGATGATCAACGAGGGCAAGGCTACCTTTTACATCGGCTTTGACCCCACCGCAGACAGCCTTCACGTGGGACACTTCATGGCTCTCTGCCTTATGAAGAGATTGCAGATGGCAGGCAACAAGCCCATCGCACTCCTCGGCGGCGGCACAGGCATGATCGGCGACCCCTCCGGCAAGAGCGATATGCGCAAGATGCTTACTAAGGAGGATATCGAGCACAATATCGAGTGCTTCCGCAAGCAGATGAGCCGCTTTATCGATTTCAGCGAGGGCAAGGCTATCATGGTAAACAACGCCGACTGGCTGATGAACCTCAACTACATTGACGTTCTGCGTGAGGTGGGCGCTTGCTTCAGCGTAAACAAGATGCTGACCTTCGAGTGCTACAAGCAGCGCATGGAGAGAGGTCTTACCTTCCTCGAGTTCAACTACATGATAATGCAGAGCTACGATTTCTACAAGCTGTACCAGGATTACGGCTGCAATATGCAGTTCGGCGGTGACGACCAGTGGGCTAATATGCTGGGCGGTACCGAGCTTATCAGAAAGAAGCTGGGCAAGGACGCACACGCAATGACCATCACCCTGCTGCTCAACAGCGAGGGCAAGAAGATGGGCAAGACCGAGAAGGGCGCAGTGTGGCTGGATCCCGAAAAGACAAGCCCCTACGAGTTCTTCCAGTACTGGAGAAACATCGCAGATGCCGACGTTATGAAGTGCATCAGAATGCTGACATTCCTGCCCCTTGAGGAGATCGACGCTATGTCCTCATGGGAGGGCAGCCAGCTCAACAAGGCTAAGGAGATACTGGCATTTGAGCTTACAAAGCTCGTACACGGCGAGGAGGAGGCTCAGAAGGCTCTCGACGCTGCAAAGAGCCTGTTCGGCGGCAGCGGCAACACCGACAATATGCCCACCACCGCAGTTGAGGTGGCAGACGGCAAGATCGGCATCCTCGACCTGCTGGTGGCTGCAAAGCTCGCCCCCTCCAAGAGAGAGGCGAGAAACCTTGTAGGCGGCAAGGGCATCGCAGTTGACGATGTCGTCATCGACGATGTCAACGCAGTTATCACCATCGACAGCGAGGTGATAGTGCGCAAGGGCAAGAAGGTATTCCACAAGGTGGTAAAGGCGTAAAACATCATAAAAAATTCGGGCGGAAGTTATCTTCCGCCCGATGTGTTTTGTTAAGATGTGCTTTGTTAAGATGTGTTTCGTTAAGCAGTGTAGTTCTCGCCGAGGCTGAAAGCCTTGCGGTTTATCTCCAGTGCCTTTTGGGGCACGCACTCGTCGAGGGCAGTTTTCCAAGCCTCGGCAGGGAAATCAAGCACCTTTGACAGCACGCCCATCAGCACCACGTTTACAGCCCTTGCAGAGCCTGCCTCGTTAGCCAGTGCCAGTGCGTCGAGGGCGGTGATATCTGCGCCCTTTGCCTGTATCTTTGCGATGATGTCACCGGGGTATTCCATCGCACCTGTTATTACGGGCATTGGCTCTATCTGCTGGGTGTTGGTGATGATCTTTCCGCCCTTTTTAAGGTAGGGCAGCCATCTTGCAGCCTCAAGCTCCTCAAAGCTGACGATAACGTCAGCCTCGCCCTTTTCGATTACGGGGGAGTACACGCTCTCGCCATACTTGATGTATGTCACCACCGAGCCGCCACGCTGGCTCATGCCGTGCACCTCGCTCACCTTAACGTCAAAGCCCTGAGAGAGCAGAGTGTTTCCTAATATCCTGCTGGCGAGGAGGGTTCCCTGACCGCCCACACCAACGAGCATTATCGATCTTGTAGCCATATCAGTACCTCCTTATCCCTCGATTGCGCCGAACTTGCACATCTGCGCACAAAGTCCGCAGCCTACGCAGAGGGTGTTGTCTATCTTTGCCTTGCCATCCGCCATGGAAACAGCGGGGCAGCCTATCTTCATGCACGCCTTGCAGCCCTTGCACTTGTCGATGTTGATCTTTACAGGGGGGTTGTGCTTTACGGATTTAAGCAGCGCACAGGGCTTGCGGCAGATAATAACGCTGGGAGCGTCGGCGGCAAGCTCAGTCCTTAAAGTGCTCTCCACCGCTGCGAGGTCGCCCGGGTCGATGACGGAAACTCTGTCTATTCCGCACGCCCTGATAAGTGCCTCGAGGTCAACGGCAGCGGCAGGCTCGCCGTGGATGTTTTTGCCGTTGGCAGGGTTGTTTTGGTGGCCTGTCATGCCTGTGATGGAGTTATCCAGCACCAGCACTGTAGAGTTGCTGGAGTTGTAAGCGATGCTGATAAGACCCGTAATTCCCGAGTGGATGAAGGTGGAGTCGCCGATAACGGCAACAGCCTTGCCCTCAAACTCGCCCTTTCTCGCCTTGTTGAAGCCGTGCAGACAGCTTACAGAGCCGCCCATGCAGAGGTTGTAGTCCATAGCGTTGAGGGGCGCAGAGCCACCGAGGGTATAGCAGCCGATGTCGCCGCTGACCATGCAGCCAAGCTTTTTGAGGGTGTAGAACACTCCACGATGGGGACATCCTGCGCACATTACGGGAGGGCGCACCGGAACATTCTCACCGAACTCGGCATACTCCGCCTTTTCGCCGAGTATCTTCTCACGCAGATAGCTCTGGGAATACTCGCCGAGCAGGGTGAAGTTCGCCTTGCCGATGACATCGATACCGAGCTTTCTGCAATGAGTTTCAATGAAATCGTCAAGCTCCTCGATGACGTACAGCTTGTCCACCTTTGCGGCGAAATCTCTGATGAGCTTTTCGGGCATGGGGAACACCATACCTAGCTTCAAGTAGCTTGCGCTGTCGCCGAGGGCTTCCTTAGCGTACTGATAAGCGATGCCTGCTGCGATGACGCCGATCTTTGTATCGTTTATCTCAACGGTGTTGAGGGGAGAGGTCTCAGCGTACTGGGTGAGCTTTTTGGTGCGCTCCTCAACGATCACGTGCTTGCCCCTTGCAAAGGCAGGTATCATCAGATATTTCTGCTGATTGATCTTGTATTCGGGGAGGGCTTTTTCAACTCTGGGCAGCTCCTCCACCTTGCTCTGGGAGTGGGAAACTCTGGTGGAAAGGCGCAGCAGCACGGGGGTATCGAACTGCTCGCTGATATCGAAGGCGAGCTTTGTATAGTCCTTACATTCTGCGCTGTCGGAGGGCTCCAGCATGGGGAGCTTTGCAGCCATAGCGTAGTGACGGCTGTCCTGCTCATTCTGCGAGGAGTGCATACCGGGGTCATCCGCAACGGCGATGACCATGCCGCCCGTAACGCCTGTGTAGGATGCGGTGAACATAGGGTCAGCCGCAACGTTCAGACCCACGTGCTTCATAGCGGTGAAGGAGCGTGCGCCTGCAATGCTTGCGCCCACTGCTGTTTCGCAGGCAACCTTCTCATTGGGAGCCCATTCTGTGTGCATCTCAGCCTCGGGATAGGTGGATGCGAACTCTGTTATCTCTGTACTGGGAGTGC
>JAZPZN010000095.1:0-7830 GCA_045544715.1 Oscillospiraceae bacterium | reverse complement strand
CAAACGCAGCATTAGTTTTATGGAATATCTTGTCGGTAAAAACCATGATAAGAATGTTAAGGTATATGTAGATGATAAAGTTGATTTGGCAAGGGGTGAATATCTAGCTAATGGACAACCTACTGGCTATCAGTCTAAAGTAGTTGACAGTACTAAAGTATTTGATCAACTGGGTTATTTTAATGGGCTAGGTAATGGAACGTGGTATGACAAGTTTACTGATTTGTCTAACCTAGAAGAGTATATTAATACTCATTTTTAATGTCTAGTAAAATGATCGAGAGATTGTGCACTTTGTCTTCATGAAAAATGCATTTCAGACATGAAAGTCGACATTTCACTACAAATCTATTGAAAAGTAAAATTGAATGTGCTATGATTTTGGCGAGGTGAGGTAACAATGATTTCCAAACTCGCTAAGACTATAGCACATTTTTTTGTTAAGCAGAATATAGCGGAATCCAAGAATGAAGCAATCTATGCTTACGGAATGGAACTGCTGCTTTCCGATGTGCTGAATGGCTTACTGGCACTTATCATAGCACTTGTGTCAGGAACAGTATTTCCAACACTGCTGTTTTTTACAGTGTTTATGATATTAAGACGCTTTTCAGGCGGCTATCATGCAGATACCCATTACGGATGCATCTTGACTATGGTAGTTGTGATGCTGATTTACTGTTTTGGCATCCGCAGAGTCCGTCGAAAACAATTGTGAAGAACTATATTTCCGAAGGAGATCTGTATCGTTTGATCTTTGGTTCAAGACTTCCTGCGGCAGAAGTATTTCAGAGGTGGGTAACGCATGAGGTCCTTCCATGCATGCCAAGAACGGCAGAATCAATACAGTTCTGGTGAAGGACTTATCACGATTCGGACGAAACTATGTGGAGGCAGGTCAGCTCATTGATGACCTGTTCCCACTCCTCAATATCCGTCTGGTAGCACCCAATGACGGCGTGGATACACACACGAATCAGAACACGGACTTCATTCCCATCCGCAATGTGTTCAATGAATATTACTGCAAGGACATCAGCCGAAAGGTAATCTCAGCTCGAAAAGCAAGTGCAAAACAAGGAAATTTTATGGGCAGCAGCGCTCCTTATGGATATTGGCTTGATCCGAATGATCGACACAAGCTGATAATTGATGAGGACGCTGCTGTTGTCGTTAAGAGGATTTTCCAGATGAGAGCCGATGACTGCAGCTACAATCAGATTGCAGATACACTCAACCGTGAGGGCATTCCGAATCCAAGAGATTATTATTATCACAAAATCGGAAAGCCAAATCCGAGAGTAATGCGGCATTACTGGTCGGAGATAACAATCACACACATTCTGAAAAACGAAGTGTATATCGGGAACATGGTGCAGTTCAAATCGGGAGTAGTGTCCTACAAAAATCATTCTATTAGAGCAAAGCCGGAGGAAACATGGATACGCTGTGAAAATACTCACGAGCCAATCATCGACAGAAAGCTGTGGGACACTGTACAAAGCAAGTTCCGTAAGAAGCAGACAAAGCAAAGACGTACACAAAGCGGTGAGCTTCCATTATTCAGTGGACTGCTGAAATGTGCTGACTGCGGCGGTCTCATGCACTTCAAACCCGATATGAATAAACGCAAGGACGGCTCCTGTCTCGGTCATCACTCCTACTGCTGCAGAACCTACAAGCAAAGCGGAGCCTCTGCATGTACCTCACACTGGACTGGCGAACAGCAGCTCATCAGCCTTGTGAAAAGTGAGCTTGCGGAATTTGCAAAACAGATTGAAATTGACGAACAGGGCGTAAGGGACAGGCTGATTGCAGAACGCAGTAAAAATGTGAAAACAGAGCAGTCCACAATGGAAAACCACAGACAGACAATCAGTAACAGAATCACAGAGCTTGATACGATGCTCTCAAGACTGTATGAAGAAATGCTTCTGGGACAGCTTCCGAGAGATGTGCTTATGGATTTATCCAACCGCTACAACAGCGAAAAGGAAGAAAAACAGAATGAGCTTGCTGAGCTGGATACAAGGCTTGCAGAGTTCAGAAGTGCCGTAGAGGATGTGGAGAAATGGCTCACTGTGTTAAAGCAGTACCTGTCAGGCATGGAGCTTGACAGAGTATTGCTCCACAAGCTGATTCGTGAAATCAAGGTCGGAGATTATACGAAAGTCAATGGTGTAAAATATCAGGACATTGAAATCGCATACAGCTTTCAATAACAATGCCGTCTTCGGACGGCTTACATAAAACAGGAGGTAATCATGAAGGACGCAAGAGTTGGTATTTATGTGCGGCTCTCCAATGATGATCTGCGTGAGGGAGAATCCATGTCAATTGAAAATCAGAAGCATATGCTGATGGACTTCTGTTTTCAGCAGGGCTGGAAAATCATTGATATCTATGCCGATGACGGATACACAGGCCTAAACTTCAACAGACCGCAGGTGCAGAGACTGATTGAGGATGCAAAGCTTGGGAAGATCAATCTGATTCTGGTAAAGGATTTATCACGCTTCGGACGAAATCATCTGGAATGCGGTTACTATGAAGAAGAACTGTTCCCATCCATAGGCTGTCGGTTCATTGCGCTGAATGATTGTATCGACACAGCGAGGGACGGCAATGACATCATGCCATTTCAGAATGTATACAACGAGCTGTACAGCAAGGATATGAGTCAGAGAGTGAGAACCGCAAAGCATATCCGAGCCAAGAACGGCAGTTATCTTGCCGCCTATGCACCATACGGATATGAGAAACAAGACCACAGGCTTGTGATTGATGAAACGGCAGCAGAGATTGTGCGGTATATATTCAAATTAAGATTGGAGGGCAAAAGCTGCTGCAGAATTGCTGCGATACTGAATGAACAGCAGATTATTCCGCCGAGGGATTACTATTATCAGAAACGGAATAAGCCGAATCCGAGAAATGTTCACCACAGGTGGACGGATAATTCAATTGCACAGATGCTGAAAAATGAAGTATATATCGGCAATACCGTGCAGTACAAAACAGAAGCTCCCTCCTACAAATGCCGAAAGCAGATACCGCAGAAGCCTGAGCAATGGATACGCTGTGATAACACTCATGAACCGATTATCAGCAGAGAGGATTGGGATGAGGTACAGTCTTTATGGAAACAGACCACGGCTAAAAAGAAACCCGTATACACTCCTCTATTCACAGGCTTACTGCGATGCGCAGACTGCGGAGCGCATATGAACTTCAAGCCCGATGGTAACAGAAGAAAGGACGGTACGAACCTACAGCATCACGCATACACTTGTGGGACATACAAGCACGGCGGCTCAGGAGCCTGTACCTCCCACTGGATTATGGAGAATTCACTTATAGAACTGGTGCGTAACGATCTGGAGCAGTATGTGCAGAGCTTGGAACTGAATGAAGAACAACTGCAAAATTTATTGATGGAACAGTACAGCAGAGATACGAAATCTGACAGGACTGCAATAGAAAAGGAACTGCATTCCGCAAAAACACGTATTGCAGAGCTTGAAATGCTGCAGAGTAAGCTGTATGAAGAACTGCTGCTCGGACAGTTGCCGAGAGAAACGCTGATCGAGATTTCACAGAAGTACAAAACAGAGAAAACAGCATTGGAACAGAAATCACAGGAACTACAATCGGAGCTAGACAGGCTTACTGCAAAAGCCGAGGATATCCGAAACTGGCTGTGTGTGGTGCGTGAGTATATGTCAGGGACTGTCCTTGATCGTGAGCTGTTGCACAGGCTCATCAAGATGATTCGGGTTGGGGAAACGACGGTTGTGGATGGTCAGAAGCAGAGAGAGGTTGAGATTATTTATAGATTTTAGAAAAAAAGACTTTACTTTGTCGCTGAAATATGATATAATATAAGCGAGAAAGTAAGGTGATGTATATGACCAAACAGCAAATTATGAATCAGCTGGCAGAGAGAAATAACGGATTTCTGCTCACATCTGATGTAGTGACTGCGGGCATTTCAAAAACCTATCTGTCAGAATATGTAAAGAAATTCAATTTTGAACGAGTGGCACAGGGGGTATATATGTCAGAGGACGCATGGCTTGACGAGCTTTATATCATTCAGCTTCGCAGTAAAGAGGCTGTGTTCTCGCATGAAACAGCTTTGTATCTGCATGGACTTATGGAACGTGAACCAAGCTGTACAACGCTGACCGTAAACCGCACCTACAACGCTACGCACCTACGCAAGCGCGGATACAAGATTTATACAGCAAGTTCAGAGTTGCTTAATCTTGGCAAAACAACAATTGAAACCAATTACGGCAATCAGGTGATGGTTTATGATATGGACAGGACACTGTGTGATATTATTCGCTGCAGAGATAAAATGGATGTTCAGGTGTTCCAGACAGCAATGAAGGAATATATGAGAAGCAGCAGTAAGAATCTCACGAATCTGATGAAATATGCACGGATTCTGGGAATTGAAGAAACTGTGAAGATGTATGTAGAGGTGATGCTATGATAAAAACAGCAAGACAGCTCAAGGATAAGGTGAAAAATTTAGTCGGTGATACCAATTTAAATAATAAGTTGCAGACAAGCTCGGGGCTGTTTAATTATTGGGTTTATTATTAGGCGGACACGATAGATGCAACAAGGCACTCCGTCGGTATGGTGGAGTGCCTATTTCATACATTATTCTTTTCTCTTAATGGATAAAGCTACAGTTTGCATAGCCGTCTAACCAATTAGCCTACATAAATTAAGACTTGCATATTGTAAACTTATTATTATCAAATTTTAGTACAATATCAGATGTTCTAATCAAATCATTTTTAATACTACCCTCAAGGGTATCTGGTTCTATTATCATTGTTATCATTCCATATGATTTTTCAGAAGAAATCACGTGTCTTAAATATGTAAAATACATTTCTTCACTTGAAAAACGCACAAGTGAAGAAAGAGTATCATAGATAGTTCTATGTGGTATTCTATATTCACTTTCCTCAGATACGCAGTTCTTTCTAAACCTATACCAAGAATCGTTTGATGCAGAATGAATTTCTGAAAACGCATAAGCATCAAAAAAGCGAAATCCTTTTGAAGTGTACTCTCGCTTCAAATGTTTAATTACTTTATCATCAAAGGAGTAGTGATCAGAAAAACAATCGATTATAGAAAGGTGTTTTGATATCTTAGGATATTCAGGTTCTGGGATGGATTTACAAATTGCGATAGGTGTTTTATACGTACAAATATAATCTACAGTTTCATTATCATGTGAATTAATTGCTTCTTGAATATAATTTACAATAAAAGATGTGTAATCAGAAGTATCGCTATATAGTACTAATATCGTTCCACCTTTTTTTAGATTTTCAAGTATATTTTGAGGAGGATCTATACCACTAAAACTATTAGAAGTCAAGTTAGATCTTCCTCTAAAATTATTCTCATAAAAACTTCTATGAATAAATTTTTCATAGAACCACGAAACCGGTTTCATATATTTTACGAATCTCTTTTTTCTCAAATGATAAAGGCATCCATATATATTAAAGAATATTTTTAGTAGTGCAATCCAGCTACACAGAAAAAAGCCTAGAATAGAAAATGTTATTATGTTTTCCGCTTTATCAATTATGGCTTTGATTTTGTCTATGTTATTAAATTGAACGTCAATATTTCCTGCTACACCTTCAATTATTAAAAGAAGACTACATAAAAGTACTGAACACAATTGCAACATTACAACAGGCCAAAATTTCTTTCCAAATTCTCTGAATTTTGAATTGTTTGAAAGAAAAGTGTACAAAGCAATGCATAATGCTAAAGATGGAATAAGAACACTAAAATACTCTTTACTGGTCACTTTACATTTCTCCATTCTCAACAAGCTTAGGAATCACAAACTTTTCTAAAACGCTTCCTAATTTTATACCGGATTTAAAATAATTACTGTCAATCCAAACCAAATCCTTAATCTCAGAATCACATTTTGGCTCTCCAATAATCTGAGCATAATACACTTCAATATGAATTGGTATATTCTCAAAAACAGCAATATCATCAAATCCACCAAAATGTTTACAGTTCACCAATTCAACTTGTAATTCTTCTTTTAGCTCCCTTGCAAGAGTTTCAATATCGGTTTCATTGCCTTCTCTTTTGCCACCTGGTATAATAAATTCAATCCTATTATCAATTGTTCTCTTTCTGACAACTAATAATTTTTTACCTTTTAAGATGATTCCACCAATCTTATCTATTGCTTTCATAAGAAAAACTCCTTTTTATTAATTCATCGCAAATTTCAAGCTTACTGCAAATGTAGTTTTCAATTATATCATCACTTGGTACTGAAAAAGTTTTACTAAATAAACATATATCTTCAAGGGGATAAATGCTCATTTCCCTGTCAAGCAAATGGTATTTGATTTCCTTTTTTTCACACTCATATACAGGAATATTATATTCAATGCCATATTTTTTATATAATCCTCGAATGTAATTAATTGCGATAGGGCGTTGCTCACAATATTTTTCCTGTTTTTTTGTTGCACCGTCCACTGTACAATTAATTCCATTGTGAAGGCAATATATAATGTTGTGAGTATGCATAGCTAACTTGCATCCCATACAGATCATGCTACAATGATATGTCAAAATATCTTTTTCAATATTTACAAGACCAAGCTTACGAAATGCCCCTGCACACTGAATCACTTTATAGTTAATCTGGACTTGGGGATATGCTCGACGCAATTCTTCAACTCGGATTATTGTCAAATCATTCGAAATAAGAGCCCCATTATCCATCTTTAATAAATCAATATCATATCCTTGTTCTATCATTATTACGGAAGCAAAGCTTGAATCAAGACCACCGGAAAATAAAACGCTACATCTTTTCATATTACTGCCTCCTTTGTAAAATCGATTAGGTTTCACTTGCTCATTTTTATTATAATCGAATTTATGTAAAAAAGCAATTGCTTTATACAATTAAATGACAGCAAAGGAAAAAATCTACGTATTGCACATGTTTAATGCTTTCTATCTGTGTAATATGTCGCCATCCATCACGAACTGAAAGCTCATATATACAAGTCATAATAAGAACTCTAAAATGGCACTATGCCGTTCCTTTTTACCTATACACCCTAGATGGTTACACTTGCACTCAGATTGGGGGCATTTTTCGTGTATGCGATAAATTGTATCAAAATAGAAACGGCAATAGATTCTGCTTGTGGTACTTCAGAGGACATCATTTCTGCAGGAGAATATCTCAAAGAAAAATATCATGACGATATTTTCTATAGCAAGGAGAAAAAGGAACACTACAATAATGCTATGTTCTTCAGTTACGATATGGACAGAACAATGCTCCGTGTTTATATACCGTTCCAAGTGCCATAGCTGCACGTATGTTTTGCTATACTCTGTCGGCGACTGCTCACGGGCATTGCCCAGCAAATTATGATATACTTTATATGGCACGACTACATGCCTTTATTTTTTGACCGACCTTATCACACAACACCGTGGAACGTCGTCGGCATCTGACCGAAAGCCCGATTTTCGGGCTTTACATAGTAAAATTATAACAAAAGAAATGTAATTCGCTCGACCTGCAATCTTTCGTCACGATATTGACATTTCACGGCAGATATGATATAATAAGGAAAATAAAATATCGATATGAGAAGATACGGTTTGAAAAGTTGTTAGCTGAGTAGATGAAAAAGGGAATCAGGTTTGAATCCTGAACAACCGCCATTACTGTATTTGACAAGAGAAAGCAAAATTGCCATTGGGATATACTGTCCTGAGAAGGCTTGCTTT
>JAZPZN010000094.1:0-21250 GCA_045544715.1 Oscillospiraceae bacterium | reverse complement strand
GCTGTTATCTGCGAGTGCTTGGGTATCTCGTCGCTCTCCTTCAGTAGCTTGTAAAACTCACCAATATCGGCATTATCCTTGCGGTCAACGATGGTATTGCTCTCATGTGTCAGCACAAAGGGCATTATCACTAAACGGTTGCTGTACTCCTGCTCCATTTCAGGGCTGATGTCGCAGCCGCTGTCGGTGATTATTCTTACTTTTTCGTTCATCATGGGTGGTAGTCCATCCTTTTCTATTATTTGGGCTTGCCGCCCAGTTCTACATTACTCAACGGTGTTCCAGTCAAAGCGGTGGAGCTGACCGAAATTTTGCAGCTCGGGAAAATCCCACTGTCTAAGCACCTCGTATGCCGCAATCGCCACGCTGTTTGAGAGATTGAGGCTGCGCAGCGTTTCCCGCATCGGGATGCGCACGCATCGCTGCTTGTTATGCAGCAGCAGCTCCTCGGGGAGCCCCGCATCCTCCCTGCCGAAAACTATGTAGCATTTATCGGGATAGCTGACATCGCTGTAGCGGTTTCTCGCTTTAGTTGTGAAGTAATAATACTCACCCTCGGTGCGGCTGAAAAAATCCTCAAAGCTATCGTAATATGTAATATCGAGAAAATGCCAGTAGTCAAGTCCTGCCCTTTTCAGCTTTTTGTCATCAATTGCGAAGCCCATGGGCTTTATGATATGCAGCCTCGCCCCTGTAACAGCGCAGGTGCGGACAATGTTGCCCGTGTTCTGCGGTATCTGCGGCTCGGCCAGTACGATGTTAAGCTCCAACAAGTACACCTTCCTTGATATGCATATAGGTGAACAGCTCCCAGAGAGGTAACTGACTTAAAGCAATACCGTCAAAAGAAACAGCCCACATAACACATAGATCAATATTGCGCTACCGCAGTTCGTTTACCATTAAACTGAAGCCCTGCGAAAAAGCTGCAACTTTTATATTCTATCATATTATTTATTTTTTTGCAAGACATTTATTGACATATTTCGCTCATCGTCGTAAATTATTTAATTTCAGTATTTTTGCACAAAATTTTGCCGCCATAGCATCTGCTGTGGCGGCATAAGAATTATTCAGTCACTGTAACATCCTCACTTCTGAGTGTGAACTGCTCAAGCAGCTCCTTGAGCATCTCAGCCTGACCTGTCAGCTCCTCGCTGGCAGCCGCAGACTGCTCTGAGGTTGCAGAGTTCGTCTGTACAACTGCGGAGATCTGATCAACACCTGTAGTAACCTGTGCGATAGCATCTGCCGCCTCTCTGGAAGCATCTGCGATCTTTGCGTTGATAACAGCAACCGCACCTGCGGAATCTGCCACTGTACCCATATCAGCCGCAACATCAGCAACCAGCTTGCTGCCCATGTCGATGGACTCAACAGTGCTGCCGATAAGCTGCTGAGTGTTCTGTGCAGCCTCAGCGGATTTTGCTGCAAGGTTCCTTACCTCGTCAGCTACAACTGCGAAGCCCTTGCCCGCAGCACCTGCCCTTGCAGCCTCGATAGCTGCGTTGAGCGCAAGGATGTTTGTCTGGAATGCGATATCCTCGATGGTCTTGATGATCTCCTCGATCTTTGCAGAGGACTCCTTGATATCGCCCATTGCTGCAACGAGGTCGTTCATCTTGCCGTTTGCATCTGCCATCTGGGCACCTGCGATGTTTGTCTTTTCGTTTGCCTCGCCTGCATCCTTTGCATTTTCGTTGATCATCTCAGCGATAACGTTGATGGTTGCAGACAGCTCCTCAATAGAGGAAGCCTGCTCTGTAGCACCCTGAGAAAGTGCCTGTGCACCACATGCCACCTGATCTGCGCCGCTTGACACCTGATCTGCAGCGGTGTCGATATTCAGCATAGTATCGCTAAGTCTTGTCACAAGGCTTCTCATGGAGAGGAGGATATCATTGTAAATACCTGTATACAGCTCGGTATGCTGGGTTCTTACGTTGAGGTTGCCCTCGGATACCTCTCCGAGAACTACACCGATATCGGTAACAACATTCTTTGCATTGCTTGCAAGCTGCTCGATCGCTTCGCCCATCTGACCGATCTCGTCCTTAGACTTGTACTTGATATTAACGTCGAAATCACCCTTTGCCATCTGCAGTGCAGCGTGATGTACCTCATTGATGCCTGTACGCAGCATCTTTGTGATGTAGAGCATAAAGAAGATAGCAATTGCAATTGCAAGTACACCCATAATAGCAACCACAAGATCGGTAAGAGTGATGACTTCCTGAACATCAGCATAAAGCTGATCTGCAACGCCTGTTTCGTACTCTACCATTGCCAGTGCAGTCTGGGATATATTCTGACGCAGGGGGAGGATCTTTTCCTCATATACGAGGAATGCAGCCTCAACATCTGTGCCTGTAAGTATGTTCATCTGAGAATCGAGTATGCCGATAAGGCTCTTTACATCTGCCTGCATCTGATCGAGCTGGGCAACATCGCCTGTATATATAGCACGCAGCTCCTCGATCTTTGTAAGCATATCCTGCAGAGACTGGTTAGCACTGCTCACCTTGCTTACAGCCACCATTGTATTGGTGTTGCCGGCAGCATACAGCGCATCTCTGGCAGACTCGTTTATAAGAAGATTAAGGTCATCAGCAATATGTACACCTGCAAATGCACGGTCGTGGAAGTCCTCAACACTTGTGTTGATCATCCTGAGGGCAGAATATACTGCGCCGATAATGCACACGATCATGATCAGCACAACGCCGAATGATACGATAAGCTTCATTTGTACCTTTAGATTTTTCATAATAAAATTCCTTTCGCTATGATAAACTAATATACTTAAATTATATCCAATTTACACAAATTAGTCAATATTGTTACATCAAAAAGGCATTTTCGACAACTTCTTTTGTCATTTTTTCACAAAACAAATCTTTTATTGACAGCAAATATTCAGCAAAACGTACAATGACCTTGTGCAATTTACACAAGGTCATTTTTTTCGGTTTTGCGGTCGGGCTTTGCTTTGCCGCCAAACAGCTCCTTCAACCCAAAGCCCAGCAAGAAAAGCGCATACAGTGTCCTGAGAAGCTCGTTAGGTATGATATCCGAGGCTGCTGCCCCTGCCACTGTACCAAGCACTCCGCCAATGGCACAGCGCAGCACCAGCCACTTATCGATAAGTCCGCTGCGCAGATGGATAATGACCGATATCAGTGCTATCGGCAGAAAAAACAGAACATTTATGCCCTGAGCGTCCCTTTGTGAAACATCGGCAAACATCGTCAGCCATATCATCAGTATAAAGCCGCCGCCAAGCCCCATCGATGCTATCACTCCCGTGAGGAACCCTAATACAGCCTCTATCATGACAAAAGCATCCTAACCGCTGCTGCCACCAGCAGGATACCAAACAATCGGTGCATCCACTGAGCCTTTATCTTTCTGAGAAAAATCGCCCCCACCACTGCACCGCCTGCCCCCCAAGGGATATACTTCCATGCCTCGCCGAAATCGAGCCGACCCTCGATGCCGTACATGACCGCCGTAACAAGGCTCAGCACAAATATCAATGCCACTGAGCTTGCATGAGCCTGTTTTGTGTCGCAGCCATTATTCTCCATTACAGGCACTGCAACCACACCGCCTCCCGAGCCGAAAAAGCCGTTCAGCAAGCCACAAAGTGCGCCTAGAAAAAATTTTTTCATCCATATCACCAAGAGTATTTTGTGCAATTTAGTGGCAATAATTCATCCAGTCAGCTTCTTGACAAAAATGCAAATTACATATATGATATACATATATAAAACAAATATGGAGGGCAATATGATAACAATTGACCTGAGCGGACAGTGGGCAGTGTGCCTAGACAAGCAAAAACGCTGGCTGCTGCCTGAAAACTACAACGATATCATCACCCTGCCGAATACCACCTCGGCAGCGCAGATCGGCGAGCCTTGCTCTGAAATAGAGTACGGCTGCCTCACCGATACTTACAAATTTGAGGGATTTGCGTGGTTCAAGAGAACCATCGAGGTCACCCCCGAGATGGAGGGCAAGAACCTCACCCTGTTCATCGAGCGCACCCGCAAGACCATGGTGTATATGGACGGCAGAGAAAGAGGCTGCTGCGACTCGCTTTGTGCGCCGCATCGCTACGGCTTCAACGGGCTTGCTGTCGGCACTCACGAGCTCGTCATCCGTGTGGACAACACCGACTACCCTACAGGCGGTGGTCACATGACCTCTCGTGATACGCAGACCAACTGGAACGGTATTCTCGGCAGGATCGAGCTGCAGGCTTATGACGCTTATCCCGAGGCAGTCACTATCCTCCCCGATGTGGAGGGCAAGAGCGTCACCGTAAGGGCTGAGATAGTCGGCGCTGACTTCGGTAAGGCTTACCTTAGAGTATACGACGGAACCGATACATACGGAGAATGCTATGCCCAGTTTGAGAGCGGCAAAGCTATGGAGTGCACTATCCCTCTGAAGGGCTTTGTGCCGCTCTGGGATGAGTTCTCGCCTGCCCTGCTCAATCTTGAGATCAACATAGGCGGCGACAGCCGCATCATACCCTTCGGTATGCGAGAGATAAAGGGCAACGGAAGAAAGCTGCTCATCAACGGCCGCCAAACCTTCTTCAGAGGCAAGCACGACGGTATGGTATTCCCGAAAACAGGATATGCGCCCACCGACACCGAAAGCTGGCTGAAAGTGCTCAAGACCGCAAAGGACTACGGCATAAATCACTATCGCTTTCACACCTGCTGCCCTCCCGAGGCGGCATTTGAGGCGGCGGATATCCTCGGTGTGTATATGCAGCCCGAGCTGCCATTCTGGGGCACTATCCCCGACGAATTCGGCGAGGAGCATAACTATCTGCGTGATGAGGGCTTCCGCATCCTGCGTGAATACGGGCATCATCCATCATTTGTAATGATGAGCATGGGCAACGAGCTGTGGGGCAGCAAGGAGCGTCTTAACGAGCTGCTGGCAGGCTACAAAAAAGTTGCTCCCGACAAGCTTTTCGTGGGCGGCAGCAACAATTATCAGTTCGTGCCATGCGTGCTGGACGAGGATGATATCTTCAGCGGCGTGCGACTTGACCGTGACCGCCTTATACGTGGCAGCTACGCAATGTGCGATGCTCCGCAGGGACATATACAGATGGCTGAGCCTAACTCGGTGCATAATTATGACGCTTTCATCGCTGCCGACAGTGCCGCTGTCGGTGAGGGTGGTGAGATACTTATCCAGTATGGCACAGGCATGAAAAAAGTGCAAGCAGAAAACAGCGATGCCCTTATCCCAAATGTTCCTGTCATCTCCCATGAGGTGGGACAGTTTGCAATGTATCCCGACTTCGCCGAGTGTGAGCGTTACACAGGCTCGATAAAGCACTATGCGTATGAAGCTTACCGCAAAGGGCTTGAAGAAAAAGGTCTTTGGCAATACCACGATGAATTTTTCAAGGCATCGGGTGCACTGTCCGTTCAGTGCTATCGTGACGATGTGGAAACTGCGCTGCGCTCCTCCGAAATGTCGGGCTTCCAGCTGCTAGACCTGCAGGATTTCCCAGGGCAGGGCGTTGCAACGGTGGGTATCCTCAACTCGTTCCTCGAAAGCAAGGGGCTGATATCTCCCGAGGAGTGGCGACACTTCTGCGACAATACCGTCGTCATGGCTGAGCTGAAAAGCTTTGTATGCAGCAGCGGAGAAAGCATCGATGCTGATATCCTGCTCTCGAACACCGACCCCGACTTTGTTGGCAGCAGGATAAGCTGGAGCGTAAGCTGCAACGGCGAGCGTATCTGTGACGGTATGCTCGATATCCCCGACGGCAGCGATAGGCTAAGAAGATGCGGCAACATCAGCTTCAGCGTCAACAGCAAGCAGCCTGTCAAAGCAACACTGCGACTGTCGGTGGACTTCACAAATATTGAGAACAGCTATGACCTCTACATATTCCCCCATTGCGATGTGGAGATAACCGAAAGCGGCATCACCTGCGGCGGCAGAGTACTGCCCATCGTGCATACGGTGAAAGAGGCTGAAAAGCTCGGCAGGGCACTCTGCATCCCCGAAAAGGGTGAGGATGACCTCGTAGGCGAATACTGCACAGACTTCTGGTGCTACGGAATGTTCCGCAGCATATCGGAGTCTATGAACAAGCCCGTCCCCACAGGAACACTCGGACTATACATCAATGCGGAAAACGAGCTGCTGTCGGGCTTCATGACAGGCACTCACACCACTCCCCAGTGGTATGATATCGTCAGCCACAGTCACTGCGCAGACCTTGACGGCACCGACATTGAGCCCGTTGTGTGGGTGATAGACAACCCCGAGCGCCGCAAGCGTCTTGCCCTGCTGTACAAGGAAAACGGCACTGTCTGCTGCACCTCACGACTGTGGGAGGCTGCCGACAAGATCGCAGTAAAGCACTTTGCAATGAGCATCTTCAACGCAATCATGGACGACTGATAACACGCAGGCGGCATTTATGTGCCGCCTGTTTTATATACGGATACAAAAAAGCCTGAGAGGATACGCTAACCTCTCAGGCTTTGTTTTACTTGAATTTCTGCGTATAGTTGATGGCAAGCCCCACAACTACAGACAGCACTGCGCTTATCGCCAGCGGAAACCACACGTTCGCCAGCGGCAGACCGCCCGAGTTCTCATGGATGTTCATGCCGTAGAAGCTGAACACGATGGTCGGCACGGCAATGATTATCGTCATGGTGGTCATGCGCTTCATGACAATGTTGAGATTGTTGGAAATGATGCTTGCGGTGGTATCCATCGTTCCCTTCAGAATGTTTGAGTAGATGTTAGTCATCTCTATCGCCTGACGTACTTCTATCATAACATCATCAAGGAGATCCTGATCCTCCTCATACAGCTTTAAGTATCTGCCACGCATCAGCTTTTCCAGCACCGCCTCGTTGGATTTGAGGGATGTGGAGAAATAGACAAGCGACTTCTCTAAACCGAGAAGCTGCAACAAACCCTTGTTTTGCATGGATTTGTAGAGCGTGCCCTCCACATAATTCGATATCTTGTCGATCTGCTTGAGGTATTGCAGGTATCTAGCCGCAATGCGCAGCAGGATGGTGAACACGAACCTCGTCTTGAAATGAGGCTGTATGCCCTTTACAACACCCTTTGCTATATCCTCTACAACGCTGTTCTCCTTAGCACTGACAGTGATGACATTATCAGATGTGATTATCATAGACATAGGCGTTGTGGAATACAGCAGCGTCTTATCCTGATTATCCTCAGTTTCAGCCACGGGATAGTCTACGACGATGAGGGTGACCCCGTCGTCGCTCTCAATTCGTGAAGGCTCCTCCTCATCGAGGGAGGCACGCACATAGTCACGGTCGATGCCCATATCCTCTTCAAGGTAGGATATCTCTGTTTCATCGGGATTGACAACGGAGATCCATGCGCCCGGCTCGGCATTTTCGATCTCGCAAAGTCTTCCCTCTATACTCTTGTAGTATTTGATCATACGGCTCAACTCCTTGCGTTTTTCGCACAAAACTAGCCGCCGAACGAGCACGCTCCCTCGGCTGTCTGTGCTGTTTTTATAAGGCAACTCCGACTGTGCCCGGGATCTGCGCTCATCATCTCACCACCTTGAGTAGATATTTTCACATAATAGTATTCTATCACAATTTTTAACAAATTACAAGTATCAATTTGCCGAAATTTCTTCAACTATCCTTAGGGAATTTTCTGAAACCTCACATAGCAGAAATTTAACCTTTACCCCTGCGGCTTTAGCATTATCAAGGGCGTCGGCGAACTCCGAATGTATCGCCCTGTTAGCCCGTACCTCCCTTATCCCGTTTATCGGGATGACAAATGCTACGGCGCAGCTGTAGCCCTCACTTACCGCCGATGAAAGCTCTGTAAGATGCTTTACACCACGCACTGTTGGTGCATCGGGAAAATACCCTCTTCCCTCCTTCACCAGCGTGCATCCCTTGACCTCCAGCAAAAATCGCTCGTCGCCACGCTCCATATAAAAATCAAAGCGTGATGCGCCGTATCTGTACTCGGGCTTTATCAGGGTGTAATCCCCTTTTTTCAGCCACTCAGCGGTGACAGCATTTGGGGCGGTGCTGTCGATATTCACCCAGCCGAGGGCAGGCGAATTTACGCTGATGAGATCGTAGCGTGTCTTCCTATCGGGATTGTCGCTGTGCTGCAATGTCACCTCTGCGCCGTCAAGCAGCAGAGTCTCGCAGCGACCAGTGTTTTTTACGTGCACCAGCTCAGTCTTTCCGTCAAGCTCCACCTCGGCAGTGAAGCGATTGAGCCGCTTTCTGAATATGGCGGCGGTGGTGTTTTGGTATTCCATTGCGTTCCTCCAATGAAAAAGCGGAGCAGAACGCTCCGCTATGTAATTACAAAAGCTCATCGGGCTTGTCGTACAGGGCGCAGAAGCCCTCAACAAATACCCTGAACTGAGTGTATAGCTGCGGAATAGTAGCAGCCTTCATATTGAGCTTTGGTCGGCTCATAAAGATGGAATACTCCTCATCCTTATCATAGCCCTTTTCATCCATGAACTTTGTGAAGCTATCAAGCAGGCGGCGAAGATACCTTGCCTCGCCCTTGATGCCGCCTTCGATGATGTAGGCAGTTTCGATGCTGAGTATGTATTGACGTTTTTTGTTATCAAAAACTATGTCGATATCGTTCATCGTACAGAGGCTCGCCTCGCCCCTTACAAGGCTGTCGTATGACAGCTCTCCCCATATAAATTCGTAGCGTTGTTTTTTCTTATTGCCCATTTTTACCTCCGTGGGGATCAAAGCTTGAGCACTCCGCCAAGCATAAGGTCTGACAGCAGTGCCATGATGCTGTCCTTTTTACCCAGTCCTGCCGAATATGCCGTTGCACTGCCGCAAGCCGCCGCCATAAGGTGAGCCATGCTGTAATCCTGTGCCTCAAGATAACCTGCAAGGAAGCCTGCCACCATGGAATCGCCCGAGCCGACAGTGTTAACAGCGATGCCCCCCTCGGGCACGCCGACAAAGGTAACCTGATCGTACTCGTTGACAAGCACCGAGCCGTCACCGCCCATCGATACAAGCACGTTGACCGCCCCCATCTCACGCAGCTGCCTTGCACACTCGACAATTTCTGAAGGCGAGTTCAGCTCGACACCGAAAAGGTCGCCAAGCTCCTTCTTGTTAGGCTTTACAAGGAAGGGCTTGTATTTCAGCGTATTCGTCAGCAGTGTCTTTTCCGCATCAACTACAAAGCGCACCCCGTTATCGGAAAGGGCGCACATTATCTGCTCATAGATATCATCGGGGATGCTTTTGGGCACGCTGCCTGCAAGCACCAGCACATCGCCCTTTTTCAGATCGTTAAGCTTGTAGAAAAGCTCAGACAGGGCGCTTCTGCCGATATTGGGCCCGCTGCCGTTTAGCTCTGTTTCAACACCGCTCTTCAGCTTCACGTTGATGCGTGAGCAGCCCTCGCTGAGGAACACAAAATCGGTCATGATGCCCTGCTCCTGCATCCCTGCTTCAATTGCAGCACCTGTAAAGCCTGCCGCAAAGCCCAGTGCACAGCTCTTGACATCAAGCTGCTGCAGCACCTGCGACACATTGAGCCCCTTACCGCCGTAGTAGACCTCCTCGCTTGCCGAACGGTTAGTTGCACCAAGCTTAACCTCGGGGAGCTGCATGACATAATCGATTGCGGGATTGAATGTAACGGTGTAGATCATAACCCTTATCCTCCTGTTTTGATACCTTTATTTATAATAGCATAATTTGCGATTTTTGTCAAATCAGGAGGATTTGTATTGATTTAGCTCTACGCAGCAAGCTCCAGTGCGTTCTCTATAATTGATTTAAGATGCTCCTCTGCGGCGGCGAGGGCTTCACCTGTAAGGGCAGCGCCGTTCTCCTGACGGAATCCTGCGCTGACGCTGACCGCCCTCTCGCCGCCCTGTATCTCAGCGGTGACAGAGTAAGCCTCTACACTGTATTCTCTGCCGCCGAGTATAAAGCTGAAATAGCAGGTGTCGCTGTCACCGCTGAGCAGCATCAGACCCTCGGTGGCGGCATTGTCAAACTCGCCGTAGAGCCTGCCCTCATACAGCACACGACTGCCGCTGAGGACTGGCAGCTTTCCATCCTCGTCGGATGTCAGACCCTCGCCGTTTATGCCCTCGGAAAACATCGGGATCAGCGTTGAGCGACCGCCCTCATTAGCCGTCAGGATATCCATCAGCGTTGTGTATGGAGAGGCTCCGATGCGGTTTGCGGTGCGCAGTATCTCAACAGGCTTCTCGGCTGAGGTGATGCCCTCAACAAAGCGGATATCAGCAAGAAGCTCGGCATTTTCGGCGCAGCAGACGGGCATATTCAGCGAGCAGCGCATATCAAAATACATTGCATTTACAAGCTCTGCAACGCTTTTATCCTCAAATCCGCTGCCGATGACCAGCAGCTTGTTTTCTGCCATGTATATCTCCTTGCCGCAGATAAGGGCTATCTCCTTCACGGCTTCGCTGAGAGTCGTGCCGCTGCCGCTTACCTTTATCACATTCTCCTGCGAGGGGTCGGTTCCGCCGCTGAAAAGCAGTGCATTGACAGTGTACTTATCATCAGCATAGTCAACAGCTGCCGCCTGTATTATCGCACGCTCGCCAAGCTCAGTGGCGCAGCCGCTCAGCAGCAGGGTGAAAGCCAGCACCAGTATACATAATATCGCTCTCATTCGGCAGCCTCCTTTTTTGTCGCTCTTACTCCGATGATCTCCCTGAACACCGATACGGCACAATAGCCGAACACCCCGCACTTTATCGCTGCGCACAATGCCGCTACAGCGCAGGCGATGCCGTCCATCCGCTTGATGATAACTGCGTCAGCAAGCTGCGCCGCAGCTGTAAACGGATACTCGGTCAGCGTGTATAGCTCGCCCAGAACAGCACTGTAAAACACATACTGCCCCACACCTATAAGCGTGCCGCATAGCGCATAAAACAACGCTGCCTTGCCTGCGGCAAGGGGGCTGTGCTTATCACTGTTTCGGCTGACGTGTGGCAGCAGCGCAGCAAATGCAAGATACTCACCACCGCTAAGCAGCCGCTTTATTACTGAATTCAGTAGTCCTCCGCTGCTTTCGGATGGGGCTGCCCTATCCCACTGCATGTGGGGAATATCCGTCAGCACCACTATCACTGTCAGCAACAGCAACAATACAAGTATCATGACCGCCGCTCTCGAAAAGCCCTCTGCACCGCTCATGGCGCAGTATAGTGCAAATGCCGCCAACAGTGCTATCAGCAGCCACTCCGAGTGGTGTGTGAGCATATTTCTCTGCACGTACTCAGCAGCATTTGCAAGGGTGAGTGCTGCATAGCCTATCAGCATTGTCGCTGCTACCAGTGCAGCAAGCCAACCAAGTATGCGGCTTTTGCCGCATATATCCCGATACATCGAGCCCCTGCAGAACGAGTATATTATTATCGGGAATGCCACTACAAACCGCAGCGCAGCGGCTATCACCACCGCCAGCAGCTCCTCACCGCTGTAGCCCCCTAAAAACGGGAACACCAGCTCCCCTCCGAGGGAACATAGCAGCAGCACGCTGAAAAGCTGCCAGCCGCTTATTTTGCCACATTCAGTCATCGCTACCTCCTACAGGCTCTGCCCCGTTGAGATTGCTTATATCCACATCGCCGCTTTCCATCCTGCGCCAAGAGCTTCGCACCAGCATATCCCTCGATGCCTTTGCAGTGAACGGGGAGATGGGTGCCATATACGGCACTCCATAGGTGTTGAGACGGCACATCATCAGCAGCATCGCTCCACCTGCCAAAGCCAGACCGAAAAGCCCAAACAGACCTCCTGCGAATATAAACACGAACCGCAGCACCACCACCCTCTCATACATAGACGGCACTACAAAGCTGCAAAGCCCCGACAGTGCAACGATAAGCACCATAGGCGCACCCACCAGCCCCGTCGATACCGTGATATCACCGATAACAAGACCTCCGACAACTCCCAGTGCGCTGCCGATGGGCTTCGGTAAGCGTATACCTGCCTCTCTCAGTATCTCGTACATAAAGTGGATCATGAGGCACTCGGTCAGCAGCGAAAACGGTGCTGCCTGCTCAGCCGCCGCCAGATTTAGCAGCAGCGCAGATGGCAGCAGCTCGGGGCTGAACGAGGCTATCGCCACATAAGCGCCGGGCAGAAAAAGCGTGATGATGAACGCAGCCATCCGCACAATCCTGAGAAACACCGCATAGTAAGGCTTCTGCGTGTAATCGTCGAGGGTCTGAAAGCTTTCAATGAATAGGGTGGGTACCACAAGGGCTATCGGAGTTCCGTCAACGAGGATTCCTACCCTGCCCTCATATAGCTTTGCAGCCAATACATCGGGACGCTCGCATATCCCGCACTCAGAGAAGAACTCGTTGCCCTTGCCCTCCAGAAACGGCTGAATGTAGCCGCTTTCGAGTATCGTGTTCAGCTTAATATGCTTCAATCGCTTCTTTACATCGGCGACAAGCTTTGGCGATACTTTGTCGCTGATGTAGCAGAGGGCGATATCAGTTTTGCTGCGCTCGCCTAGCTGCGACAGCTCAAAAACGAGGGTGGGCGATTTTATCCTGCGGCGCACCATCGCCATGTTAAAGCGGATCACCTCAACAAAGCCCTCACGGCTGCCACGTACATTAAGCTCGGTCTCAGGCTCGCTGACGCTCCTGTACTGAAAGCCCTGTACACCGATGGCAATGCAGCGTGTGCTGCCCTCAGCAAGTATCACCGCAAAGCCCGAGTGCATCTTCAGCACAAGATCACCGAGGTTTTTTACCTCGATCTGCTCAACAGCGGTGAGATATACGTTGAAAAGCCGCTCCATGAGGGCATCGGGCAGCAGCTTCTCTTTGTTTCCCACATCGTTGAGCTTTTCATATACAAGGGTGGATACTGTTGACATACCAGCCATGCCCTCGCACATGAACACCGCAATGTTGTTGCAACACACCATGCCCCGCTTGATTATCACATCCGTTGAGCCGTTTGTGTAGGTCTTTACGTTGGCTATATTTTCTTCAAGGCTGCGGGATATCGCCATATCCTTCGGCAGCTTTGTGTAAATGCTATCCATTGACATTTTCGCCCTCCGTTTTTTAGCAATATTCTGCCCACGATATTACGGAATATTCATGTTGCAATTTGCATCGATTTATGATATACTTTAATATATATTGATTTTACATGGTGATGTGATGAAAAATAAAAATTTTTGGCAGAGCATCTGCTGTGCCGCAAGGGGGCTGCTCAGCGGCTTTAGAAGCGAGCGCAACTTCAAAATATACGCCTGCATCGCAGTAGCGTTTTTGATATTTAATATCCTGCTCAAAGCAGGGATATACGATTACATAATACTTGTATCCCTCACCTGCGGCGTGTTTGCGGCAGAGTATATAAACACCGCTGTTGAAAGAGTGTGCGACCGCCTCTGCAAGGACAGCGACGAGGATATCCGCTTCGTCAAGGATGTGGCGGCAGGGGCTGTGCTTTGCATGGGTATTGCATTCTTTTTTTCAGAGTTTGCTATCCTTATCCCAAAGATACTATGATTATAGTAAAAATGTACATCACCATGATGCCTGTTATACTGGCAGGCATCCTTAATATGCTGTTCTGCAAAACTGCGCTTTACAAGCGGTGCAATGCGCCTATCGACGGAGGGTTGATGCTCTCTGACAAAAAGCGGCTGTTCGGAGATAACAAAACATGGGCAGGCTTTGCGGGAATGATCGCTTTCGCAGCCCTGTCGCAGCTTTTGTGGGGCTTTGTAAGCCTGCTGTTTCCCGAGATGTGCTATATCTATCATTACTTCGATAACGAGCCGCTGTTCAACCTCGCAGCAGGTGCTGCTATGGGCTTCGCCTATGTGCTGTTCGAGCTGCCAAACAGCTTTATAAAGCGTCGCCTTGACATCCCCTCGGGCAAGACCGTGGAGGGACATAAGGGCAGACTGTTTTTTATTATCGATCAGGTGGATTCGCTCTTCGGTGTGGGACTGGTGTTTGCAATACTTTATCCTATGCCGCTGTGGCAGTATTTTCTTTATATTTTGCTGGGGGCACTCACCCATATCGGGGTAAATCTCATTTTGTACAAGACTAAAATTCGCAAAAACGTGTGAGGTAATCATGTTCATCGGTAAATACAACAAGTCTGTCATACTTACTTACATCGGCGCAGCTATCGCATTCTTGGGGATAGGCTTTTCGGCTTCGGGGAGCATTCCGCTCTCGATGATATGCCTTTCTGTCGCAGGTATATGCGACCTGTTCGACGGAGTTATTGCCCGTCGCTGCAAGCGTGATGACAGCGAAAAGGAATTTGGAGTGCAGATAGACAGCCTCGTTGATGTGGTCAGCTTTCTAGCACTGCCCGCTGTACTGGGACTGACGTTGCTGGAGGGTATCGGAGTTATAAGATATCCGCTGCTCATCTGCTATATCCTATGCGGTATCATCCGCCTTGCGTGGTTCAACACCTCTGCTTCTATCGATGGCAGCCGCACCCATTACGACGGGCTGCCCGTAACATACGCTGCGCTCATACTACCTGTATTGTGGGTGGTGCTCGGATTTTTTGAGGGTATCATTACTGTCATCGTGTGGGCTGCGGCTTATGCGGCTGTTGCATTCTTTTTCATCTTCAATGTGAAGATAGCAAAGCCCAGAGGAGTATGGTACGGCATTTTCGGGGCTATTGCAGTTGTCGTCATCACATTAATCATCGTGAGAGATATGCTATGACAGTTTATGATAGACAGAACTCCTGCCGCATCGAGGAGCAGGAATACGGCAGGAAAAAGCTTGAATTCCTGTATGGAACGCTGATGGGGAGAGTATTGTTGAAGCTGTTTTTCAGCCGCAGGATATATTCAAGGCTGAATGCCCTCACCATGAAGAGCAGGAGATCTGCAAGAAAGATACTACCCTTCGCAAACGAGCACGGCATCGACCTCTCCGAGTATGATGTAGCGGAGTTCAAAAGCTTTGACGACTTTTTTACCCGTAAGAGGGCTTACCGCTGCGAGGCTGACGAATATGCGCTGATCTCCCCCTGCGACGGGCGGCTGTCGGTGTATGAGATAAGCGATGAACTTACCCTGAAGGTGAAATCGAGCGTTTACACGCTTTCAGAGCTTACCGAGGGGCGGATGGATACCTCGCAGTATAGCGGAGGGATGTGCCTAGTTTTCCGCCTTGCGGTCAGCGACTATCACCGCTATGTTTTCAGCGACAACGGCAAGGTGCTGCAAAGCTGCGAGATAGACGGAGTGCTGCATACAGTGCGCCCTATCTCCGAGAAATACAGGGTGTTCAGCAGAAATCAACGTGTTTGCACGATGATGCAGACCTCCCATTTCGGTGAGGTGCTTCAGATAGAGGTAGGTGCCCTGCAGGTCGGCAAAATCAACAACCATCCGATAAAGGAATTCAGCCGTCTGGATGAAAAGGGCTATTTCAGCTACGGTGGCTCAACGATAATACAGCTATACAAAAAGGGCAGCGCATATATCGCCCCCGATATACTCGCAAAAAACGCAGAGGGCACCGAGGTGCTGGTGCGCATCGGTGAGGCTGTAGGCACTGCAAAAAAGGAGAACAGCAATGCTTAAACGACTTAATATCTATTTCAAGGAAATGTATCCCATCATCCCCCGCCTGCTGCTGGGGCTTATCGTTTTCGGCGAGATATATTTCATCGTGCTGCTGAACAACGGCGTAACAGAGTTCGATATCAACGTGCAGGAGTTCATCGGTGGCTTTACGGTGTTCAGCTTTTTATGCTGGCTGAGAATTGCTGACGACTTCAAGGATTACGAGCTTGACTGCCGTTTGTTCGCCCATCGCCCTCTCCCCTCGGGCAGGGTCACAAAAAAAGACCTCGGAATATTCGTGGGAATACTGATCGCCGTAACCGTTATACTGAACCTTGTGTTCATGAACAACTTCGGCTTTTTCCTGTTCCTGTACATCTACGGTACGCTGATGTCGCTGTGGTTCTTCCACAAGAAAAAGATACAGAAGAGCCTGCCCTTAGCCCTCGTCACCCACAACCCCGTGCAGATGATAATGAATATTTTTATCATCTCCTTCACTTGCATCAAATACGGGCTTGAGGCTTTTACACTGACTAACTTCCTCGCCGCATGGACACTCTATTTCCCTGCGCTGATATGGGAGATCGCACGAAAAATAAGGGCCCCGAAGGATGAAACGGAATATGTCACCTACTCAAAGCTGTTCGGTCATAAAAAGGCGACGATATTCATTCTCATCCTCACATGGGTTGATATCCTCACTAATGTGCTGCTGGTGTGGAATCTCAGCAAGATCGCTGTCATTGCCCTGCTGATAAACACAACTTGGATGACGGTGAAGTTCGTGCAGTTCATCAAAGACCCCGAGCGGTTCAAGCTAGTGGATAAGGTAGAGCGTTATACCTATATCCAAGAGACCATGATGCTGCTTACTATCGCAATATATCTCATTTTTGTACATATCTGACGGTGAAAATATGCTTATAACTCAGGAAAACTATGCCGAGCACGATATCGGCGCAAAGGCTCACAACCTGTTTAGGATGGCGGAGGAGGGCATCAATGTCCCTCCGCTGTTCTGTGTCACGGGTGATGATATCGACAATGCCGACAAGTCGGCGGAAAAATACTTCGGGGAGGGCTGCAGTGTTTCGGTAAGGTCGTCATCCTCGGTGGAGGACAGGGCTGACAGCAGCTTTGCCGGACAGTTCACGACAATGCTGAACGTGCCGCCTATCGGAGAGATATCAGCTGCTGCAAGAAGCGTTGCAGACAGCCCTAAGAGCGACAGCTTCAAAGAATACTGCAGGGGATGCGGCATTGAACCAAACAGCGTTAACATAACTGTAATAGTGCAGCAGATGATAAAGTCTGAGCTGTCGGGCGTGATGTTTACCGCAAATCCGCAGGGCATACTCAATGAAGCAGTGATAGTTATCGGCAAAGGCACCGGTGACAACGTGGTAGAGGATAAAACAGACACCACCACATACTACTGCAGCACTACCGAAGACCTGTATTACAGTGAAAAAACAGGCACATCCCCCGAGATTGACGAAAAAACGCTGCGCATCCTGCTTGAAAACGGTGCAAGGATAAAAGCAATGCTCGGATGCGAGTGCGATGTGGAGTTCGCAATAGCAGACGGCGAGGTGTATATCCTGCAGGCACGCCCCATAACCACTCTGCCCGTGGGCAGTGCGATAGTGCTAGACAACAGCAACATCGTGGAAAGCTACCCAGGGATAACCCTCCCCCTCACCCAGAGCTTTATCAGAGAAGCTTACTACTGCGTTTTCCGCTCGGTTATGCTGCGGCTGACAGGAGAAGAAAAGACCGTTGACGGCATCGATGAAGCCCTGCGCCACATGGTGGATACCGCAAACGGCAGAGTTTACTACCGCATCAGCAACTGGTATGACGTATTGCTGTTCCTGCCATTCAACAAAAAAATAATCCCAGTGTGGCAGGAGATGCTGGGCGTAAAAAACACCGCTGTAAACAGCGGCGGCAGGAAGGTGGGCTTTATTACCCATGCGAAGGTAACGCTGTCATTCATAAGGCTGATATTCACCTGCCCAAGACTGATGGAGGAACTGGATAAATTCTTCGGCAGCGTTACCGGAGAGTTCGGGTCTGTTGATATCAAGGCAGCGACAAATGCCGAGATACTCGCCCACTATCAGCACATCAAAACTATGGTGACGGAAAAGTGGGATCTCACCCTTGTTAACGATATGTATTCCTTCATCTTTACGGGGCTGCTGAAGTCAAGGCTGAAGGCGAAGAAGATACCCGACTATAAAGAGGCGGCAAACCGCTGCATATCAGGCATAAACGGGCTTGCAAGCATGAAGCCGATAACCCTGCTTTCAGAAATAGCACAGCAGACGACAGAGCTTGACAGCCTGCGTGATATACGCACGAACGAGGATTTTTACCGTTTCCTAGATACCAACTCTGAAACTGCGCAGAAACTCTCGTCATATATAGACCTCTACGGCGACCGCAATGTTGAGGAGCTGAAGCTTGAAAGCAAGACCTTCCGCACTGACCCCGTGCTGCTTGCCAAAAGAGTTGTGCAATATGCGGAAGAGGGTATCACCATCTCCCCATCGGAGCCTGTTGAAAGACTAAAGGGGCTTAGCGGCTTTTTTGCCAAAAAAGCTGCCCTCGGCATAAGCAACAGGGAGAAGAGCCGCCTGCACCGTGCAAGGCTGTATGGTATGATGCGCACCATGATGCTGCAGATAGGCGAAAACCTCGCCAAAAGCGGTCAGCTTGATGATAAAGAAGATATATTCTACCTCGCCTATGAGGAGATAGAAGAGGCTGTAAAGAGCGGTGCTGCAATGCAGCAGCGTGTAAACGAACAGCGTGAGAGATATGCAAAGTTCGCTTCACTGCCTGCATACGGCAGGCTTATATTCGCTGAGAGGGTGTTCGATAAATCGCCGCTCTCCGTCAGCGGAATGAGCGATGCATCGCTACCCGACAGGCTCAGCGGAATTCCCTGCTCAAAAGGCTGCGTCAAAGCTGAGGTGCTGGTGGTGGATGACCCGTCAGCTCAGCTTGACAGCAAGGGTAAGATACTCGTGACCCGCATGACCGACCCAGGATGGGTTTTCCTCATCGCAGGGGCAGCAGGCATCATTGCAGAAAAGGGCTCGTTACTGAGCCATACCGCCATCATCTCACGAGAGCTGGGCAAGCCCTCCGTCGTCGGAGTGGAGAATGCCACCAGACTGCTGAAAAGCGGCGATATCGCAGAGATAAACGGCGGTACGGGAGAGATAATTATCATTGAACGGCGCAAATTGTAGTTTATCCGATACAGAAAGGACTATCGATATGAAAAGCATTGCACAGTACCTAGCAGAGGATATGGAGAAATGGGGCGGGCTCCCCTATATCAGCACTAAGCGGGACGGCGTATTCGTACATCGCAGCTTTGCAGAGGTGATTGGAGATGTGCGTGACCTCGCAAAGGCTCTCACCGCTGAGGGCATCGGCGGTAATGTGATGCTGTACTCGCCAAACAGCTACGAGTGGATGATAGCCGACCTGTCAATAATGGGCTATGTGGGCACCTGCGTGCCCATCGACAAGGAATGGACTGCAAACGATATCCTCAACACGCTCGGAGTTATCGATATATCTGCGCTGATGTACTCCAAAGCAAAGGCAGGCGTGATCGATGAGGTAAGGGCGCAGCATCCCGATATACGCTATATATGCATCGAGGATGAATTTTCTTCCCTGCTGGAGATGGGCAGCAGGCTGATGTCTCTGCCAAGACCCCGCAACAATGTGGAAGAAACTGCGATGATACTGTTCACATCGGGCACTACAAACCGTCCGAAGGCTATTCCGCTGACGCAGGCTAACCTATTCAACAACTGGGAGACCCTCTATAAGCGTACTCCTATGACCACTGCGGATGTTACCTATATATTCCTGCCACTTAACCACGTTTATGCAGGAGTTGCTAACTTTCTCTACACAATAATTTCGGGAATGCATATATACCTCTCCAGCGACCCGTCACTTATCGTGCAGGAGATGATGGAGATACGACCCACCATCGTCTGCACAGTGCCGCTGATACTCAACCGCATCCATGCGGAGATGAGCGAGCCAGTGCTGCAGATGCTGCGAGAGATACGCTTTCTCTACTGCGGCGGCAGCTTCACCGACCCCGAGATAAAGCGATGGTTCATCGAAAACGGAGTTACGCTGCTGGAGGCATACGGTACTACCGAGACCTCATCGGTGGTGTCGCTTTCCCTCCCTGATGACGACGATATCGAGTGCAACGGAGTGGTGTTTGAAAACCTCGATGTGCGCATAATCGACCCCGATGAAAACGGTGTGGGTGAGATAATCATCGGCGGCGGCAGCGTTTCAAAGGGCTACATCTCCCGTAACGATGTTTACAGCGAGTTCGACAGCGAGGGCTTCTACCATACAGGCGACCTCGGCTATATCGACGATAAGCGCAGATTGTACGTCAAGGGGCGCAAAAAGCGCATGATAATCACCGCCAACGGCAAGAATATCTATGTTGACGAGCTGGAGCAGCTGCTGATGAAAAATCCCGCAATTAAGTCGGCTGCGGTGTTTGAGGAAAATTTTCACCCAGTTGCAAGGATATACACCACCCTCAGCGAGGAGGAGGCAAACAAGTGGCTAAGCAAGGTCAATGCTGCTCTGCCTAAGTTCAAGCAGATAAAGCGCATCTATATCAAGGAAGAAAAGCTCGGAGGACGTATAAAATAATGGCTTGTGACATACGTGTTTTCAAGGCGGAAGAAAAAGCCGATAAAAGGCTGAGCAGAGATTTTATCGCCCTGCCGAAGCGACTGTACAGCAAAAACGAGCTGATGCAGGACGAAAAGACCGAGCGTGCCCTGCTAAAGGCTGGGCACATCCTGAGCCACTATTTCACCCTTTATGCTGCGGTGGCTTATGACAGTGCAGGCATTGCCGCTGCACGCTGCACCCTCGCCGTTTATCCCGAGGATGGCACTGCATATCTCGGGCATTTTGAGTGCTCCGAAAACGATCCCGCAATGGCTAAGGCGATGCTGGCTGCGCTGGAGAACTACACGCAGCACCATGATATAAAACGCATCTTAGGCCCTGTTGATGCATCATTCTGGCTGAGATACAGATTTAAGACCGATGAACGCTTCGGCGAGCCGTACTCCTGCGAGCCGTACAACCGTGACTACTATCCTGAGCTGCTGTTGCAATGCGGCTTTGCGGTGAGCGAGAGGTATGTATCAAATCACTACATCGTGCCCCATGACGAGGGCTGCGAGAAATACACCGACCGACTGAAAAACAAGCTGTCCGAGGGCTACAGCATCGTAAGCCCGAAGGTTCAGGATTTCGACAGGGTGCTGAGGGAGGTATACGGGCTGCTGATAGAGCTTTACAGCGGCTTTCCTGCATATAAGCGCATCACCGAGACAGAGTTCTGTGCACTGTATGACAGCCTCCGCTATGTGATAGACTACAGCATGGTGAAGATGGCTTATTATAATACAAAGCCTGTTGGCTTTTTCATAAGCATCCCGAATTACGGCAACCTTATCAACGGCAGGCTAACCCTAAAAAAGCTGATAAAAATACAGAGGATAAAGGCATCCCCCGA
>JAZPZN010000093.1:0-3702 GCA_045544715.1 Oscillospiraceae bacterium | reverse complement strand
ATCTATATAACGCAAACTATGACCCCGAGATACTTTCAGACATTGCGAGGTGCAACGACCTCTGCCACGAATTCAACCAGATAAAGCCATCTGACCGTGCGGCACAGGACGAGATACTCAAAAGGATATTCGGCAGGATGGGCAAGGATGTTACTGTAAACACGCCTTTCTGGTGCGATTACGGTTACAACACCACTGTCGGTGATTACTTCTTCGCCAATCACAACTGTCAGATACTTGACGGCGGCAAGGTGACATTCGGTGACCATGTTTTCATTGCACCAAACTGTACGTTTACCACTGCGGAGCACGCTCTTGACGCAGAGCAGAGAAACGAGGGTCTTGAGGTGGCTCTACCCATAACAGTCGGCAATAACGTATGGATAGGTGCAGGCACTATCGTCCTCGGCGGTGTGACTATCGGGGACAACGCCGTTATCGGCGCAGGAAGCGTTGTGACAAAGGATATTCCCCCGAATGTTATTGCGGTGGGAGTGCCCTGCCGCGTGCTTCGTGAGATAACAGAAGCAGACAAAGACAGATACCCGAGATATAAGGGTTAATATGGAGGAATACCCATGCACACCTTTTCAGAAAAATACGAAGCCTTTCTCTCGGTTTTCGGAAAGGCGCGGAAAATGGTGCTCTCCACCTCTGAAAATGATATAGTTTCCTCACGCATGATGAGCGTTATTTTGATAGACGGGACATTTTATTTTCAGACGGACTGCACATTCAGGAAATACCGTCAGATTTCAGGCAACCGCAATGTGGCTCTGTGTATCGACAATATTCAGATTGAGGGAATATGCGAGGAGCTTGGGCATCCGCTGGATAATGCGGATTTCTGCCGACAATTTGAGGAATGCTTCAAAGGCTCGTTTGACGCGTATACATCCCTTGAAAACGAGAGGTTGTTTGCCGTGAAGCCTGTATTCATCGAGCGGTGGATATACGAAAACGGAATTCCTTTTATCGAGACTTTTGATGTATTGAAGCAGGATTACAATATCAGTAATCCATCAATAATGAGGTGAATTATGAGCTACGATTTCAGAAAATTCAACGATTCTTATTACGAAACCGTCCGCACATTCCTGATAGAGCTTTGTCAGAATGACCTTACTCACATCAACTGGAATTGGGCAAGATGGGAATGGATGTATCATCATCCCGATTTTGACAGAGAAGCTATCGACAAGATAGGGCTATGGTTTGCTGATGAGGTGCTGGTGGGTGCCGCTATATACGACCACTATTTCGGGGAAGCTTTTTTCGCTGTGAAAGAAGGTCACGAGGAGCTTGAAACGGATATTCTCGACTATATGGTCGAAAATCTTTCTGACGAAAACGGTCTTGGCATAGCTGTAAACGACAGTGACATAAGGACAGCGGAATTGCTGACAAAGTACGGTTTTACAATACACGAGCAGACCGAAAATATACTTGAACTTGAGATTGATGGATTTGATTTCGTCACAAGCACTGACAATGGGTTATCCCTGAAAAACCTCGATACCGAGAAAGACCTCTGCAAGCATCACGAAATGCTGTGGAAAGGCTTTGACCATCAGGGCGACCTGCCGCTTGACGAGGAAACAATCAACAAGCAGAGAGTAATGCTTTCAGCACCGCACATCAACGCACAGACACATATTGCCGCTGTAAACGAAAACTCGGAATTTGTTTCATACTGCGGATTGTGGTATGATACTGATACCGACTATGCCTATGTTGAGCCTGTATGCACTGCCCCTGACTATCGCGGCAAGGGTATCGCTAAACTCGTTATTTCAGAAGCTTTAAAAAATGCTCACGCGCTTGGAGCAAGAAAGGCTTATGTGATATCAGATATGGAATTCTACAAGCGGCTGGGATTCAAACAACATTCGCATTATACTTTCTATTGGTACAAGAAATAGTTTTTACAGATACTTCAAGGAGGACATCATGAGCAAGAAACTTACAGCATACTTTTCAGCAAGCGGAGTAACCGCAAAGGCGGCAAAGGCTCTCGCAGAAGCGGCAGGCACTAACCTTTTCGAGATAAAGCCTGCTGTCCCCTACACTGCCGCTGACCTCAACTGGCAGGACAAGAATTCCCGAAGCTCGGTGGAGATGAAAGACCTCTCCTCACGCCCCGAGATTGCAGAAAAGCTCGGTAATATGGACAAATACGATGTGATATTCCTCGGTTTCCCGATATGGTGGTACATCGCGCCGACTATCATCAACACATTCCTTGAAAGCTACGACCTTTCGGGCAAGAAGATAGTTCTTTTTGCAACATCGGGCGGGAGCGGCTTCGGCAAGACCGCTGAAAAGCTCTCGGACAGCTGCAAGGGTGCGGAGCTCATCACTGGCAGGCTGTTAAACGGAAAGCCCGACAGCGCAGAGCTTGCAAAGTGGGCGGAGCAATTCTGATGCCCTGTGCAGACATAAGCCGTCTAAAACTGATAAAGGCTCTCTGGAAACGGCTTTTGCTGTCGGTATTCTGGCTGTTATTTGCGTTGCTTTGGATAGGAGTAGCGGCGGTCTTTGTTTTCAGGGTGGTTGACCTCGCTATTGACGGACGTAACATCGTATGGCTGCTTGACTTAGACGACAACTGGCTTATCTTGATACTGTTTGCGATAAGCTGGTGCATGATAGTCTACACCTCTTTTTATGCGGAGGGTGGATATATCCTTGATGTGCTGTTGCTGCGGATAGAAAAACGGTCAGGGGTATCGAGAAACGATGTGATATTCCCGTTCTCCACCGACACAAGCAACTATCGCTATGCAGAGGTATTCCCTGTCCAGATAGGCAGAAAAGAGCCGCTGAATCTTCTGGTAAACAGGGAACTCACAACTATTCCCTACGGCACAGAGTACGATATATTCTATCTGAAGCGCAGCAGAGTTATCGTTCACACTGAGGTGCTGGAAGGCTTCAAGCCGCCAAAGAAAAAGCAGATAATTCTGATGGATGAGCCTGTAATTCCGCAATACAGCAAGGACGAACTCAAAGCAATGACAAAACCGCACCGCTGGCGTCCGATCGCACTTTTCTTCTATTGTCTGGCAGGTTTGGGAATGCTGGTTGCATGGGCGATACATACCTTGCGCGACCCTGTTTACTGGTATATCTGCGAAACTCCGCGTGCCATTGGCGGTCTGGTTTTCTTTACTCTGCTGGAAGTGTTGCTTATCTGCATTTTCAGGCACTGGGAGAGGGGGTATTTCCCCGACCTGCACCGTGGAGATATCGCTGTTTCAGAGGTCATCCCTGTTTCAGATATCTACGGCAGAAAATTCATCTGGAAGCTGAACACCATAACAGGCGTACAGCTTGAAGTAACAAACGGCACTCACAGGCGCGAGCGTTTCCTGCTGTACACGAATATTTCGGAATACTGGAACTGTTTCCCGATGAATATTCTTAATCTGCCTCGCAGACGATATGGCGGTATCGGTCATTTCAATTTCGAGGCGGGACAGCACAGGCTGAAAGCAGTTAGGCTGTATTATCTCAGGAGAAGCAGGATAGTTGTGAAGGTGGATGTAATAAAGGAAGAATGATATAATTTTAAAAACCTATTGACTCTCACGCAACGTCATAGTGTATACTCATAAGCAAGGGGGCGATAAGATGAAAATGCACATCAGGGAATTTGCACAGCTTACGGGCGTCAGCGTGCGCACGCTGCATTATTACGAT
>JAZPZN010000092.1:0-27442 GCA_045544715.1 Oscillospiraceae bacterium | reverse complement strand
TTTTTTGGAATTATTATATCGCTTTTTTCCTGTTTTTTCAATTGCAAAAATGACATTTTTTTGAAATAAATAACAGAAAATTCTATTAAAGTTGACCACATTACATTGTAATGATGTGATCTAAGTGCGTGTATAGCGATTTGGTAAGCGGTAATTATACTTGATATATGCTAATATATTTTGCATGATATGCGGCAGTTGCGCAGAAAGGTGCTTTAAAACAGCGATATCCTCGCTTTTAACGAGGATATCATCTATAGTTGTGTTGTAGATGTGCGCAAGCTCAACCATGTGTATGAGAGAGGGGAGCTGCTTGCCGCTTTCCCACTCGTAGACAGTGGTTTGGCGGCCGATATCAAGACGTTGGCATACCTGCTCCACTGAGTAGCCCGCTGCTTTGCGATAGTGGCGCATATTAACACCTGTAGCAAGATTGTCGATCCTTATCATATAAGCCCTCCTTAATGCAGTGCCGATGACCGATAAAAACTCTCAGAGGATTTAAGTATACCACCATTTTGGCATTCTGTCAAGTGCTTGTATCGCTGAAAATATATATCATTCTCCCAGTTTCTTCAATGTGTCATATAGTATCTCTTCTCTTAATCCTGTCAGGTAATCAGAAAAAGTGACCTTGTCGTTTGCATAGGTCTTGTTAAGCTCGTATTCTTTCGGTATCCATGTAGACAAGTCTGAAATATTGTGCTGTATCAATGCTTCCAGTCCATCGATGGCTTTATATATCTTTGCTTCGGTCGTTTCACGTTTTGACATTTCGTCGTAAAGCTCCAGCATTTCGCATCTGTAGTTTGTGGGAAGCGTATCTACCCATTCCAGTAACAGCTTTTCTTCGGTCTTTTCATTTTCTTTGGTTTTATCAAATGTTGGAATATCCCCTGTAAAAGCTTCTCCGAGATCGTGGATAATACACTTCCTGATCACTTTATCCATATCAACCTCCGGAAATTCGTCCTTAATAAAAAAAGCCATCAGGGTCATCATCCAACTATGCTCGGCAACGCTTTCGTGTCTGCCGTTTTTGGTGTAGCAGTGTCGAGTCGTATCTTTCAGCCTTTCTGCAACGCTCAATGCTTCCAAAAGCTTTCTAGCTTCCATTGCATATCCTCCTGTAATCCTTTTGAAACCTGCATAAGCATAGCCGCCCGATGCTTTTTCGCAAAGGGCGGCTGATTATATTACAGACTGTCGGCTATGTCGATGTTTTCGCCTGTCAGACCTATGTATGCGCCATCGGAGGCTTCAGCGGCATCCTTATGGGCCAGCAGCCACTTGTTGCAGGCACGCAGCAGCTTATCCTCAAAGTTAAGCTCCTTGATAGCGGGCTTCTCGATATTTGTGCCCTTTGGCAGTACGATAACTACCTTGAACTTGCCGTCCTTTTCTGCGTTGCAGGGAGCGTAATGGAGAGTAGTAGCATAGACCTCAACTACCTGACCAGCCTTAGCCTTGAAAGCCATTACCTTAGAGGTATCGAGCTTGCCGTCAACGATGTCGTCAGCCTTTGCCACCAGCAGCACGAAGTCATACAGGCCGATGTTAAGCTCGCTGTCACGGTGATACTCAAGGCAGTTGAGCTTGGTATTGTGACCGTTGCAGTAGCCTATCTGGATAGGCATTCCACCGTAGGCATTGTTCTGGAACTGGCCGAACAGGCAGGTGCTCTCAAGTGCTGCAACACTTGGCACATAGCCGACACCGTCGGGAAGAGGAGTCTCGGCATCCAGTGCCTTCAGCAGACATGAGGTGTCATAGCCCTCAAGCACTTTGCCGTAGGGGGCAAATTCCTTGTCGAGTACAGAATAGATCTTCATATTGTTATTTTCCTTTCCGAAAAAATTATTGCTGATCTTAATATAGCATAAATACGGGAGTTCGTCAAGCGTTGAGTGCCTCGATTATGTCTACGGTATACGCATACTCGGGGAAGTCGCTGCGTATCCTCTCGGCACAACGGCGGCAGAACTTTTCTCGCTCCTTAGGGTCATCACGCATTGCCTGCTTGGCTCCCCACAGGTGAGTAAAGCTGTCCTGCGGAAAAAACAGGTGATCTTTATCGAGCAGAGTTTTAACGGCAGTGCCAGTGTATTCTGCACACATCGCCAGCATACGCTGCTCTGCCATGACCATGTAGCACAGACGGTCATCGCAGGGAACAGCTGACTTCATAAATGCGATAGCCTGCGATACATAAAACTCCTTGATATCATTGTCGGGGAGGTATAAAAAGGCGGTGTTAAGTGGCAGTACGTTTTCATCAAAGGGTGGCAGGATGTGTTGGTTCAGTCTGAAATATTGCAGCGGAGGATAGATGTCGGGATAGATATCCTCACGGTGAGCGGCAATTATCTCTTTTCCGAAGCTCAGCTTGTCCCACACGATAAAATCCGTATCGATCATTACGCAGGGAGCGTTGCATTCACGCAGGGCAAACAGCTTTCCACCTGCCCAGAACATCAGTGGGTCTACACCTTCTAAGTCGTCGGGGATGCATACTCTGATATCGTTCCAGAGCTTATCCAGCCCTATTTTGCGGTAGTATTCTGCGCCTGCGGTGTCAGTGCAGAGTGAGATATCTCCGTTGTGCTTGCGCCAGTTGAGTGCAGATAGCACAGTGCACCAAAGGTCGAAATCCTCTACGGAAAATGCTCCGCCTTTCTTAGCAAAAAACGGAGCGGTGGAAATTATGTGGATAGCGTTCATATTGTTCCTCAAATTATATGGATTCCATATCCGAAACGGTCAAGCGGACAGATACCGAGGGTTTGGTACATTATCTTGTCATATTCATCTGCGGATATCCATACCATGCTGCCCATGGGCACACCCCTATAGCTGCCGAGAGTATCCATGCCTAAGCGGAGCGAGCCAAATACAAGATTGTTGATATTAAACGATCCGAAGCCGCCGAATTTATATGATCCGAGATTATAGCTGCCTGTTATCCCTGCGAAAGAGCCGCTTTTTTTACGGAATGAGCTGAGATACCATTCCCACTCCCATTCCCAAAGGGAGAAGCCCTTGTAGCTTCCAAAGCGGTAACTGCCAAACAGATAAGAGCTGAGCACATAGCTGCCTGTTGCCAACCTGTACGAGCCAAGATCTGCGTTATAGCTTCCTGTTCTAACGGACACAGAACCGATATTTTGTGCAGGTGCACATCCGCCCTTAATGTTGTCGATAAAGTTGATAAGCTGTTCGTCAGCACGATGTACAGGGGCATTGCAGTGCTTGCCAAAGATCTCGGATAGGGTATCGTTCAGCTTGGGTGTGGATGGATCTATCCTTTCCAGCGCCTCAGCATAGCTTGCGCCGCCGTTGGCTTTCAGCCAAGGAATAAGGCTGCCTCCGAGGAAATAACCACGGATTGCGGCGATATCAAAATTTGCAGGGATCTCTTCTGCGGAAAAGATCTTGCGCTTATTAAGCCATAAAGCACAATCCATTGCTGTCCTCCAAAGAAAATAGTCTTACTTATGTATTATATCACAAAAAAGAACGTTTTTCAACAATTTTTCAGTTTTTTGTGATTTAGGATAAGTTTTTTGTGCAAATAGTACACAAAAGTCGAAATCGGAGAAAAGAGGAGCATAATATTTTTAGCTCCTCATTTTTGGATTTTTACCTGCGATTGATACGAAAATAAGCGACCCTGTCGCCTTTGTAGCGAAATCCTGTATCAACATGCAGCTCTGATATCTGCATGGGTTGGGTGAATAGCGTCAGTATCAAGCCTTTGAAGCCGTTTTTTTCTGCTGCATCACGGCTGAGAGTGCACATAGTATCGCCGCTTCTGAGCACGTTTCCGACGGA
Organism: Oscillospiraceae bacterium; assembly: GCA_045544715.1. Classification (GTDB taxonomy): domain Bacteria; phylum Bacillota; class Clostridia; order Oscillospirales; family Ruminococcaceae; genus CAG-115. The sequence continues at coordinate 23,611 of JAZPZN010000092.1, read as the reverse complement.
GGTCTGCCAGTGTATGCCGTCGATGTTTCCGAGGTGGACAGAGATGTTCAGTCCGTCACCTGTCCTAAGACTTATGCGGTTTCCGTGAAGCTCTGTAACTGCACCTGCAGCAGGGGCGCAGACTTTTATCTCCTCCAGCTTCAGCAGCTCGGATACTCTCTGCGGCAGCGAGAGCAGCAGCGGCCTTACCGCAAAGCCATCTCCTGCCCTTCTTTTGGAAAAAAAGCCGTCACGCAGCTCGTCGAGCCGTATAATATGTCCCACTGAGGGGCATAAAAGTGTGCGTGCATCGCTGTGCGGCTCATAAATATTTCTCATGATTACACCTCTTGCTGATATTTGTGAAATGATTTTACAAGTGTATGTATCATGCCCTATTGTAACAAAAAAATACAAGCAATTGCAGGAATTATTGTCTAGTTTTAGGGTTGATTTAATCCTTTATTAGATATATAATTATAACGCACAAATACAATGTACAAAAGAAGTAGTGAGGCAGAAGAATGGAAACCTTTGTTTGTTTTAAAGACCTGGCATTGATAATAATCAGTGCCAAGCTTTTGGGTCTTGCGGCAAAAAAGCTGAAAGCCCCTCAGGTAGTGGGACAGATCGTTGCAGGATTGTTGATAGGACCAAGTGTACTGGGAATCGTTGACCAGTCGGATTTTCTTATTACGATGGCCGAGGTTGGTGTTGTGCTGCTAATGTTTTCCGCAGGACTTGAGACCAACTTGAAAGAGCTTGTAAAGACAGGGCCTGTGGCTATATGTATAGCTTGTGCAGGTGTGTTCGTTCCGCTTCTGGGTGGATATCTGCTGTACTCGGCATTTTACGGATTTGCGCCGATAGGCTCGGAGGAGTTCTTTAGGGCGATATTCATCGGTACGATAATGACAGCAACATCTGTAAGCATCACCGTGCAGACGCTCAGAGAGCTTGGGCATCTAAAAGGCAAGGTCGGCACGATAATACTTAGTGCAGCTATCATCGATGATATAATCGGTATCATCGTACTTACCTTTGTCATCGGCTTCAAGAGTGCTGATGCAAAGCCTATGGATGTGGTCATCAAGACAGTGCTGTTCCTTGTTTTCAGCGTTATCGTCGGTATAGGTATCTATTTCCTGTTCAAGCTGCTGGATAAAAAATTCTTCCATCAGCGCCGTATTCCTATCTTCGGTCTGGCACTTTGCTTCATCATGGCATACTGTGCGGAGGAGTTCTTTGGCATCGCAGATATCACAGGCGCATACGTTGCAGGTATCATCCTTTGTAATCTCCGTGATGCGGAGTATATCGCAGGTAAAATGGATATCAGCAGCTATATGCTGTTTGGCCCTGTATTTTTCGCAAGTATCGGCTTAAAAACGAGCTTTGACGGCTTTACGCTGGAGCTGCTGTGGTTCTCTCTTGCATTTGTTGCGGTGGCACTGGTTACAAAAATAATAGGCTGCGGACTTATTGCAAAGCTGTTCAGGTTTGACAATAAGGATGCGCTCAAGGTCGGTGTCGGTATGATGACACGAGGAGAGGTCGCTCTTATAGTTGCCCAGAAGGGCTTGGCTGTAGGGCTTGTGGCACCTGAGTATTTCACTTCAGTTATCCTGCTCATTATATGCTCATCGATAACATCGCCTATCTGTCTGAAGCTGTTGTTCAAAGGCGAGAAGACCCCACATGACCATCCCGATGGTTTGGAGATAGTCGAACCATCCGATCATCCCGATTACGATGAAACGGACGAGGTATACGCTGATTATTAAGATAAAAGGCAGCCGAAAATGGCTGCCTTTATTTGGTTTGAGCGAGTATAGCGGTACAAATAAATTCAGCGGTATCACGAGAGTGATACCGCTGAAATCAATTTAATTATCAGATCAGCCCAGCAGACCCTTGAGTCTTTCCATTGCCTCTGCTGTTGCCTCATGAGTGCCGAATGCTGTCAGTCTGAACCAGCCATCGCCGTTCTTTCCGAAGCCTGCACCGGGAGTGCCTACTACCTGTATCTCGTTGAGCAGGTAATCGAAGAAATCCCAGCTGCCCATGCCCTTAGGACACTTGAGCCAGATATAGGGAGAGTTGATTCCGCCTGTATACTTGATGCCGAGCTCGTCGCAGGTCTTGGCAATCATGCGTGCATTTTCTTGATAGTAAGCGATGGTAGCCTTTGTTTGCTTCTGTCCCTCGGGTGTGAATACAGCCTCTGCGCCACGCTGCACGGGGTAGGAAACACCGTTGAACTTACTGCCCTGACGTCTGTTCCACAGGTCAGCGATCTTAACATCCTCACCCTTGCTGTTCTTCTGGATGATGTCGTTAGGCACTATTGTGTAGCCGCAACGAGTGCCTGTAAAGCCTGCTGTCTTGGAGAGAGAGCATATCTCGATAGCACACTTCTTAGCACCTTCGATGACATAGATGCTTCTGGGAAGCTCGGGATCGGTGATGAATGCCTCATAAGCCGCATCAAAGATGATGATAGCGTTGTTGGATAGAGCATAGTCTACCCACTCCTTCAGCTGAGCCTTAGTATAAACAGAGCCTGTAGGATTGTTGGGAGAGCAGAGGTAGATGAGGTCAGCCTTGATATCCTTGGGAGGCATAGCTGCAAAACCGTTTTCCTCGTTGCTGTCAGCGTAAACAACACTGTTGCCGCTCATAACATTGCTGTCAACGTATACAGGGTATGCGGGGTCGGTAACGAGCACTACGTTGCCTTCGCCGAAAATATCGATGATGTTGCCGCAGTCGCTCTTAGCGCCGTCGCTAATGTGGATCTCCTCTGCGGGAACATCGGCTCCGAAGCTCTTGTAGTAGTCAGATACCGCATCACGCAGGAAATCATAACCTGCACCGCTGTCCTCATAGCCACGGAAGGTCTCCTTTACGCCCATTTCTCTGCATGCCTTCTCCATAGCCTCAACAACTACGGGGGCAAGGGGCTGAGTTACATCGCCGATGCCCATTCTGATGAGCTTTGCATCGGGATGCTCAGCAGTGTAAGCCTTGATGCGCTTTGCGATGTCGATGAAGAGGTAGTTCTTCTTAAGGTTGAAAAAGTTTTCGTTGAGCTTTGCCATTTGTTTTGTGTCCTTTCTTTTGGGTGAGATAGGCTCGCCCTAAATATTTTTCCACTATATATTTAATCACAAATCGGCATTTTTGTCAATCGTTTTCGCAGGATTTGCAGACAAAAACTGCAAAATTAGCCAAAGAAGCTTTTGGTGTAATGAAAAAACTGCATAGGAGATACTTATTTATATAGCGGTATCTCATTATAAAATCAACCGAAATAAAGTTGCTTTTTTGGTTAATGTAACAAAAAATTAGAAAGTGTTAATTTTTTTGCAATTTCCACTTTTATTTTTCTGAATTATATGATATAATAATAAGGTCTGAGCTATAGGCTCACTGTGTCTTTTTGCTTTTTTCGCAGTACAAAGCCGTTTTCTTGCATTTTAGTGGCTTGGCTGCTTTTATAAAACAATATAATATATTTAGTCCCGCTATCGGGGACGAGGGGATGTGTAACTTTGGAAAAATACGTTATCAACGGCGGTAAGAAGCTGCATGGCGAGGTCGTTATCAGCGGTGCGAAGAATGCGGTCGCTGCTATCCTGCCTGCTACTATTCTTTCCGACGAGCCTTGTATTATTGAAAATATACCCAGCATCAGCGATGTATTGATCATACTTGATATCATGAAGGAAATGGGCGCAAATGTGCGTATGCTCAACAAGACCACTGTTGAGATAGACCCCACAACGCTGCGCAACGAGCCAGTGCCTTACGAGAAGGCTAAGCTCATGCGTGCATCCTGTTACTTCCTTGGCACTCTGCTTGGAAGATTTCACGAGGCACATGTATCTATGCCCGGCGGCTGTAATCTCGGCGACAGACCTATCGATCTGCATCTGAAGTGCTTTGCCCAGCTTGGCGCTGAATACAATATCGATGGCGGCATGGTAAATATCAATGCCGACAAGCTTGTGGGCAGCCAGATATTCTTTGACAAGACAAGTGTTGGTGCTACCATAAATGGCATCATGGCGGCAGTTAAGGCAGAAGGTCTTACTATCATCGAGAATGCTGCTAAAGAGCCTCATGTCGTTGACCTTGCAAATTATCTCAACTCGATGGGTGCCGATATCCTCGGTGCCGGCACTGATGTTATAAAGATTCGTGGCGTTGACCGTCTGCATGGCACCACTTACAGTGTTATCCCCGATCAGATCGAGGCTGGCACATTTATGACCATTGCAGCTGCCACACGCAGCGATATCCTTATTAAGAATGTTATCCCCAAGCATCTTGAGCCTATCACACAGAAGCTGCTGAAGATCGGCGCTCAGGTGGAGCTTTTTGATGATGCGGTGCGTGTTATCGGCGGTGACAACTATGTCTGCACCTCTGTTAAGACGCAGCCTCACCCCGGTTTCCCTACAGATATGCAGCCCCAGATGGCGGCAGTGCTTACCTGTGCAAAGGGCGCAAGCATGGTGACTGAGAGCATTTTTGATAATCGCTTCCGTTATGTAGATGAGCTGCGCAGAATGGGCGCAAACATCTCCGTAGAGGGAAGAGTTGCTGTTATCGAGGGTGTCGATGGCTTGAAGGGTGCCCCTGTAAAGGCAACTGACCTGCGTGCAGGCGCAGCACTGATAGTGGCAGCACTCGGTGCAAGCGGTACTACTGAGATTTATGACATCTACCATGTAGAGCGTGGATATGAAAACCTTGAGGATAAGCTGCGCATTCTCGGTGCAGATATCAGAAAGGTGGATGAGCCTGACCCTTCTGAAAAGGTGTCTGCCAGGCAGGTAAGCTGATGGCAAGGGTATATCCTATCTGTAGCTCAAGCGAGGGCAACTGCACATTTATTGGCACGAGAGGGCATGGCATACTTGTTGATGCAGGATGCTCCTTTAGGGCGATAAAAAGTGCACTGGAGCTTATTGATACCGATATATCGGACATTGAAGCCTTGTTCATCACACATGAGCACAGTGACCATATCAAGGGTGTTGCCCAGCTGATGAAGCATACCAATATACCTGTATTCGCCAGCAGCGGCACTATTGAGCGGATGCTTGCAGACAGCCACAATCCACTTCCCGATGGCGCTAAGATATACAATATCTTTAGAGATGGCTATCAGAGTGCTGAATTTGATGTATCTGCATTTCACACTCCTCACGATACTCTCGAGAGCAGTGGTTATACCATCATTTACGGCAGCCACCGTATAGCAGTTTGTACCGATATCGGTCATATCACTGAGGAGATAGAGTATAATCTGTGTGGCTGCGACTGCGTGCTGCTTGAAAGCAATTATGATGAGGAGATGCTCAGACGCAATACTAATTACTCTCCGTATCTGAAGGAGCGTATATCTTCTGACCACGGTCATCTCTCTAACATAGAGGCGGCGGAATTTTGCGAGAAGCTGGTACGCAGCGGCACACGACATATAATTCTTGCACATCTCAGCCGTGAGAACAACACTCCTGCCAATGCATATTCGGCAGTGAGCAGCCATCTTGCAAGAGCGGGTTTGCGTGACGAGCGTGATTACACGCTTAATGTAGCACCCATTCATACTGATGGCTTTTACATAGCAATATAAATGCAGCCGCCTTTGAGTTTTCAAAGGCGGCTTACAAATTTGTCACATGAGTATTAGTGCAGGTGTGCCGAAGAGTATCAGAAAATAAAGCTCCTGAAAAGAACGATGTCTTTTCAGGAGTATTTTATACACTTGTAGTTTCTTTTTCGGGCTCGTTTTTCTTTTTAAGTGAGAATTTTGATTCAGTGCCCTCTTTTAGCCGCTTGAAATTTTCACGATGTCGCCATGCCATAAACAGCACGCAGGCTGCACATAGGATGATGACAGCCGAGGAAGCACCTGTAAATATAAGCGTTATCGGGCAGGTTAGCATTGCAGTGACAGTAGATACAGACATATATTTTGTTGTGAACAGCAGAATTAGCATTATAGCTAATGCAATAATTCCCGCTCTCCAGTCGATGAACCATACCACTGACATGTACACAAGAAATCCCTTGCCGCCTTGAAATCTATACCATATCGGGTAAGCATGTCCCAACATTGCGAACAGTCCTGTAAATGCTGCGCCAAGCTGATATTGTCCCATAAAGTGACCGAACAATGCTGCAAATATCGCTACAACAATTGCTGCCTTTGATAGGTCGAGCACCAGCACCCACCATGCCCACTTATCACCGAAGCTTCTTTTAAAGTTGGTGAAGCCGGCATTTCCACTGCCGCAGGTGCGTATATCGGTGTGATATATCCGTTTTGAAAACTCGATTGCGGGATTGAGACCAGATATAAGATATGCTGATATCGCAGCTGCTATAAAAAGAAGGATGTCCATCATTTTTCACCTGCGCTGAATGTTACTTTATCACCGAAGCCCCATACACCTACTGCGTCAGGGCCGATAGAAGCACCGATGATAGGGCCGATGCATCCTACATAAACATCTTTGCAATGTATATGATGCTTTACAAGGGATACAAGTGTGTTTATCTCGTCTTCACCGCAATCCGCATGGGCGATGTATACAGTCTGCTCCTCGGGGGAGGTGATATTCTGCTGCAGCAGTGTTACGATCTCACGGAAGGAATTCTGTCTGCCCTTTACCTTTTTGTATGCCGCTTGAACTCCATCTACATCTGATACTATGATGGGCTTTACACCTAGCAGATTCCCGAAAAATGCAGAGGAGGCGGAAACCCTGCCAGCTTTTTTTAGATGCTCCAAAGTATGTACAGTGACGAATTCTTGAACATTTTTACGGATATCTATGATGTAAGCGTTGATATCCTCGGCTGACTTGCCGGTGGCTGCAAGCTTTGCAGCCTCAATTGCCAGCATACCCTCACCGAGGCTTGCATTGAGGCTGTCGATGCAGTATATCTTTGCCTCGGGGTATTTTTTGATAAGCTCCTGTGCGACTACACCGCCTGTATTTACAGAGCTTGACTGCTTGGTCGAGCAGCCGATATACACGATGTCGAAGCCCTCCTCAAGATACTTAGTGAAGATGCGGTCGAATTCATCCATGCCTGCCTGCGCAGTGGTGATACGTGTGCCGTTGCGTATAGTATCATAAAGGTTGTGCGCATCCTCACGGCTCCATTCCAACAGAGCGGGGGTCTCATCGCCGTTGCAGATGGTAGTCATTTTGGCATAGTCGATATCATACTTCTGCAGAAGCTCGTAGCTTAAGTCGGAGCATGAGTCGGTGATTATCTTTACTTTTCTCATCTTTATATCTCCTTTGATAGGTTTGGTTCAACAAGGATAATTTTAGCAGAGAATTATAAACTGAATATAAACTTTTATATGCTATTTGTTTTGATATTATAACAAAAAACCGACGGTTAGTCCGTCGGTCAATGTAAAACTATTCGACATTTTTAGGCAGGGTGACTGTAAAAGTGGTGGTATCGCTGCTTTCAACTGTAACTGTGCCGTTATGCAGATCGGTTATGCGTTTTACCAGTGCCAGACCGATACCGCTGCCCTCGGAGGAGTGAGATACATCCGCCTGATAGAATTTGTTGAAGATGAGGTGTAGCTGCTCCTCAGGGATAGTGCTGCAGCTCGTTATGCTTACAGATATTTTTTCGGTGTTGTCGAAAATATCGATGCTGATAGTGCTGCTATCTGGCGAGAATTTGATGGCATTGTCGATGAGATTTATCCATAGCTGCATCAGCAGCTCTTCGCCTGCAGTAATAGTGTGCTCGCTGAAATCGATGTTGAAGTCGATATCCTTTTTAGACCATTTGACCTCTAGCATGAGTATGCAGTTTCTTATCTGCTCGGAGAGGTTGAAGCTGGTCACCTCAGATAAAATACCCTGATTTTCAATCTTTGTCATATTCAGTACGTTAGTTGCCATAGTTGCAAGCCTAAGCGACTCGATCTCGATTATGTCGAGGTATTCAAGTCGCTGCTGTTCGGTGAGGTTTCCTCTTTTCAGAAGCTTTGCAAACCCTGCAATCGACACGATAGGAGTTTTAAACTCGTGGGAAAAATTGTTGATGAAATCGCTTCTGAGCATTTCAGTGTTGCCGAGCTCCTCAGCCATGATATTGAAGCTGTCCTGAAGTTGCTGGAACGGTCGGAAAGATCTTACTATCCTGCCGAAATTGAGCCTTGCCCTGAAGTCGCCTGAGGCGAGCCTGTTTATTTCGGTGATGAACAGCGTGATAGGCTTCAGCGGTATCTTGCTCAGCAGTGCAGTCAGCACGAAGCCTACTATCATGCTTATGGCAGCGAGGAACAGCAATATCTGCCACAGCTCAAATTCCTCGAACGAGAATATTATACCAAGCTCCATCAGCAGATATATCAGCCCGATTGCAACCATTATTGCAATAAATATGATGAAAAAGACTGAAGCGGAAGCCACCAGAGTCAAGGTTATGCGGTTATTGCGCTCATTACGTTTTCTTTTCCTTTTGCTCATACCTTTTTTACCGCCTTATAGCCCAGTCCTCTGACGGATACTATCTCGAATTCCTGCCAGCCTTCAAAACGCTTTCGCAGCCTTGCAATATGTACAGTGACTGTTTCCCAGCCGGTTTCGCTGTCGGCACCCCATATCTCATCCATAAGCTGGATGCGTGTGAATATTTGCCCAGGATAGGATAGAAGCTTGTACAGCAGCATGAACTCCTTCTGAGGTAGGGTGATACATTCATCTGCCTTAGAAACCGTCATGGCGTTATAGTCCAGCGTTACATTGCCGAGTACAATCCTTTGCTCGTTGACGATACGTGCACGTCTTAACAGTGCTTTTATGCGCAGCAGCATTTCCTCCTCGTCTATCGGCTTTGTGATATAGTCATCGGTGCCTACTATGAAGCCCTTACGCTTGTCGGCAGGGAGATGCTTTGCGGAGACCATGAGTATAGGCAGATTATTGCCTGATCCTCTCAAGGTCTTTGTGAACTCATAGCCATCCATCTGTGGCATCATAATATCAAGCACGACAAGATCTATGTGCTCTTTATCCATTATTTCAAGGGCGGCTTCACCGTTCTCAGCGGTGAACACGGTATAATTTTCAGCCTCCAGTATTGCACGCAGCAGAAGCCGTGTGTGACGGTCGTCATCTGCAACAAGTATGTGGAACATTGATACTTCCTCCATAAAATGATAATAAATTATACCCTAACAATATGAACTGTAAATAAACTTTCCTCTATGTAACGGATAGGCTGCCGATAAAGCCACAACAGCCTTTCGACAGCCTATATTGTTTGAAGTTGATTATTTGTAGCTGTAAAGCTGCACCTGCTCGAATCCGTCAAGCAATTCACCCGACATCTTGAATGCAACATCTACGCCCCGTGCAACACACTCGATAGGATTGTCTGCAACATAGCAGGGTGCGCCGACGTGATGGCTGATAAGCTCGGTAAGACCGCCAAGCAGTGCGCCTCCGCCAGTAAGTGTAATACCATTTGAGAGGATATCGCCTACAAGTTCAGGCGGTGTTGATTCCAACACCAGCTTGACCTGTTCCACTATCTCCATCGTGTTTTCGTAGATAGCCTCATAGATATCAAGATCGCTTATCTCAAGGCTTTCGGGCAGTCCCTTGATAAGATTTCTGCCACGTACTGTCATTTTGCGGCTGCCGTCAGGATTGAACACGTTGGCGATCTCCATTTTAGCTTTTTCAGCGGTCTTTTCGCCGATGAGTATCTTATATTTCTGTGTGATGTGGCGGATTATAGCTTGATCGAATTTGTTTCCTGCCATTTTGATGGAGCGGCTTTGAACGATACCGTTGAAGGAAACGATAGCTACATCAGCTGTACCGCCGCCGATATCTACTACCATTGTACCGTTGGGCTTGGATATATCGATGCCTGCGCCTATAAGTGCTGCAATAGGCTCCTCAATGAGGTATACCTTTCTTGCGCCTGCGGAAAGTGCAGCCTCTACTACCGCCCTGCGCTCAACATCGGTGACTGATGCGGGCACGCAGAGTACGATGCGTGGCTTAGACATAAAGCTGGTATTTACTTTGTTTATGAATGCCCTGATCATTTCCTGCGTCATGTCGTTGTCAGAAATAACTCCGTCTTTCAGAGGGCGTACAGCTACGATATACTCGGGAGTTCTGCCGAGCATCTTGTAAGCCTCCTCACCGACAGCGACCACTGCTTTTTTCTTGCGGTCGTATGCGACAACGGATGGCTCGTTGAGAACTATGCCTTTTCCTGCTATGGTGATTATTATATTTGCCGTACCTAAATCAATGCCTATATCAAGTGCCATTTTATCTCTCCTACACAAATTTATAATATTATGATTTCATCAAACAATATGAAACATCAACATTACTATTATATCACCCTATTTTGCAAAATGCAATATTTTTTGAAAAATCTGCAAAAAGATGTGCCGTCTGACAGCATATCAGACGGCAGATAAGAAAGGAAAGTGAAAGGTGAACACTAGGAACACAAAAAACTATGACACAGTACCACTATGCTGTTATCAGAGAAGCTCTGCAGCATTTGCTTGGTACAATAATATGATATCACATTACGGAAGGTAATGTGTGGATTTTTTGGGACAATTAAAAAGTTTCGAAAAAAATACCGCTCAACATCGGGTCGGGCGGTGAAAACAGAGAAAAAGTGAAAAGGGGAAATGAAAAATTGGGGAAAATATATGCCGTTTGATTGGCACAATAATATAATATCACATTACCATTACATCCGCACGGAAATTTTGGGACAATTAGAAAAATACCATCAGATCTCAAGGAATGAGCCTGCCATTACAGCTATGATAAAGATAGGTGCAAGCCATTTGATAACAAATTCAAAGCTTTTCTGGCGTTTGAACGTTCCTGAATTTCCAAGCTCATCGCTGAGCACTGTGGGTGTTATTACCCAACCGATAAAGATGCAGCTAATTAGTGCGACGATGGGGGTCAGCAGCGAGTTTCCGATATAATCAAAAAGATCCATGAGGTTCATTCCGAAGGGGCGCAGTTCCTTCAGCAGGCTGTATCCTAGCACTGAGGGTATTCCCAGCAGGAAAATGATCCCTGCCATCAGCAGCACCGCATTGTGTCGCTTCATATTAAAACGCTCAATGAGGTTCGCAACATTTACTTCCATCATGGATATTGCGGAGGTCAGTGCCGCAAACAGCACTAAAACAAAGAACAGTATGCCTGCGATTCCACCGCCTGGCATCGCTGCGAACAATTTAGGCAGTGTTTCAAAAACTAGTCCTGCACCGGCAGCCATTGCTGTTTCCTCGCCGCCTGAGAGTGCGAATATCGCCGACAGCACAATAAGACCCGATAGGAACGCAATACCCACATCAAACAACTCTATCTGCTTGACAGAGCGTTCGATATTTGTGCTTCGTCCCAGATATGCACCGAAGGTGACCATTATTCCGCTGGATAGCGACAGCGAATAGAACATCTGCCCCATTGCAGCTAACACGGTGCGGAATGACAGCTTTGAAAAGTCAGGAGTGAGGTAATATCTTACTCCGCTCATTGCCCCGTCAAGAGTGAGGGTATAGATGGCTACTGCAATTCCGAGGGCTATCAGTATCGGCATCATAACACGGTTTGCACGTTCTATTCCGTTTTTTACTCCGAATAGAAGGATACCTGCTGCAAATGCGAGGAATATCGCCTGGAATATCATAGGCTCGGCAGTATCGGCAGTGAACAGCTTGAAAAAGCCGCTTGCCCCTGCGGTCATCCCCTGACCTCTTACGTAAACAGTGAGGTATTTCAGCACCCAGCCTCCAACGACACAGTAGTAAGGAAGAGTTATCAGTGTTACCGCAGCGGTCAGTATGCCGATAAATCCGCCACGCTTATCCAGCTTTCCGTAGGCTGTAAGGCTTGCCGAGGCTGTCTTTCGTCCAATAGCTATCTCCATTGCCATGATTGGAAAGCCGAATATCAGCATCATTAGCAGATATATCAGCAGGAAGATGCCTCCTCCATACTCGGCAGCCAGATAAGGAAATCGCCAGATATTGCCCAGCCCCACTGCAGAGCCTGCCGCTGCCAGTACAAATCCGATACGGTTTGAAAACTTAGGTTTAGACATAACAGAATATCTCCGATAATATAATAAGATAAAACATCGTTATTGTTCGTAATATAATGTAAAATATTCGCAGTATTCATGCGTATATTGACATCGTTGAGATGATAATGTATAATTATTGTATAATATAGAGGAGGATGGCAGCATGGTAGGATTTTTTATCGGTATACCCGACAGGCTAGAGCTTTTCGGCAGTGTGCATATTGTGCTGTCAGCAGCTGAGATACTTTTGGCGGTGCTGATATTCTGCTTCAGGCATAGGCTAAGAAAGCTTGGGCAGCGGGCAGTGCGTATCTCCTTCGCAGCTATTCTTGGCGGAAATATGGCTATACATTATCTATCAAAAATCGTGCTCGGTGTTTGGAGATTCGATACCGATCTGCCGTTCCATCTTTGCTTCATCACAAATTTTTTAATGATATATATCCTTCTGACAGACAACAGGAAAAATCTGTATCGTATAGTATATTTCTTTACATTTATCGGCCCGCTGCCTGCGATGATATGGCCCGATCTTGGCTATGGCTGGCAGAGCTACACTTTTTATCAGTTTTTGATCAGTCATCATGTCATGTTGCTTATCAGTCTATATTGCTTGTTCGTTCTGGACTACAGAGTGGAGATACGGGCGGCTCTCCCTGCTTTTGTGGGAGGCAATTCGGTGATACTGGCGGTTGCGGTGTTCAACAACGTATTCGGTACGAATTATATAATGATGAATGAACTGCCTGCGCAGCTTTATGAGGTGTATCCATTTCTTGATATGCTGCCGCCTATCGTCTGGCTGGAGCTTGTGGGAGTGCTTGCTATACTGGCGGCATACATCCCTGCTTTGTTTAGGGATAGGACTGTTTATTTCGAGGAAAATGATGATCTTGCAGCAGAGCTATGATGTCGTAGCAGTTGCCAGATCAAAACCATTGAAAGCGGTATCGTCGGTTGTCTGCGATGCTGCTTTTTATTTATAGGGCAGAATACTTTAGTATTGTTTCACTGAATGAATTTGCAAGTAGGGATATGTGTTTTCAAAAGCATCATGGCTACAATTTTCCGCTTGACAATTATCATCATTTAAGATATACTAATAATAGCAAATTTTATCACATTTAAGGAGAATTAAAAGATGAAAGCAAGATTCCATATTCCTGATTTCAATCAGCACTGGGATATAAACCTTAATCTTATCGATATGATCAAGGAGCATCCCGAGTATTTTTACGATGGCGTGGAGATCGCATCATGCTATGGCTGCTTTAGCCCCGCACTATGGAATGGCGGACGAGCAATAGGTGGATATTCTAATATAGTTCAGATCAAGAATACTATCAGAGAGTTCAATGATCGCAATGTTCCGATCCGTTACACTTTTACAAATCCCACTATCACTGAGGCTGACCTGAAGGATGCGTTCTGTAACCGTATATGCAAGCTTGCAGAAAACGGCTTCAACGAGGTAATTGCAAATGTGCCTTGCCTTGAAGCGTATATTCGTGAAAAGTATCCTCAGTATCCTGTTGTATCCTCCACTGTAAAGCAGATAGAGGATCACGATAAGCTCATTGAGGAACTGGAGAAGGATTACAAGCTGGTCGTTCTTGATTACAACTGGAATAACGATTTTGAAAAGCTTGCAACTATCCCCGAGAAGTATCGTGAGCGTTGTGAGATACTTATAAATCCCTACTGCGTTCCTCATTGTCAGCGCAGAGGTGAGCATTATAAGGTGCTTGGTGAATGTCAGCGTAAGTGCAGCCAGACTCCTGTTTCGCCTATGCTGCTTAATTCCAAGGATACCAATCCTCTTGAAGGCGCACATGAATTCAAGTGCCCTAATACAAACTTCAATTTCTATCAGATACAGGATTACAAGACTTTTGTAAAGCGTGATGATATCTATACGAAGTATATGGAGATGGGCTTCTGCAATTTCAAGATCGAGGGCAGGACTATCCAGAAGGCAAATGTTATCGAAAGCTATGTATACTACATGGTAAAGCCTGAGTATCGTGACAAGATAAGACTTGAGCTTCTGACCGCCGTTCCCAAAAAGCCCATAGCTGATCCTCCCAAGCGTCACTTTATCGGATATGACGGTAAGGAGATCCCACAGACGGACGAGGCTTGATTTTTATCTTTTATCCTAAAACAAATTGCTATATTAAGTAATTTTATAGAAATTGACTATTGAAAACACCGCTTTAATGTGCTATACTATTGATTAGCAAAGTACGACAGAGCCTTTGTTCTGTCAATTACTCAGTTACTTGATTATTTAGGAGGATATGACACATGACTAACGTTGAGCTTGCCGAGAAGATCGGCGGTTACCTCAAGGGCAGCAAGGCAAAGGCAAAGAAGTTCAAGGAACTTGTTGCTATTCACTTTAACCTGCTTGATATTTCTCAGGATATGTACATCGAGATCAAGGATGGCGTTATTGCTGTAATGCCTTACGAGTACAACGACAGAACAGCTGCTGTTACCGTTTCCACTGAGAACCTTGATAAGATCATGAGCGGTGATATCACTATCGATGCTGCTATCGCTGACGGCCTTGTACAGGTTGAGGGCAATGTAGAGTCTTTTAAGGCTCTCGCTGCTGTTATCCCTGCAAAGAAAGCTGACGCTGCAAAGAAGGCTGCTCCCGCAAAGGCAGAGAAGAAGCCTGCTGCAAAGAAGCCCTGCGCAAAGAAGGCTGCTCCTGCTAAGGCAGAGGAGAAGGCTGCAGCTCCTGCACCTGTAAAGGTTGAAGCTCCCAAGGCTGAGGCAAAGGCTGAGGAGAAGAAGCCCGCTGCAAAGAAGGCTCCTGCTAAGAAGGCTGCTAAGTAATTCAGAAGCTATTAAATTTAATAATGTCCGTTGTGATATCGCAGCGGGCATTTTTTTGTGAATAAGGGGTATTATGGATAAGATCGTCGCATTTGTAAAGGAGAACATTGTGCTTGTGATCTCCTTTTTACTGGCAGTGGCTTCGGCTTTTATCGTGCCGCCAAGCCTTGATTATTTCGGATATGTGGATTGGGCTGTTATCATCTTGTTGCTTTGCCTGATGGCGGTCGTTGCAGGGCTACGCAGTCTTGGGGTGTTTGCAAAGCTTTCAAAGACCCTGCTTTCCAAAACCAGTTCTTCGAGGATGATAGCGTTTATTTTGATGAACCTATGTTTTTTCGTATCCATGCTAGTCACAAATGATGTGGCACTTATCACATTTGTACCGTTGACAGTGGGTCTGTTTTCGGGAAGTGGTATGGCTTACAATCTGATCGTTACCGTGATAATCGAAACTGCTGCTGCAAATCTCGGAAGCATGGTAACTCCCATCGGAAACCCGCAGAATCTGTTTTTGTATAAGCACTATGAAATGTCGGCTGGGGATTTTCTTGCAACGATGCTGCCGTTGGGAATCGTCAGCTATATCCTGCTTTCCGCCTCGGTACTGCTGGTAAAAAAGTGCGAGGTGAAGTGCGATGCCGATGAGGAGCAGCCGTTTTTGGCTGGGGTGCGGTTATGGCTGTATATCGCAGTGTTTGCAGTGTGCGTGCTTGCAGTGGCAGGCATCGTGCATGAGTATATCTGTCTTGCTGCAACTTTGATAGTTATTGCAGTTGCTGACTATAAGCTGTTTTCAAGGATAGATTACGGGCTGTTGGCAACCTTTATATGCTTTTTTGTGTTTGTAGGCAATGTTGGTACGCTAGGTGCCGTAAGGGATTTTATATCATCGATACTTACAGGGAATGAGCTGATAGTATCAGCTATACTGAGCCAGGTGATAAGTAATGTACCTGCTGCGCTGATGCTGGCAGATTTCACAGAGGAAGCATTTGAGTTGATGCGTGGCGTTAATATAGGCGGTCTTGGAACACCTGTTGCTTCGCTTGCAAGTCTTATCTCCTACCGCTATTATGGCTGTGCCGAAAACGCACAGCGAGGAAAATATATGGCACTGTTCTTAGTGTATAATTTCGTAGTGTTTGCCATTATGCTGGTGGTGGAATACTTCCTTCCATAACAATTACGCCCCACTTTTAAGTGGGGCGATATGTTATTATGTAAGCTTCCATACTATAGATAGCAGATTGTAGTTTTGGCGTATAGATCTGAGATCGTTTTCCATTACATCGTTGCAGTGGCGAGGCAGGCTCGTAAAATCGGCTATGAAATATGCAGCATTTTTCAGCTTGTTATCTTTGTCGTTGTAAAGCTCAGGCATGAAATCAGCTGCAAATGTGCTGTTTTCAAATGAGCGTTTGACCTTTGTTTTGTTTTTGTTTTCAGTCCATACATCTGCTAGGATGATGCCGTACATGGTATACTCCGAGAAGTTGTCGATTCGGTTTGAAAATTCATTTTTGTATAGCGTTGCAGCATCGTTGATCCTCTCAATATCGCATTGTACCTCTCTTATTTTGCTGAATAATTTTGAAAACCGTTTTGATTCAATCAAGTATAGATCTTTGTTGACAGGATCTATTATCAGTGCATCATAATGCAGGCTGTTGTTTTTGCCGAATTGAAATTCAAACCATGTTATAGCATGGGGATACTCGCTTTCGTAAGCCTTTGAGAAATTGACTGAGAGATTGCGCTCGGTGAAGCCGGTGCTGTTTTTAGAGGGGTACAGTGTATTGAAGATGTTACAGTATATGTTCTTATAGCGTTCAAAAACTCTCGTCAGTTTTTCTGTATTGATCATATTTGCCTCCGAAACAGATGTTGATACAGCTCAGCATTGATCATGTCACTTGAGCAAAGGTGGTGTAAAATAATATATATCTTCGATGATAATTATACATCTGCATACAGCATAAGTCAATACATATAAACTCAAATGCAACTATAATGCAAAAGCCACTGTATATGCAGTGGCTTGTCGTTTCCTTATATTCTCTTATTAACTACCCAACTGTGGGGCTTAGGCTTACCATTTTTGTCCTTTGGCTTGCGGGGACAGTTGCCTGGGTCAGGTCTGCCTGCTGTTGCAGAGCGGCTCTGATTTGCGCCGCAATAGCTGCATTTGTATTCTATTCGTGTGTATTTCACTGCCATGAATAATTCTCCCTTCTTACTGTCGCTTTTTCAGTTCAGCGGCATAAACGCTCTTTGCAGTGGAGCTTGTTCCGCTGTTTTTGATCGCTCTCTTCAGCTGTTCGTCAGACATACATTCTGCCTTGCTTTGAAGCTCCTCCAGCTTTCCCATCTTGTCAGAGGCGAAGTCGTCTACCTTTGACATTCCATCGGCAATGGATGAGCCGATGTCACTATCGCTGTTTTCGGCAAGGTGCTCAACTCCCTTCCATATCAGCGTACCGATACCCAGCGCAGCCATACCGAGAAATCCCCATAATCCGTCGTCTGCCATTTTTACACCTCCTTTAAGTTTTAATAAGTCTCTGCGGCAGCAGTTTCATACATTTTGGACAGGCTATCACGTTTTTATCTCTGATGATCTTGCCGCAGGCAGGGCACTTGATGTTTTTTATCGGTAAAAATCCGTTCATAGCATTACCTCCTTGCTGCTTTCTGACTTAATTATACTCATTGGCAGGGACACACTTATGTCCCTGTAAAAAGTTTTTTAATTATCTGAGATTTTTTTATGGGACACAGGTGTGTCTGCCTGTTTTGCTAGAATATAGATAGCACTTGCAACCGATGTTTTTATGTGATATACTTTATACATCAAGGAGGGTATCATTATGCCGACAGAACGCACCGACCGCACTTTAGCGATTTTTTTACGTGGGCTGAGAGGAGAAAAGCTCACTACCTCCGCCCTTGCCAATGAATATGGAGTATCTGCCAAAAGCATAGCCCGCAACATCAATGAGATAAGGCTGTTCCTTGCAGAAAACAGAGAGCTTGCAGGTCATGCGGAGCTCATCTACAGCCGCAGTGAGAAATGCTATACGCTGAGGTTTGATGATTTTCTTCGTGATAGCGAGCTGCTGGCCCTTATTAAGATATTGATAGGCAGCAGGGCACTCAGTAAGCAGGAGCTTCTGACTATAATAGGAAAGCTTAGGCAGTTTACCTCTGCAAAGGATAGGGCATTGCTGGATAGCCTTATCGCAAAGGAAAAATACCATTACTGCGAGGTCAAGAGCGACTGCGATGGAGTTGTTGATAGATTATGGCAGCTTGCTGAAAACATCCGCAGCCGTACCGAGATAACTGTCACCTACTACAAGATGAGCAGAGAGCGTGTTACTCATAGGCTTCGCCCTGTATCTCTGATGTTCAGCGAGTATTATTTTTACCTCATCGCTTACAAGGCAGAGGATGAAAGTAACACTCCTATATATTTCCGTGCGGACAGGATATCGGATATCGTAGAGCACCGTACTCATTTTGAGCTTGAGAGAAAGTTTGATTTTGATGAGGGAGAGCTACGAAAAAAGATACAGTTCATGTTTCCGGGAAAATGCCGTACTGTCAGATTTGAGTTCAGCGGCCCGTCTTTACAAGCAATACTCGACAGATTACCTACCGCAGTGGTACTGGATGTGAAAGGCAATACCGCAGTTGTTGAGGCAGAGGTGTACGGCACAGGAATTATGATGTATCTGTTGTCGCAGGGAAGCTGGGTAAAGGTGCTTGCCCCCGACGATTTTGTAGAGGAATACAAGGCAGAGCTTGACAAAATGAGAGCATTATATGATTAAGCTTTCTATGCCATAATGGTAAGGCGAGTTGATGACATAACATAAATATTCAATATCGGCATCGTTGTTAACGGTGCCGATATTCTATATAAATGTCTGCTACAGATACATGAAAGTAGGTATTGGTTAGCTATTGCTAACCGTTGACAGCATATATGCGCATACCGTATCAGCAATGAATATAGTATAACTGAAAAGGAGCGCAGTTTGCAGCTGCGCTCCTTTTGGGTATTATATGTTGGCATTGGCAGCAGACAGTTGATATATCTGCTGGGATGGTCAGAACATCTTGTTTGCGACTATGTGAGCAAGATTGCTGCCTCCTCTGGTATCGCTGCAGGTGGATGCTGCCACGATATCATATCGGCTGTCGCCGTAATACTGTAGATAATGATGTGTATTGCCAGGATGTACGGTAATACCTATCTCCTCAAGCTTTGAGCATATCGAAGAGTCAAACGAGCGATAACCCTTCAGCACGACTTTTACAAGCTCTCTCATCTTGCGTGGCTTGTCCTGAGTGGGATTTGCTGCAATAATAGCACTGAGGATGTGATAACGACGGCTGTTTTCCTCGATATTGGCGATGTCCTTGCGCAGAATATCGATAAGCACCTCGGTGAACTCGTTTTCGTAAAGCTCTCTTTCCGTTCCTGCTGACAGGATAGAAGCACTGTCTGCGCTACGCTCACTCCTGCTTGTAAGTTGCGACAATCTTGCACTGAGTATCATGTTTTCATTTTTAAGCTGCATTGCTTCCTCGGCTAAAGCATCACGCTCGTTGCTGAAGTTTTCGCAGAGCTCGTAGATATCGCTGCGCTCGCTGTCGGCAGCTTTGTACTTTTTCAGCAGCTCACTGTTTCTGATGGAGTTTATCTGTGCATTAAGACCGAACCATGTATCTTCATCCTCACGGGCGGTACTGTTGTGGAACTCAAATACATCAGCCTGTATTTCACGATGGAATACATCATTCGAGTAAGCCTTGATGCTTTGCCCAGGGATGATGAGGTGGACAGGGCTTCCTGCGAATTCCTCCATATCAGATGCAAGGATATCGTTGCTGTCGGTGAGCACTATCGCAGCACCCGCAAGCTTGCTTGCCAGAAGATCGGCATTGAGTATCGAAGCAGAGGAAAGGTATACTACAGGGAAGATGTTTTCGCAGTGACCGTTCACAAGATCGCTGAGCCGCCCTGCATCATCGATGCTGACATCCACTGAGCGATCGCAGACAGGGAAACCACACACCTTGCCGCCATAGCCATCCTTGATAAGCTTTGCAGGTAATGTGGGAAGATAATAATGAGGCTTCATATTCAAGGTTTCACGGGTGACTGATCGGCTCATATTGACGAACAGCTGCCCCTTTACGGTGTTTAGTATGAACTCTGTTTCCCATCTGCCGCTTGGGGTGTCTTCGCTGCAATGTGCTGCGAATATTCCCATTTCATCGAAGCATACCGTTTTCACTTTCTTACAGCCTGAGCTAGTTAAGCATTCCTTATAGGTGTCGGTATTGTTTGATACACTGATGCCCGACCAGGATGCAAAGCAATCAAGAAAGCTTTCCTTGTTAATATTATCATTTACAGGCATGATTGTTGAAAGAATTAGCATTTTTACCTCCTGTTTGTCACGCTTGTGTTTATACTAAGATTATACATTATACATAACCGTAAAGTCAATAGCTGTCGGATTTTGGGTACAGTTATTGGTAAAGCCCCGCTGGTGCGGGGCTTTTTTGTTTATGCTACTGCTATACTATTTGCAGTCGCTTTCGGGTGTGTAGTTTCTGTCAAACAACTCGTATACAGTGAGGTTCTTGAACCTTACGATATTATATGCAAACGGCACGCACAATGCCTTTACAAAATCCTTACTGTAGCTATTGTACTGGTTGATGTCTGACACATATTTTGCGGTCGCCTCTGTCATGCCTGTATTCTGTATGCGCTGGATAACACTTTTTTGTACGAGGTAATGATATGCCTCATAGTATGAGCTTATCTTTTCAAGTCCGCATATAAACAGGTCGGCATTCCTTATGGGATTGAGATGCGCCACTGTATCACGGAATCTCGCAGCTGCATTGGCATCGAAGTTGTCGAGGTTGTCCTGCGTCAGCTTGTGCCACTTCTTGTTTTTTAGATATCGGTTGTGGGCATTGTCGATGCTGTCGGCAAGTACGTATCGGGTAAGTGCTGCGTAATCCGTTTTGAGCATATTGCGCCTGTTTTCGTCCTGCTCCTGTATAGTGCTTCCTTCTGCATGAGAGGTTATGCCATAAAGATACGCATCTCTTTCAAGCATACGGAAAGCCATTGTATATCTGGAGTTGATATTTACAAGGTTTTTCACAAACAGATAGCAAACTGTAAGATACAAACTGATGGTAGTTTGATACTGCATCTTCCTTCTGGCATCGGCACTGTTGCCTGTAGCATTTGTCCTGTTGTTTACATCTCTGAACACGCTGAAGCTCATAGATGTGATGATGCTTGTAAGGGAGGTGACTGCCTCGTCTCTGCCTGGATATCTTCTGTTGTCGGGGTTGCAGGAGAGGTAATATCGCTCTATCTGCGAGTCCGGTATCGTGCTGAGTACATATCTGATAACGTGCTCCTGACTGGCGATGGCACGTATCTTTGCAGGCTTGCAATATTTAACAAGGTATTTGAATCTTGAGGATTCGATAACATTGGAGGCAATGAAATTTCTGAAGCCTTTGTTCGCCCCTTTTATTGCTTTGCCCTCGCTGTCGAAACCGAGTATCGAGTTCACCAGAGCCTGCTTGTCGGTATCGCTCATTTGTGCGTCATCAACACCCAGCACATCTATAGCGTCAAGATACATCTGTTGCTTAGCTGATGGAATAACTCTGCCCATTCTTGCAATGTTGTGTATCAGCTTCATCTCCTCGGCGATGATGCCGCTGTCTTTGAAGAATATAAAATCATCAGTGAAGTTACACTCATATCCAAGCTGCTCCAGCACATTGATAAGACTGCCGATGTTATCGAATTTGTTTATCAGTGTGGTGGTAAGATCGTTTATCTCCTTGCCGTCGAGGAAGCGGGTGAGGAGATAGATGTATTTTGAGAACAAGCTGATGTTTTCGATCTGCTTTTGATCGATCAGCGTACTGATATCGATGCTGTTAATGGTTTCGTTCTTTATCAATCCAACCAGTTTTTTGTTGTCGGTCAGCAGATCGGCGAAAGCCTTGATGATGTGCTCTTTTTTCTTATACAGTGCTGATGCTGTCGATGTGTATATATTCTCCTTATCTTCATCAGAAATGGCGGAGCGCAGACCTAATGTTATGTCATCCGCTTCAGCGGAGCCCTCATCGCCCGTATAGTAGTCGAACAGGGCGAAATCTATAAGCTTGTACAGCTTTGAGCGGATGGGGTCGTATTTGATCTTTGTCTGCATATCAGTGAATCTGATATCGTATTCGGTATCAGCCAGCATCTTCTCACGCAGCTTTTTCAGTGAAAAGCCGAGGAACTTATGCTCTTTCATCACCATGAAGCTGTAATATTTGCGGATAAGCCCGTTCATCTCGTCAGAATGTACATCGTTGATGTTTTTCAGCTTATCTTTAAGTATCAGTATATTAACGTGGTTGTCTTTTACGAAGCCGTCGTTTATGGTAGCTGCTGCCTCGCTGTAGAGGCGGCTGAGCATATCGGTGAATTCGTGGTCGAGATGCTTTTCGGGAGAATATAGCCATGCCTTTTTTTCCACCTCGTAATGCACGCATATCTGGCGCAGGGTAGAGATGAGGGTGATTATATCGTATATATCCTTTTCGCATCGTTTCGTCTTGCTGTCGGCGAAGAATGCATCGCCATAGTATCCTAGCCTCGGCTGGTGGCAGAGCTTGGTGAATTTCTCCTGCGCCTTTGGGTTTTCGCAGTATTGTTCATAGGTCTTGGAGGCGGTCAGCTTGCCGATGTAATCCTCTCTGTCCTGAATATCAAGGATATTGTTGAGTGTGTAGACAGTGTTTACACTATGGGCGGTCAGTATCTTTTCGATATCGAGGATGTTGTAGATTATCTGTATATGTATATTGTCATTGAAGGTGTTGCCGAAATACAGCTTTTCAAGCTCGCCCTTCAGCATAAGGTTATCGGGCTGCACTCCCTTGTTTTCGGGGCACATCGTATGTATGGGGCTGTCAGTCTGGGCTTCAAGTCCTGCAATACGCTTGCTGTTAATGGGGATAACAGCATCAGTGACATTTTCAACGGTAAACAGGCTGGCATCAGATGGTGCGATATTCAGTACGCTTGTTTCGTTTATCTTCTTTTCAAGGGTTGCGGAGTTGCCTTTTCCGAAGGAGGTAAGATAGATATCGTTGCCGATGGCAAAAGCAGATTTAAGACCAGCGGCTTTGGCAAGGGAGCTTCTCTGATTTTTGGGGAGTGAGCGTCTGGCATCCAGCTTAGACTGAAACTGCTTTTTTTTAGCCTCAAGCTCCTGCTTGCGCTTTTCCTCAAGTAGGGCGGCTTCTCTTGCCTGCTGTTCTCGTCTGATAGCGTCGGATCTTGCGGAATTTTGCGCCTGACGCAGATCTTTTGCTCTTATCTTTTTTGCCATAATTACCTCCAAAAATGCAATATTGTGATGATATTAT
This sequence comes from Oscillospiraceae bacterium, assembly GCA_045544715.1. GTDB lineage: Bacteria > Bacillota > Clostridia > Oscillospirales > Ruminococcaceae > CAG-115. Next base: position 157 of record JAZPZN010000092.1, on the reverse strand, counting down.
ACAACTTTGCGCATTAAATGTCAATAGCTTTGGTTAGAAATAGCTAAATCGCTATATTCGATAAACAAAAACGGGCTCTGATACAGAGCCCGTTTTTTGCTTAGGAGGTAAAAACTCATGGTCTTTCAGACCCCTGCAACAGGCAGGGGTATAGTGT